>CAYHES010000096.1:0-9676 GCA_964355495.1 uncultured Acidiferrobacterales bacterium
AAGGCGATGTGGTGGTGATTCGCTACGAAGGCCCGAAGGGCGGCCCGGGCATGCCGGAGATGCTCACGCCGACCTCGGCGATCATGGGCGCGGGTCTGGGCAAGGACGTGGCGCTCATGACCGACGGACGTTTCTCTGGCGGCTCGCACGGCTTCATCATCGGCCACGTGGTGCCGGAGGCGCAGGAGGGCGGCCCGCTCGCGCTGATCCAGGATGGCGATGTCATTACCATCGATGCCGACCGGAACGAACTGAGCGTGGCGGTAAGCGATGCCGAGATGAGCAAGCGCAAGGTGGCGTGGAAAATGCCGCCGTACAAGGTGACGCGCGGCACGCTCTACAAGTACATCAAGAGCGTCAAGAATGCTTCGGAAGGCTGCGTGACCGACGAGTGAAGCAGAAATCACCGGGAGCAGCCACAGAGTGAAGCGCGGAGCTATTCTGGGCCGCTGTAACCGCCGCTATCTGCGCGTTGTGGCTCGCGGCCATGGTGGTGACGAGTAATCGGGGATACGAACATACTGATCCGGTCACCAAATAGTGCGTGTCGTTTTTCTCCCTCTCCCTGCGGGAGAGGGCCGGGGTGAGGGCCAAGCAGCGCAAAAAAACGGCCCTCATCCTGTCCTTCTCCCGCGGGGAGAAGGGACCCAGGGCATGTCGGAGTGCGCACTATTTAGCGTTCTCCTCAGTAAGACCCCGGCCCGGATCGAGAGCTGGCGTCCCGAGCCGGCCATGCGTTGAGTACTTCGCGAACTCTCAGTGCAGCAGGTAGGAGCCACTGCTTCCCGGGTCAGCATGCTCGTGCCGGAACACGTCGATGCCCTGGATCTGTTTGTAGCCGAGCAGCAGCGCCAGCTTGTGGATCAGGGTGCGCCAGTTGAGTGTGTCCACGCGCTTGCGCAGCACATCATTGAGGTCGCGCGTCAGCCGTTCCATCTCCCGGTCGAGCAGCGGCAGGGCGTGGAAATAGCCGAGTGCGACAATCGCGGCGGTCAAGGGCAGGAGTTTCAGCAGCCAGCCGGCCCCTTCCAGGGAAAACCAGGCCAGGCCGGTTCCCAGCATCGTGAGCAGTGCCAGCACACCGTTACGCAGGCTGTGTCGGCGGGCGGTCCGGTTATCGGCCTGGAGCTGGCGCAGGCGCTGCTCGGCGTCACGCGAGGCGATCGTGTGTTGATAATGCATGTTACGCAGCATGCTGAGTACCCGGAGCAGGCGTTCGCTGTGCTGGCGGTTCTCAATGCCGAACGACTGGATGGCGCTTTCCAGGGACTCGCGGAACTCGCGGTTCTGCGGGATGTCGGCGGGTTCCTCATGCACGTCCGCGCTGTGGTTGATGAGATCGCGCAGCTCAAGCACTTCGGCCACGCTGATCGGAAAACGCAGCGCCTGAATGCGCGCGTAAAAATCCGGAAAGTCGCGTGTGGTGAGGGTGAACCCGCTAAGCGTGTCCGTGTGAAGCCTGCCCGCCATGGCTGATGTTCCTGCCTGCCCTAAGGGTCTGCTGAAGAGGATTGCTCGTTTTCAAAGTATAGCAGCATTGCTGCCCCTCCCTCCATGCGTTCTCCGGTTGCTTGGCAGGTGAAAGTGGGAAGAAGAATCAACGCGTTATCGTTTTGCCGGCGGCAAAATGTACTCCGTACCCGGCCTACCCCTTTGATCCGGCTATTCCGACGTTAACCCGAAGTATTTACGCCGGAATATTGACAGACACCCATCACCCATGTTGCAACCTTATGTTCCTGAACTATATTCCATTGAGGCATGGTTCTTGCTCTCAGTTCGGCTGAGGTCGCATCAGGATGGAAGCGCGACCGCAGCGACCGTGTCGGGTCGCGAGGGGCGCAATGGGTCCGCGCCCGCCAAATTCGGCATTACATCGGGAGCGCCACATGTACATGATCTTTCTCATTTCGGTGACCGCATCGCTCGTGGTTACCGCCGCGTATTTTTCAGTCATCGGCATCGCCAGCATGTTTGCCTACAACTACGTGCCGGCGCTGATCATGGGTATCACCCTGGAGGCCGGCAAGGTTGGCGTGGCGACCTATCTTTACCGCTATTGGATGCTCGTCTCCGATGGTTTCCGCGCCCTCCTGATCGGCTTCCTCGTGACGCTCATGTTCATCACGTCGGTGGGTATCTTCGGCTTTCTGAGCCAGGGCTACCAGAAGACCGCCGAGGAGTACCGGCTCATCACCCTGGAACTCAACGATCTCGAACGTGAATTCGGCGAGAAGAAGCAGCGTGCGTCGATTATCAATCGTCAGATCGAGCAGCTGCCGAGCGAACAGGTGCAGGGCAAGGTACGTCTATCGCGCGAGTTCGGTGACGAGCTGTCCGAGATCCGCGATCGCGGGACGCTCCTCGAGCCGCGCATCCAGGAGCTGCGCAGAAAGCGCCTGAGCTTCGAATCGCACATCGGGCCGATTGCCTATGTGGCGCGGATGTTGAATTTGCCGCAGGACAACATGGTGTTTTTCGCGATCCTGATGCTGGTCTTCGTGGCCGATCCGCTGGCGGTAACCCTGACCATCGCCTGCAACATGGCCCTGCTGCGCTTCTGGGATGTGAAGCGCCAGAATACCCGTGCTCGTCCCGAGCGTGCGACACCGGGTTTTATCGAATCGCTGGTTGAGCGCGCGCGCGCCACGGCATCGCTTGCCTATCGCGAGACCTTCGAGCAGGAAAAGCCGGGCGCCCACCGCCGGCGTGCCGTTTCGAAGAAATCGGCTGGCGCCAAGTCGCGCGCGGGGTCGCGCCGGCGTTAATCGCCATCACCATGCTTCACGTCGCGCGGGAGTCCGATCCGTTCCAGTTACCGAAGCACTGCAGGCAGGGAGCAATGCGCAGAATCCTGACGATCTCATTCATGCTGCTCGCGGCGGGTTGCGCCACGACGTCGCGCCCGGTCGTCGAGGCACCGGCGCAGAAATCGCCGTCTCGGGTCGAGCCTGTCGCCGAACCGCAGAGTCCGGCGCCGCAGGGTGAGCCGAAATTGCCGGAGCCGGTCAACCCGTCACCGGTGGTGCGCAAGTGGCTGGGCTTGAATGATTTCGCCGAGGCGAACGATGAAATGCTGTTGAATGTCTACCCCGGCATGTCGCGCCAGGTGGTGGAGCGAATCATGGATGGGCACCAGTCTGGCAAGTGGACCAATCCGTACAAACAGCAGGCAGTCATCGGCGCGGATGGAAAAAGTCATGAAGTATTGTTTTACCTGACACGTGCTCCGCGCGCGGGGCAACGCGTGACGGAAAATTTTCTAACGCCGGTAATCTTCCTGAACGAACGGGTGACGGCGATCGGGCGTTACCCGCTCAAGAAAATCCGGCGCGCCGCGTGCCAGAGCCGCGCCAAAGGCCCCTGTCCCTGATTTCGAGCAAACCGTAAGTTACTTCTTTTAGCGCAGATTAAGCTTGAGGCTGTTGCGCAGGGCGGTGAAATCGCCCGTGCAAAGCGTAAGCGAAGGCAGTTCCGTACCGCCCGAGACGAATGCAAAGCCGCACTGGCAGCGCGTGGTATTTACCGGGACGCTCGACGTGCAATTTGGGCATTCCTTGCCATCGATCGTCTTGCGCGCCTCCATAATCTTTTCCGCCCTGGAGGCCTGTTCCTTTCGGAAAGCAGAAGGGGGAGCCGCGCCGTGAGCGCTGGCGGTAACCGGCGCCGATGTTTGTTCCGCATCAGCGGTTGCCTTGGCCTGTTGGGCACGGGCAATGGCTTCCCGGGCCTTGGCATTCTTGATGGCGGCCAGCACACCAGCGGCCTTCTGTGTCGTGGTCGCATGCCAGACCGAAACAGAAGCGGGTTTGGCGGGTGCGGTCGCTGGGGGTGATTTCGCCAGGTCTGCCGGAGTTGGGGATACGGTGGCCGCTGGTGCCGGGCGCGCCGGGGCGGAGGGTGTTACGGGCGGCTGGCGTGACGCAGACTTTGCTGTAATGGTGGAAGGTTTCGTTGCGGCAGGCGAAACAACCGGTGCAACCGGTTTCAAATTACGCAACGCGTTGCGTAGGGCCGCAATCTTGGTCTGTTGTTCCGCAAGGTCGCTATTAATGGACTTCGCAACTTCCCGCGCCAGCGCGCAGGCGGAAACCAATTCAGCATTACTCATATTTTCGGCCAGCGCCTCCGCGGCCCTGCGCGCAGTCTGTCGGGCCTGTTCCGCGCGCGCGGCCAGGTAGCCTTCATACAGCTCTTCGTCGCGCAGCGACGCTTCGAGCGGAGACAGGTTGTTGGCGGCGGATTCAAAGATGTGTCCGCAGTCACAGCGTGCAGCGCCGATCGCCACGCTGGCTGCGCAGCCCGGGCAAGGTTTCTGGAAGATGCTCAATGAAATGCTCACGATGCGTCTCTAGGCAATGCCTTAGCCGCTCCCTGGGATATGTCAGTGGTGCTGACAGCTTTCTTGGAAAATCATAGCAGAGCCGAACACTTCGGCTGATGGTGGTAACGATGGCTGGCTTTGTCAGCCCGACAAACGGCATGTCGAGATTTTCCGAGCCCGATATTTGGACCATTCCCCGGGTGGCGGGTATAATCCGCGAGAATCCAGGGATTTTGAGGCATGAAAAACATGCGGGCGCCGAGTGACGAAAATGCCGGGCGCCGGGAGTTGTTGCGTAATGCCATGGCCGAGGGCGCCGATCGCGAGGCATTGCGTTTCTCGGTCTTCTGCGCCGATCGGCTGCTGACGCACCTGCGCCCCGCGGCGGGCGACAAAATTCTGGATGTATCCGCCGGCACCGGGGCGCTGGCATTGGCGGCGTCGCAGGCGGTCGGTCCGGCTGGCCGCGTGATCGCCATCGATACGGCCGAGAGCCTGCTCGCGAGACTCGGTACCAAGATCCGCAAGTTCGGTATCGCCAATATCGATGTGCACGGCATGGATGCCGCGCACCTCGATTTTCGGCGCGACTATTTCCAGCACACCGCGTGCGTCCTCGGCCTTTTCTGGCTGTCGGACCCACGTGCGGCCATGCGCGAGTGGGTGCGCGTCACACGCCCGGGCGGCAGCGTGAACCTGGCGGTCTTTGCGCCACGGGCGTTTCAGCCACAGCTGGGTCTGTTGCTGCAGCGTATCGCACAGGTTTGCGGCGGCCTGGATGCGCCCGCTCCCTGGGAGCAGGTAAGTCGGCGCGAAGCCCTGCTGGCGCTCCTGCAGGACGCCGGCCTTGTCGATGTTGCCGTGCAGGAGGAGCAACTTGGCTATCACCTGCGCGACGCACAGGAATGGTGGGAGGTGATCTGGCACAGTGCTCTGCGGCTGCTGGTTGAGCAGGTGCCGGCCGCGCAGCGCGACCGGCTCCGCACAGAGCACCTCGCGGAGGCGGCCGCCCTGGCAACTGCGGACGGATTGTGGCTGGATGTGCCGGTGCTGTTTGCGCGCGGCCACAAGCCCCTGCTCGCCGCGGCAACGACATGACCGGCAATTTCCGGTGCTGAACGGGGCTTTTTCCGCTAACAGTATTCAAAATAGTTTCTTGTAGCGCCGCAGGTTCGATTGGAGCCGGCGGCGCTGCTCTTTCCAGGGCTCCGCCCACGGCAGGTCCGGCTGCATCAGCCCGCGGCACAGCTTCAGCAGCCCGTCGATGTCGTCGAGGTGCACAAACTCCGGGGCCGGGCCATCCTCGCCCGCGCAGTCCGGACCGCCTTCGAAGCCCTGATTGTGGTAGTTGCCGAGCGGCACGGAGATGCCGATGGCGGGCAGCCCCCAGGCGATGGCGGCCGTGGCCTCGCAGGCGCCGCCGTCCATGACGCGCCGCTGGTGCCGACCGGGCAGCTCCTGCCCGGCGACTTCCGAGAGGATGTGCAGATAGCCGGGATCGAATACCGTGCGCCGGTCGCCGAGCCGTACCACCGGCCCCTTGCCGATGAGTGCGTTGGGCAAGGTGCGCGAAGTCTCAAGGCTGATCGCCACGATCGGCCGGCGCGCGCGCTCCCGCCAGTCGAGTTCGAAATGTGCGACGGCACCGACGAAGCCCACCTCTTCTCCGCGCGTGAGCAGTCCGAGAAAGGGTGGCGGCCCGCGTCGCTTCCCGGAATAGAGCGCGAGCGCCGTCGCCAGCACCGCAAACACGCCGATCAGGTCATCGGCAACCTGGGTATAGATGCGTTTGCCCGCGCGCCAGACCGGTGCACGGAAGCGGAACCCGCCGTAGAGGGATATCGCCGCCGGCGCCGCGGTCAGCGGTCGCTCCAGCAGGATTTCCGCCGTGTCGATCGTGCGGCGAGACGGCAGCAGGGTGGCGCACGCAATCCGTCCTTCGCCGACGATGCCAATGTCATTGGCCAGCCATACACGGCCGCCGCGCAGATGTTTCACCGGCGAGCCGCCGTGCCACTTCACCAGCAGGCGCCGGGACGACAGCCAGCGCACGCCATGAAAGCCCGGGTGGTCCATGTGCGCGATGAACAGCCGCACCGGCTCTTTGCCCGGTCGGCGCAAGAGCGCGCGATAGTCCGCGGGCGAGGCGCAGCCGATGACAATATTTCCGGCCGGGTCGGAGAAATGCGGGATGCGGGCGCGCTGGAGAATGGCTTGGGCGCAATGCATCACCTGTTGTTCGCGGAACGGCGCGGTAGTGAATGAGGCTTCATTCACTACAGCAGTTGCGTGAGCAGGCGGTAGAGGCGGGTGTTCATGCCGGCGACTATAGCCTGTCACGCCACGGGCGGGACAGGGCCGGCGCGGCGGCTATACTGGGCATATATTCAGTTCGACTCCCTGCCAGGCCGGAAGAATGAGAGAAAATCGCCGCGACGAGCGTTACCCGATAACAGTCGAAGTGGAAGTCATGATCCCCGGATTCTGGAAGAAACGCAGACAGACGATGCGTACGCGCGACATGAGCAACAGCGGTGTCTTTCTGGAGCGTGGTGGACAACCGTGCCCGCCGATCGGCACTGAACTTGAGGTGCGTATCTCCGGGCCCGTGGGCGGCGAAGTGCCCCCGGTGGTCCGGGCACGGGTGGTACGCGTTACCCGCGATGGCATGGCAGTGGTGTTTATTTCCGCTTGAATTGAGGTCAGAAATCGCTCCGTTCTTGCAGGGTGGATGGGAATGCGTTTAGATACCGGTCATCAGGGGCGGGATGTTCTACGGGAGAATGAGATGACCGGTCAAAGCACAAATCCAGAGCGCCGCGCCACGCGCCGCATCCCGGTCTCGCTCGGTGCGGTGCTCTACTACAACACGCTTATGTTGCCGGAATGTCAGATCCGCGACCTTAGTCCCGAGGGCGCGTTTGTCGTCACCGGTGGCCATTTTCTTCCCGATCGTGCGCTGCTGGATATGGCCTTGAGTGCCCCGGTAGCGGGTGGCGTGCCACAGCGTTTCACTGCCCAGGTGATGCGTTGCACGGAAGAGGGTGTAGGGCTGCGCCTGCAGCACGCGGATGCCAGCTCCCTGCGCAACATGATCAACGCCCTGTACGCCGCCTGAGCGGCCTATTGCGGATCCACGCGGATCAGGAAGCGTGAGTTCTCGTTGTCTGTGCTGCGGCGGGTGCTGAGAATCTGGCGGTTTACCTCGTTGGTCGATTCCACGGTCCCGCCCAGGTCCACCCACTCACCGGGTTTCACTGTCACCACGGTGCGCAGTTCCTGGAAGTTGACGGTCTGCGTGCCCTGGTTGCTGCGAAACGCAAGCCGCGGCGTTACCGCGAGCTGTATCCGCTCTCCCAGAACGCGCGGTTCCACCTCGAAGCCGGTCGTCACATCGTAATACTGGATTCCAGACATCACCGTCACACGGTTGCCAACCAGTGCCAGGAACGGTTGTACCTGCGGGATGGACTCGCCGACGCGCAGAAAGGCGCGCCCGCCGTCCAGCACCGTGAGATCCTGGGTCGAGGCATCGCGTTTGGTGGTGACGCGGCGCTCGCTGTGCAGTTGCAGGTTCCCGTCCGGAGCGGCGCGCCCGACGCCCGTGCCGCCCGTGCCGTTGGTCACGACCATGCGCGTGTTGCCGCGGCGCATGTCGCCCGAGACTCCCTGACTGTCCTGTACGCGCTCACTCTCTCCGGCATGGCGCACGCTGATGCGCAGGTTGCGGCGCGGCGTATCGATATCGGCCAGCAGGCGCTCAATCTGTGCAAACGTCCGCGGCGCGGCGCGCACGATCAGGCGCGAATCCATGCCGCTCACGCTTTCGCCCGGCGCGAGCAGCGGGCGTACCACCGGCACCACCTCGTCGGCGAGGCGGTGTTTCAGCGGAATGACGCGCAGCTCAGACTCGGCTGCGTGCGTCAGCGGCGCGGGCGCCATCGATAGCAGGCTCGCCAGAAACGCGAACAGGAATGGCCGGACGGAGGATTTCATTGTCCTGTTCTCCCGTCAAAAGCGCCGCGCATCAACCAGATGTTTCTGCCAGTAAGCGTCGGCGAGGCTATCCACGCGTACGCGCTTGCCGCTCGACGGTGCGTGCACGAAGCGATTGCCGCCGAGATAGATGCCGACATGTGAGGAGCGCTTCCCCTCCTGGTTGAAGAACAGCAGATCGCCGCGTGCCAGGCCCGAGGACGATACCTTGCGACTTTTGCCGCGCTGCGTCTCGGTGCTGCGCGGCACGTCCATGCCGGCGCGCTTATAGCTGAAGTAGACAAGCCCGCTGCAGTCGAATCCCTGCGGCGTGCTGCCGCCGTAGCGATACGGCTTGCCGACCATGGATGCCGCGACGTCCGAGGCCTCCCGGTGGCGCGCGCCGCCGGGCGCATCGGCGATCGGCGTGCTGGCGCAGCCGCCGGCCAGCAGCAGGCCGGCGAACAGCGGCAGCAGTAGCGTGGTTCCGCAACGGTGCATGCGTGGATTCACAGGCGGAAGCCGTGCAGCCCCGGCACCGGCTCGCTCGCCGCCCAGATGTCCTCGAAGCGCCGTGCCAGCGGGACCGCGAGATGCGGGGCATGCAGGTCGAGCGTGGCATCGATGACCGCAATGTCCTGCTGGTAGAGGCAGCTCTCGCCATCCGCAACGATGAACATCTCCGTCAGGCCGTGGTGCGGTTCGCCCAGACGCTGGATCAGGATCATGTCCGAGAAACGTCGCGCCAGCTCGACCAGACGGGCGCTGCTCTGCAACATGTGCTCGCTGTCCTCCACCACGATGCGTGCCCGGCAGCGCGCCTGGCGGGCGATGAAATGTCCGAGCGCCTCGGCCAGGGCGGCGCGGTTATAGAGCGCCGGATCGAGCGCCGGACTGCAGATCGCGATCTCACGGCGTGCGTGGGCGATAAGGTCCACGGCCGCGACGCGCAACTCATCGCGGGTCATGGCGCGGCGGTGTTCCTTCGCCGCTGTGTCGGATTGGCTATGGTCACTCATGGGCAATATGGCGAGCGTCCGCTCTCCCAGGTTAATGGCCGGACTTAAACGGTAAATTCAGGAGTTAAGTATAGCTTCGTTCCGCCCACTCAAGGAGGCGTTACAGGGATTCGCGGATTCGCTGCACGCTGTTGATCGCCGCCCGCGATCCGGAGCGCGAGGCGGAAGCAGCCGCGGCGCGTGGTTTCTGCGACGCGACGCCGGCACGCCTGACCGCGGGCAGAGGCATTACAGTCTGCCCGGGATGCACCGGGTAGACGGGCTTATTTGCGTTCCGGAAGCGCGCGCGCCTGGAGCGCGGCGTTGCCCGTGTAGCTGGCGGGCGTGAGGGCCAGCAGCCGCGCCTTGGCGTCCTCGG
>CAYHES010000097.1:0-9586 GCA_964355495.1 uncultured Acidiferrobacterales bacterium
GTCCGCACGCCCGAGAACCGCGGCAGCCAGACCGGGCAACACACGGCTGCTCGCGACGCGGCGTAATCCGAAGCACGAGGAGCATAAGGAAATGCGGGAACGGATTGCCCCGGACTTCAGCCCCGAGGCCTTTGAAATACGGCGCGGTCGTTGAGGTCCTGACCCCGAAATCCTTGCGCAAGCGGGTGTTGGAACAGCATCTTCGCGCAGTGGCGCAATACCGGCGAAAGCGGTGACAGTCTCATCGGGCGAGACAGCGCAGAAGTTAAACTAAGCACACATCAGAATGTAGAGTGTGCTTTGCGCACCGTTCGTTGGGTGGCGCAGGATTTTTCTGTTACCGGGATGGACGGCATGGTTAACGAATCAAGTAATGACTATTACGCCCACAGTGAAAACACATTTGGGGTTCCACATGCCTTGCGGGATCACTTGCAAGCAGTCGGCAATTTGGCGCGCGGTTTTGCCGGAAAAAGCTGTCCCGCCTTGAGTGATGTCGCTTACTGGGCGGGGCTGTTGCACGATCTCGGCAAGTACCGCGATGAGTTTCAGCAATACTTGCGAGCCGAGCGCGATAGCAGCACAGAAACCCATCACGCGGTGTACGGTGCGGCGCTCGCTTATCGGCAGGATTGGCTCGGGCCAGCTTTCGTCATAGCCGGGCATCATGCCGGGTTGCATGACGTTCACGAATTACAAACGCTGGTGGAGGGTGCGACATATCGAACGGATGAGCGTATCCCGCTACTGCTCAAAAGGTTCGAACGAGAGTTGATGGAAATTCCCAAGCATATTGCCGAACCACTCTTTGCAGCGAAGAACGAGCACAGCGCCGAGTTCTACATTCGGATGTTATTCTCTACGCTTGTCGATGCCGATTTTCTCGACACTGAGGCGCATTACAAGAACACGTCGAGACCATCCCTCGAACTTCAAGCCACGGAACTGCTCCAACGCCTGATTGCCGAGAAAGAAAGCAAGTCGAGTGAAGGCGAACTCAACGCTATTCGTAATCGCATTTTTCAGCAATGTATCGACAAGGCGAAAGAATCTCCAGGCTTCTTCTCGCTAACCGTTCCAACCGGCGGGGGAAAGACGCTAGCGGGAATGGCTTTCGCCCTAGCCCATGCCACTCAACCTCAAAACCAATTGCGACGGATCATCGTCGTTATCCCTTACCTTTCGATCATCGAACAGAACGCCGCGCAATATCGGCGCGTCCTTGACCCGGAGAAACGGGGCATTGTTATTGAACATCACTCCGCCGTAAACGTACCAGAAGACAAGGGAGAAACGCGGCCACGAGCCCCCTTCGAGAAGCACCCAGAAGAATACGCGGCGGAAAACTGGGATGCGCCTGTCATCGTTACGACCTCTGTACAGTTCATCGAATCGCTGTTCGCTAACCGCACCTCGCGTTGCCGCAAGCTCCACAATATCGCACATTCGGTGGTGATCTTCGACGAGGTACAAACTCTGCCGTCGCACCTGCTTAATCCCCTGCTCAACGTATTTCGCGAACTACGCGACCACTACGGCGTGAGTTTCGTGTTTTCGACAGCAACCCAACCCGCTTTCCGCCACCGACCCTTGTCACTTACCGATGGCTTCAAACCGGGTGAGATTCAGGAAATCACCCAAGACACCGGAAAGATTTTCAGTGGCTTGCGCCGGGTGTCCATTCATATACCCAAGCCCAACGAGGACACGAGCTGGGATGCGTTAGCCGGACAAATCTCCCAGCGGGATCAAGGATTGTGCATCGTCAACATACGCCGTCACGCATTTGAATTGTGGGAGAAACTACGCCGCGCTGTACCTCAGAATGAGAGAGAAGCAGTGTTTCATCTATCCTCGGCCATGTGTGCGGAACATCGCCTCGATATGCTCGGCGCTGACCACGACCCCAAACATGGCACCATTCGTCACCGGCTGCGCAATAACCAGCCCTGCCGCCTCGTCTCGACCCAATTGATCGAAGCTGGTGTCGATGTGGATTTCCCTATCGTCTGGCGCGCATTAGGGCCACTCGATTCCATCGTACAAGCCGCCGGACGCTGCAACCGCGAGAACCGCTTGCGCGATGCGTCGGGCAACCCCGCATTAGGTGAAGTCATCGTTTTCCGCCCCGAAGACAACACGTTACCCCCTGGCGTTTACCGTACGGCCACCGACATCACAGCCTCCCTTCTTGCCCAAGTCGAGGCCGATGCACTGGCCACCGATCACAAGCTGTTCGAGCGGTATTTCGACCGGCTTTATCAGCTCGTGCCGAACGATAACAACATCCAAAACGAGCGGGGGAAACTGCATTTCCGCAAAGTGGCCGAACTGGGGCTGGTCATCCAGAACGATACACAACCAGTCATCGTGCCTTATGGCAAAGGCTGCAATCTTATCGAAGAAATTCGCACTCGTCCTGTCATCAAAGGTCACCCACGTTTTGGTCGAGATGATTTGAGGAAGCTGCAACGGTTCATGGTCAACCTGCATCAGCGGGATTTTCAGCGCCTACTCACGCTCAAAGCCATCACGCCACTCCTGCCAAATCTCGAAATCCATGTATTGGCCGAAGGTTGGTATCATCCCAACCTTGGCATTGTTATCGACAAGCGCCCAACGGAGGATTTTTTTGTATGAGCGACAAGCCTATCACCATCCGCGCTTGGGGCAATTACGCCTGCTTCACGCGCCCGGAAATGAAAGTGGAGCGCGTGAGCTATCCGGTCATGACGCCCTCCGCCGCTCGCGGCGTTCTCGAAGCGATTTTCTGGGAACCGGAAATCTATTATCTGATTGACTCAATACATATCATTCAGCGTGGGCGCTGGTTTTCCTTTCGGCGCAATGAAGTCATCAGCGTTATCAGCATCGACAACGCAAAAACCTGGATGAAATCGCCAGAGAAGGTTTCTCCGATTCAGGCAGGCGGTGGCGCGCCGGACGGCACGCAGCGCAATATGCTCGCGCTGGCGGGTGTCGAATACCTCATTACCGCCGAGGTGCATTTGAGTGACATAGGCAAAAGAAGAGGCCACCCGATCAAGGCATACCGGACAGAAATTGAGCGACGGGCAAAAAGTGGTAAGTGCTATCACCGCCCGTATTTAGGTGTCCGCGAATTCGCCGCTGACTTTGACTTGGAAGACGATATCCAAGTGGCACTGGAACGACGTTCAGCCGAACTCGGCAAAAATTGTAAGGGCCTCTGGCCCGAAGAAGACTTGGGGCTAATGCTGTACGACGTATTCGATCACGAACAGCGAACACAGGGTTTCCGTTGGCTTACCAAAGAAGAACAAGAAGTGCAGCCGAAGAAGAAAAACGCACCGAGATGGGAAGGCTTATTGGTCAAGCCTGAAGCAGTTTTCTTTCAAGCGAATATCAAGGACGCAAAACTCGATTGCCACCCGCAGCGGGTCAGCTTGATACGCAACCGAGTCATGGAGGACTAGCGATGTTACTCAAAGCACTTTACGAGTTTGCGTTAACCAAAAATCTGTTGGAAGACCCCGCTTTTGTCCAGAAGCCTGTTCGCTGGATTATTCAGCTTGATAAGGATGGCCAGCTTATTGGTGATGGCCCCGTCGAAACCCATGTGAACGAGAAGAAGAAGGCGCAAGAATTTTTGATTCCAAAAACCACAAGGCCTACAGGTGGTGGGCAAGTTTCCGACTTTCTGGTCGATGATATTGGCGCGTTATTCAATTTGAATCCGAAACCGGACAAAGAGCTAAATCAGCGTTCCATAAACAATCTTCGTGGTAAACACGATGATTTTTGGCGGCAGATCAGTGAAGCATTTACTGCTACCGAATACAGCGCACTTGCTTCACTGCTTAGGTTTTACGAGCGACTTCAGGAGAATCCGCCATCGTTCTTGAGATTGGAAACCACGGGGGCACCCAAATGGATGATCCGAAAAGCGGATGGTAGTGAAGTCAAGTTAGGTTCTGACCTTCTTACGTTTGCCGTTGAGGGCGATATTCTCATCAGCAATGAAGAGGTTATACGTCCATATTGGCGCCAGATTCATGCGGGTGAAGTTGATGAATCTGAAAATAGTGCACAGAAGGGTATTTGCCTCGTTACTGGACAAACTGGTGTTTCGATAGCACGAACCCATACCCCAATGGTGACGGGATTGCCAAAACCAGCCAGGGGAACTGGTGCTGGCATAGTTGGTTTTGAAGGTGACTCTTTCTGTTCTTATGGATTCAAACAAAGTTTTAATGCGCCAGTATCAATCAATGCATCGAAAGCTTATCTCGCAGCCATACAGTATCTCAGCGCGCAGAAAGACCATTGGCTTCCTATCGGTCCTGCTTGGCTGTGCTTTTGGGCTAAAGAAACGGAAGCGGTTTCTAACTATTTTGCACGTTTGTTACGACAACCGGACTCGAAGACCATCAGAGATTTCATGGTTACACCATGGAATGGATTTGAACAGCCGCCTAATAAGCTTGAGCGTTTTATCGCCATTACGTTTTCTGCAGCAGGTCCGCGCATTATTGTAAAGGACTGGCTACAACTGACGGTTCAAGATGCAGAGAAGAATTTCAGAAATTGGTTTGAGGATTTAGAAATTATTCCATACGGGGGGGATAATGCTTCACAAAACGAACGATCCCCATTGTCGGTTGACCAGCTTGCTTGCACTACGGTCAGACGAAAAAACGATGGCAAATTTGACCGAGACAAACTTAATCCCGACTTGATTGCCGCGCTTTATCGCGCCGCACTAAGAAATGAATCGCTGCCAATAACCTTGCTGAAACCCGTTCTGGATCGTCTTAAAGCCGACATCACCAAGAATGGCGTGAAAGCTTTATATGATCAAGGACGCTTTGCCCTGATAAAACTAACGCTCAATCGCCAACTTATCAATGTGGGGAAAACTAAAATGAAATCACACGTCTTTGAAACCGATGATCCCGCCTACAACTGCGGGCGGTTACTGGCAGTTCTCGACTCGCTACAACGATCTGCTCACGGAATGAGCTTCGACGGTGCAACGATTGCCGAACGTTACTTTGGCTCCGCATCAACAACGCCCAATACTGCTTTTTCTCTGCTCTGGAAGCTTCATCAACACCATTTGAAAAAGCTCCGGCAACAAGGCGAGAAAGGCCAACGGGCGGCCGCCAAGATCAAGACTTCCATTACTGAAATCGCCGGTTTTTTTGAACCGGTAATACCCGGTGCTCCTCCGCAATTTCCCCGTTACTTCACTTTGGTGGAGCAGGGCAGGTTTGCCTTGGGTTTCTACCAGCAAATGGCGGCGCGTAAAGCGGCTATTGACGAATACATGAGAAAGAAAAAATCGGGCGAACTGAAGCCTGAAGAAGTAGACGACGTATTAGAGCTTGCCGATAACGAATAAATATCCAACCGAATATAGGAGATAAATATGAGCGATAACACCCTGACAAACCGGCACGATTTCCTGATGCTGTTTGAAGTGACCAATGGCAACCCGAACGGTGATCCTGATGCAGGCAATATGCCGAGACTCGACCCTAACTCTAATCGTGGGCTAGTTTCGGACGTATGCTTAAAACGCAAAGTCAGAAATTATGTGGATCAATTTCCGACTGAACGTAGCGCAAACGATGCGAATGACTTCAATATCCTTATCAAGCAAGGCGCGGTGATTGAAACTGAGCAGAAGAAAGGTGAAGTTGCCGCTAAAGAGTTGGAAAAGGATAAGGATAAGCAACCAGAGGCGGCCATAAAATGGCTATGTCGGAAATTTTACGATGTCCGAGCCTTTGGTGGCGTACTCTCGACAGGCGACGACATGTTAAAAGGCTCCGCGTGGGGCCAAGTTCGCGGCCCGGTGCAATTCACCTTCGGCCAATCCTTTCATCCAATTACCCCGCTCGAAGTCACCATTACCCGCTGCGCCGTGACCAAGGAGGCTGACAAGGCCAAGGAACGCACCATGGGTAATAAGCATATCGTCCCGTATGCGCTCTATGCCGCGAAGGGCTATGTTTCTCCTGCCTTTGCGGAACGCACCGGATTTACCCAAGCCGACCTCGACTTGCTATTCAAAGCTTTGCTACAAATGTTTGAACATGACCGTTCGGCGGCGCGCGGCGAGATGGTGTTGCGCGGCCTTTACGACTTCGAGCATGTCGGCACACAGCACGAGAACAACGCCGAACAGAATAAGCGCGAAGCCCGCTTGGGCTGTGCTCATGCGCATAAACTTTTTGAAGGCATCAAGGCAGAGTTGACGAACGAAGCGAAGGTCAAAGGCTTCCCCGAATCTTTCGCCGATTACCAAGTAACTTGCGTATGGGATACTAAGCCATTGCCAAATGGTGTGCGGCTACACAAGCGACACGACATGTGAAGTACTCTTTGGGGAAAACAGGTTCAAACAATGATCGTTGAAGGAAGCAAGGCTGAGGAGGCTGACCAGATTCCACTATCCGCCCTCAACCAATACGCCTATTGCCCACGGCGTTGTTATCTGATTCACGCGGAGCACGAGTTTGAGGACAACGTCCATACCCTGCGAGGCAATGCGCTGCACGAACATGCAGATGAGGTGTCTGTCAGCTCGGAAGCCGGAGTTCACATCGAGCGCGCGATGCCGCTGTATTCGGATCGCTTGGGTTTGGTGGGCAGGGCCGATGTGGTGGAGTTCCACGCGGGCGATGTTCCGTATCCCGTGGAATACAAGCAAGGCAGGAAGAAACAGTACAGCAACGACGACCTGCAACTCGCGGCGCAGGCGTTGTGCCTGGAAGAAATGACCGGCAAACCGGTCCGTCTCGGCGCGATCTACCACCACACCTCGCGTCGGCGCCGCGAGGTGGAGATCACGGATGCACTGCGACAACAGGTTGCCGACACAACCACCGCTGTTCGTGCCCTGCTCCGGTCCGGCGTTCTCCCGCCACCAGTCAACGACAAGCGTTGTGATCAATGTTCACTGAAGGAAATCTGCCAGCCCGAAGCCCTGGCGGATGCCGGCAAGCTGGGCCGATTGCGGGGTTTGCTGTACGAACCGGACTCGTCTTCCTGACCCACCATGCGCCTGCCGAACGCCGAACGAGCCGTCGTTGACACCGCAAAACTGCGGGACTACTGTCTGAACATGCATCACCCGCGCGGCCGGCATAAGGCGCGGGTGTTTCTCGCCGCGCTGGGTCTTGCGGCGGCCGATGCCGAATATGTCCGTGAGTCACTGCTTCGGGCAGCATCCGCCGAAGAGGCGGTTCTTACGGAAACCGACGAATACGGCGCCCGCTACCAGCTCGATTTCACGCTGACCAGGGGAAAGCGCGCGGCACGGGTCCGCAGCAGCTGGATTGTGCGCCGGGGCGAGGACTTTCCGAGAATGACCAGTTGTTATGTCTTGTAGGCGAGGCGGTGAACCATGACCGATACCATCAAATTGCTTGAAGTGGTCGCCCTGACGGAAGACCTGCCTCAGAAACACCTGTTGCGCGGACAAGTCGGCACGGTGGTGGAAACGCTCGCCGAGGGTATCTACGAGGTCGAGTTCAGCGACGACGATGGGCGCACCTTCGCCACGGCCGCGCTGCGCGAATCCCAGCTGATGCCGCTGCGCTACCGGCCGGCGCATACGGCCTGAGTTGTGGTGCGTTCGCTGGACTGGTTCCACGGGCAGGCGCCTCGCTTAGATCCCCACCGCCTGGCCGGGAGCCTCCATTAAGAGCAGCGGCCTGTCTGGGAGATTACGGGATTATCCGGCTGATCGGGGCTTTCGTGTCCAGAAAGACCCTCACGAAACGTCTCGAAACACGTCCTCGTCAGTGAGATAACCGGCTACCTCGGCATGGGGCATGGCTTGGCGGCGCAGATCGCGGAATCGCTGGATCGCGAGCTGTCTGCGCAGGGCCTCGCGGGCCAACTCACTCTTCGAGCGGCCGGTGCGTTTCGCCAGCTTGGCCAACTCGCGGTCGAGGTTCTTGTCGAGGCGGATCGAGATTGTGGTATTCATGTCCTGCAACGTAAGACACGCTACGCACGAAAGCAAGGAATGCCGCAGAGGACCGGATGCGCCAGATACTCAACACCCTGTACGTCATGACACCCAACGCCTACGTGCATCTGGAGAACGAGACGCTGCGTGTCGAGGTCGAGGGCGAGAAGAAATTGCAGGTGCCGCTGCATCACTTGGGCTCGGTGGTCTGTTTCGGCGACGTGCTGGTATCGCCCGCGCTGATGCATCGTTGCGCGCAGGACGGACGCAGCGTGGTGCTGCTCAACCGCAACGGCCGGTTCATGGCGCGCGTCGAAGGCCCGGTGAGCGGCAATATTCTGCTGCGTCAGGCGCAATTCCGCGTCGCCGCCGACCCCGCCTTCGCGCTCGATACCGCGAGATCCATCGTTGCCGGCAAACTGCGCAACGCGCGTCAAGTCCTGCTACGCGGGGCGAGAGAGGCCGATGACGGTGAAGATCGCGCCGCGATCGAACGCGCGGCGGACTCGCTGGCCGCGAGCATTCGTGCGCTGCCGGCCGCCGCCAATCTGGACACGGTGCGCGGGATCGAGGGCGAGGCAGCAAGAACTTATTTCGATAATCTTACTCGCCTGCTTCGCAAGGACGCGCGTGCAGCATTCGCCATGAATGGCCGCTCGCGCCGGCCGCCACGCGACCGCTTCAATGCACTGCTTTCGTTCGTGTACTCGATGGTGATGAACGATTGCCGTTCGGCGCTGGAGAGCGTGGGCCTCGACCCGCAGCTCGGATTCCTGCACGCCGTGCGCCCGGGTCGGGCGGCACTGGCGCTCGACTTGATGGAGGAGTTCCGCGCGATCCTGGCGGATCGGCTGGTGCTGACGCTGATCAATCGCGGGCAGGTTTCGGAGAAGGATTTCGAAGAGCGCCCCGGCGGCGCGGTGCACATGCAAGACGATGCGCGCAAGACAGTCGTTGTTGCCTATCAGGAACGCAAGCAGGAAGAGCTGACTCATCCATTGCTGGAGAGCAAAGCACCTTTCGGCTTGTTGCCCGATCTTCAGGCGCGGTTTCTGGCGCGCACGATTCGCGGCGAAATGGAGGGCTACCTGCCCTTTCTCATCAAATGACCATGCTGATTCTCGTGAGCTACGACGTATCGACCGAAACCTCCGCCGGCAGGAAGCGCCTGCGGCGTGTCGCCAAGGTATGCCAAAGTTTTGGTCAACGCGTTCAGAAGTCCGTTTTCGAATGTCAGGTGAATCAAGCACAGTACGAGGAACTGGAACGCAGTCTCCTCGCGGAGATCAAGGAAGAGGAGGATAATCTGCGGTTCTACCGACTGACGGAACCGCTCACGAAGAACGTGAAGGAGTACGGCAAGTTTAAGGCCACGGACTTTGAAGGACCGCTGGTCGTATAGCTTCCGCGAACCTGTAGCGACAGTACCAACCCCGGTAGGATCGCGCTGACGATAACCCTATGACGAAGCGAGATAAACCGAACCGCCAGGTTGATTGCGGTACAAGCTTCCATGCCGGATGGAAGACGTTCGCGCATTTACCTGAAATCTATGACGTGTATCATGGCCTTGCAGTACCGCAGTGCTCTCGCCTCATTGAGGCGAGAGAGGATTGAAACATC
>CAYHES010000098.1:0-9576 GCA_964355495.1 uncultured Acidiferrobacterales bacterium
CCGGCGCCTGCTGCTGGCCGTGACCGGCAGTGGCCTGCTGATCTCGGCGGCGGTGGTGCTGGCGGCGGGCGGTGCGAGCATGGCCTCGTGGGTGGGTGCGGCCGCCTGGCTGTCGGCCGGCGCCGGCCGGTTTTTGCTCATGTCTGCCTGGCCGCGCCAGCCATAAGGTCAATTCCACCGGTTCGGCGGTGGCGCCGTTGTGCTACGATTATCTGGTCCGTTCTACCTTTTGCCGACAGGGAATTCATGGCGATGAACCGCGTCCGTTGCCGGACTCTCGCTCTCGCCGCCTTGCTGTGCGGCGCCGGGACGGCTACGGCCGGCGACGAGCCCAATGGCCTGTTGCTGGATCCGGCGCTTGTCGGGGACGCTGGTGCCAGGTCAACACATCAACTCATCAGTCGCACGGAAGTGGACGTGGTGCGTTCGTTCGCCGGCGAGACACTCGGTTGGGGCAATAACCGTTTTGCCGTGCCGCTGCAGCAGGAGACGTGGCGTCTCGATTCGCGGCGTTCCCTGCTCGTCAATGCGCTGGCCATTGAGTGGCAGCACAACATGAATGCGAGCAATTTTCTGACCCTCAGTGCCCGTCGCGGCGACAGCCTGTACAGCGATGCCGAGTTGCCGGGCCCTTCGACAAGCTCGGGACAGGCTTCCTCGGGAACGGCCGCCACGCTTTCCTGGAGCACACTGTTCGGCGGCGAGTCGCGCGTCATCGGGCGACTGTACGCCGGTGACGAGGACGCGAAGGAGCGCAGCAACGGCAACACCGACCGTCGTTATTACGGGCTGCATGTTGAAGGGCGCTACGGTTTGTGGCGCGACCACGCGCCGTTCGCGAGTCTCAAGTGGCAACGCGGTAACGTCGAAACGCTGGGTAGTACGGGGACGGCCAATCCGCTGTTGCGGCACGAAAGTTTTTCGCATCTCGGTGCCGGATGGAACTGGCAGGTCAGCCCCAGCTGGGATGTGCGCGCCGAGGCCAACTACCGGTTGGCCGACGACAGCGCGGATGCCGTCGAGTTCGACCGTACCCAGCTCTACTTCAGTACGCGCTACGGTTTCCGCTGAGCGCACGGCGATCTCTGTAAAGTCCCCTCCCCTTGGTGAATGGGGCTTCATTCACTAGGGCTAGGGAGGGGATGGGGTTGAGGCTTCGTTGAACCGTGGTTAGGTGCGCAGGGCGCACCCTACGTCACTTGGAGCCCGTGCACCTCTTACTTACTCGGTGGCAGCTTAACCGCTGCACGCCTCCATCAAGCTTGCCACCGAGCCGCTTATTCGTAGGGTGCGCTTGCGCACCATTACCCCCAGTCCAGACGTTTCGTAAAGTTCGCCGTGTGCGGCCGTTCCTCGTAACCGAGGGACGGATAGAAGCCGCGCTTGTAGGACTCGCGTTCGCGGCTGTTGAGCACGCTGATGCGGAAGCATTTTTGTTTAACCGCCTCGGATTCGATCGCACTCAGCAGCGCCTTGCCCACGCCGCGCCCGCGCGCGCTCTCCATCACGAACAATTCGCTGACCAGCATTTCGCGCCCGGCGAACAGCAGGTAGGTGACCATCTCGCCGTGAATGTAACCCATGACCTTGCCCTCGAGTTCAGCCACCAGCAGCAGGGCGTTTTCCCCGGTAATCAGCGCCTCGAGGCGTTGCTTGAGGGTGCTGCCGTCGGCCTTGAACGCCGGGTTCCAGCCGAGCTCGCGGTGCAGTTGCATGACGTCGGCGATGTCGCTCGGTTTGAGCGGGCGGATAATGATGTCGGTTTTTCTCATACGATATCCACTCGGGCAGTTACTGCGAAAGCGTGTGGGTCGCCGGACGCACCAGGCCGGACTCGACCCGGTCGCGTGTGGCGCGGTCGGTGAGCGCTTCAATCAGCGCCAGCGCGAAGTCCATGGCGGTGCCCGGCCCGCGCGAGGTGAGCACCTGACCGTCGCGCACCACCGCCTGGGTTTCAAGGCGAATGGCCGGGAACTGTTGCGTGTCCAATGCGTCCGGGTAACAGGTGGCGCGCTTGCCATCGAGCAGCCCGGCGACCGCCAGCACCCTGGGTGCGGCGCAGATCGCGGCGGTGAATTTTCCGGCCGCGGCCATTTTTTTCAGCAGCGCCAGGATGCGCGTGTCCTGTTCGAGATTGGTGGCGCCCGGCTGGCCGCCCGGCAGCACGATCATGTCGTAGTCCTGTTGCAGGGCCGCGTCGAGCGTGGTGTCGGGCAGCAGCACGGTGCCGCGACTGCCTTGGACCGGTCCGGGCGCCAGCCCCGCCGTGACCACCTCGATCCGCGCGCGCCGCAACAGGTCGATGACCGTGACGGCCTCGAGTTCTTCGCAGCCGGGGGCTAATGGGACCAGGACGCGCGCCATGGTTTGGCCTCGGGTGCAATCTGGGCAAGACGGGTGGTGAGCGGGATCAGGCGAATGCCGCGCTCCGCGAGCTGCGGCAGCCAGCGTTCGAGCGCGGCGAGCGTGACCGGATGCGGGTGACCAATCGCCAGGGCATAACCGTGCCGGCGCGCCAGTTGTTCGAGCCGGTCGAGTTGCGCGGCCACGGCCGCGGGGACGGGATCGTCATCCAGGAATACATGGCGCTCCAGCGCGGGCACGCCGGCGCGCCGCGCCGCCTCGGCCGCGACCGTCTGCGTATCGGTGCGCGAGTCGACGAAGAACAGGCGGCGTTGCGCGAGTTCGCGCATCAGCCAGTCCATCGCACCCGGCTGCGTGGTGAGCAGGCTGCCCATGTGATTGTTGACGCCAATGACGTGCGGCACCGTGCTGAGGCCGTAATCGAGCGTGGCGTGCATTTCGAGCGGCGGCATGCCCGCGTCGAGCTGCCCGGGCCCCGGTTCCCGCGCGTCGCGCGATGCCATCGGCAGGTGCAGCATCACTTCCTTGCCGGCGGCGTGCGCCGCATTCGCCACGCTTCTGGCGAATGGCGTATGCGGCAGGACCGCGCAGGCCACGGCACCCGGCAGGCGCGCGGCGCGTTCTCCGTTCGCCAGGTTGTTGCCGAGGTCGTCGATGATGATGCCGATCGTCACCCCTTCCCCGGCCGCGCTCGCCGCCGGCGTGGCGGCGAGTGTCAGCAGGAGCAGCAGGGTGACGCGGCCCATCAGCGTGCGCCGATCAAGGTTTTTGCGCCCGGAAGATGGAGATGCCCTTGAGCAGGTTGAGCGCCTCCTGCAGCTGGTAGTCCTCGCCCGCGGTTTCGAGCTTCACCGACGGGACATCCTTCTTCGCGCCCGGCTTCTCCTTGCCCTTGCCCTCGATGTGTCCCGGCAGATCGGCTTCCTTTAGCATGTCCTCGCTGGCCTTGTCACGTTTCGTGACCTTGGCCTCTTCGGTCACCACGTCTGGCAGGATGCCGGTGGCCTGGATGGAACGGCCATTCGGTGTGTAGTAGCGCGCAGTGGTGATCTTGAGCGCCGAACCGCCGCTCATCGGCAGGATGGTCTGCACCGAACCCTTGCCGAATGTTTTGGTGCCCATGATCACGGCGCGTTTGTGGTCTTGCAGCGCGCCGGCCACGATTTCCGAGGCCGAGGCCGAACCGCCGTTTACCAGCACCACCATCGGCGCGCCGTTGATGAGGTCGGCCGGTGTGGCGCTGAATTTCAGTTCGGCATCCGCCACGCGCCCTTCGGTGTACACGATCAGGCCGCTACTGAGGAACGCATCGCTGACCGCTACCGCTGCGTTCAACACGCCGCCCGGGTTATTGCGCAGATCGAGTACCAGGCCGGTGAGATTGGTCTTGTTCTGCAGCTTGAGCTTGGCGAGCGCGTCTTTCAGGCCATCGCCGGTATTGGCCTGGAACTGGGTGATGCGCACGTAACCGAAACCGTTCTCCAGCATGCGCTGCTTGATGCTCTGTACCTTGATGATTGCGCGCGTGAGCGTGAAGGTGAGCGGCTTGGGCTGGCCTTCGCGCACCACCGTGAGCACGATGTCGCTGCCGGGTTTGCCGCGCATCTGTTTCACGGCCTCGTTGAGGGCCATGCCCTTCACCGCTTTGTTGTCGAGGCGGATGATGAGGTCGCCGGTCTTGAGTCCGGCACGCGCCGCCGGGGTGTCCTCGATCGGCGACACCACCTTGACGAAACCATCCTCCATGGTGACTTCGATGCCGAGGCCGCCGAATTCGCCCTCGGTGCCGACGCGCAGTTCCTTGAAGCCTTCCGGATCGAGGAAGCTCGAATGTGGATCGAGGCCGGCGAGCATGCCCTGGATGGCATCGCGCAACAGTTTCTTGTCTTCCACCGGTTCGACATAGTCGGCCTTGATGCGGCTGAACACCTCGGTGAACGTGCGCAGTTCATCGATGGGCAGCGGCTGGTCGGCTTGCTTCGCGGCCGTGCGCTCCGCCTGCACCGCGCGTTCCAGCGTGACCCCGACGCCGACAAAGACGCCCAGCAGCAGGATCAGTGCATAGCGCGTGAACTGTCCGTTCTTGATGAGTTGTACCAACTTCATGGTGTGTCTCCAGTGCTGAATGTGTGACGCCGGTCCGCCTGGCCCGGGTGCATGACCGCTACTTCATAATTTACACCAATCGAGGGGATTGCGCGGCTCGCCGTTTTCGCGGATCTCGAAATACAGTCCCGGCTGCGCCGGGCCGCCGGTATTGCCGCTCGCCGCGATGGCCTCGCCGGCCTCCACCCTGTCGCCGACCCCTTTGTACAGGCTCTGGTTATGGCCGTAAAGCGACATCAGACCGCCGCCATGGTCCAGTACGACCAGCAGGCCAAAGCCGCGCAGCCAGTCGGCGTAGGCGACGCGTCCGCGCGTGACGGCCTTCACCTCCTGGCCTTCGGACGCGGCCAGAAAAATGCCGCGCCAGCGCAGGTCGCCGATTTCCCTGGGGCTGCCGAAGCGGGCGGTCAGGCGGCCTTGCACCGGCAGTTGCCAGCGCCCACCCTTGGCCGGTGCCGCGCCTCCGGCCGGTGGTTCCGGCGCCGGCGCGCGGGCCAGTGCGCCGCGCAGCTCGCGCACCAGGCGCGCCATCCGGTCTTCATCCTGCTTTAAACGCCCGATCTCCTGAGACCGGTCGCGTACCCGTTCGTTCAGTTGCGCGAGCAGGGCGCGGCGTTCGGCGCGCGTCGCCGCCAGTGCGTTTTTCTGTTCAAGCTGGCGGGTGCGCAGTGCGGCCAGCTCCTGCACGCGTTCGGCAATCTGTTGCTCCAGCACATCCAGCCGGCGGAGCGCCGTCTCGATGCCTTCGATGCGCGCCGCGCGCGCCTGGGTGAGATAGCGGTAATAGGTGAGCGTGCGGCTCACGCGCGCCGGATCGTCCTGGCTGAGCAGCAGCTTGAGCCAATCCTGCTGGCCGAGCACGTAGGCGGCGCGCACGGCTTGTTCGAGTTCCTGGCGGCGGGTGCCGAGTTCGGCGCGGCCGCGGGTGCGCGCCTGTTGCAGGGCGCTGAGCCGCGCGTTGTCGGATCGCTGGCGCGCCTCGGTGTCGCGCAGCGACTTGAACTGATGGCCGATGCGGCGCTCCGCCTCGCGCAACTGTGCGCGCGCCTCGTTGCGTTCGCCGCGTGTCTCGTTCAGGTCTGCCTGCAGGGCGTCGATGCGGGTGCGCAGCGCGCGCAGTTGTTCCTCGTTCTGGCCTGTGGCGGCCGCGGCAACACTGAACGCGAGTACCGACGCCGCCAGCCAGCGTGCCGGCCGGCGCAGGCGCTGCCGGCTGTCAGGCGCTGAGCTCAACCAGCGCGTGCCCGCTCATCTCCGGCGGGATCGGCAGGCCCAGGAGATACAGCATGGTCGGCGCGATGTCTTCGAGCGCGCCGGTCGCCGCGATCTTCGCCTTGCGGCCGACGTACACGAACGGTACCGGGTTGATGGTGTGCGCGGTGTGCGCCTGGCGGGTGTCGTTGTCGAACATCTGTTCGGCATTGCCGTGGTCGGCGGTGATCAGCATCTCGCCGCCGACCGCGCGCAGTGCGTCGTAGATGCGTTTCAGGCAGCCGTCCAGGACCTCGATGGCCTTGACCGTGGCATCGAAATCGCCGGTGTGCCCGACCATGTCGGCATTGGCGAAGTTGCAGACGATGACGTCGTACACGCCGCCGCGGATCGCCTCGATCAGTTTTTCGGTCACCAGCGGCGCGCTCATCTCCGGCTTCAAGTTGTAGGTCGGCACGTCGGTGGGCGAGGGCACGAGGATGCGGTCCTCGAACTTGAACGGCGCCTCTTCGCCGCCGTTGAAGAAGAAGGTGACGTGCGCGTACTTCTCGGTTTCGGCGATGCGCAACTGGTGGATGCCGTGCGTGGCCAGATACGCGCCGAGCACATTGCGCAGGCGTTCCGGCGGGAATGCGCACGGGACGTGAAACTCCGACTGATACTCGGTGAGACTCACGAAGCGTCCGAGGCGCGGCCACAGCGCACGCTGGAAGCCGTCGAAGTTTTCCTCGATGAACGGGCGCGTGATCTGGCGCGCGCGATCCGAGCGGAAGTTCATGAACACCACCACGTCGCCGTCCAGGATGCTGATCGGTGAGCCGGTCGCTCCCGGCGGCCGCCGCTCCTGCGCATCCTGCGCCCGCGGCATTGGGACTTCCCTGTCCGGCACGATCGTGGTGGCGGCGACGAATTCATCGCTTTCATCGCGTGCGTACGCCATTTCCAATCCTTCGCTCGCGCTCTTGGCGGTGTACTCGGCCTTGCCCTGGGTAATAAGGTCATAGGCCGCCTGGATGCGCGGCCAGCGGTGGTCGCGGTCCATGGCGTAGTAGCGGCCGATGATCGAGGCGATGCGTCCCTGACCGAGGGCCATGAACTTGTCCTCCGTGGCCTTGATCGACGCCGCTGCGCTGCGCGGCGGCGTGTCGCGACCGTCGAGAAAGGCATGCAAGTAGAGCTGTTTTGCGCCGCGTTTCACGGCCAGCTCGGCCATGGCATGGATGTGTTCTTCGTGCGAGTGCACGCCGCCCGGGGACAGCAACCCGAGGATGTGCACCGCCTTGCCGGTGGACACAGCCAGGTCCACGGCATCGGTCAGGGTCTTGTTGCTGAAGAAAGTGCCCGAACTGATCGCGCGGTTGATGCGCGTGTATTCCTGGTATACCACCCGGCCGGCGCCGATATTCAGGTGTCCGACCTCGGAGTTGCCCATCTGGTTCGAGGGCAGGCCGACCGCGGCCTCGGAGGCATGTATAAGGGTGTGCGGGTAGTTTTGCCAGAAATAGTCCCAAGTGGGCTTTCTGGCCTTGGCGATGGCGTTGTGTTCGGGATTTTCCCGGTAACCCCAGCCGTCCATCACGATTAACATCAGTGGTTTCGGGGGTGCAGACATGGGTTTACTCTAAGCCGCGTTCTCTATTAGTCTTTTAAAATCCACTAATATTGTATAATGTTTCCAAGGCAATAACAGCAGGTTCAGGGACGAATGAACAAGACTCAGCAGCATCGTGGATTCGTTATGACTTCAGAGAGGCCCACAAACATGAATGCAGCAGCCGAGCGAGTGGTCCTGATCACCAACGCAGAGGATATTATTCACGCCTCCTATTCCCTGAAGGCCATGGCGCATCCACTGCGTCTTGAGATCCTCTGTATTCTCGGCGGCACCACCGAAGTCAGCGTGCAGGACATCGTCGAACTGGTCGGCACTTCGCAGAGCAATATTTCCCAGCACCTGTCGATTCTGCGCGAGAAAGGCATCCTGGCCTCGCGCAAGGACGCGAACAAGGTGTATTACCGGATTGCCGATCCGAAAATTCTGCAGCTCATCGGCGCCATGCGCGCCGCTTTTTGTAGTGCCCGTACGGATTGAGCGGACTCTGACGGCCATTGATTCAAGCGTAGTCCGTCTCCCTGCTGTCGATACCTATACATAAAACAATGCAATTCATCATCAATAATTGGTACCTGATTCTCGGCATTGTCGTGGTGCTGGCGATGCTCGCCTGGGGGCCGCTCACCCAGTTGCTGCACGGCGTGCAGCATGTCACGACCGCCGAGGCGATCCGTCTCCTGAACCATGAGAAGGGCCTGCTGGTGGACGTGCGCGAGCCGGACGAGTACCGTGGCGGCCATATTCCGAATGCCCTGAACCTGCCGCTTTCCGGGCTGGCCGCCGGCCTGAAGCAGATCGAGAAACACAAGGGGCGCCCGCTCATCGTCTGCTGCCGCACCAGCCAGCGCTCGGCGCGCGCCGCGGTTGCCTTGCGCAAGCACGGCTTCGCCAGCGTGCAGGTGCTGGCCGGCGGCATCACGGCCTGGCAGGGTGAGAACCTGCCGGTGGCGAAATGAGCATGGCGCGCATTCTGATGTACAGCACGCGCGTCTGCCCGTATTGCATCCGCGCCGAGCAGTTGCTGGCAAAGAAGGGCATCGCCGCCGACCAGATCGAAAAAATCCGGGTGGACGAGCACCCGCAACAGCGCGATGAAATGATACGCATCACCGGCCGCCGCACCGTGCCGCAGATTTTCATCGGCGAGCGGCATGTCGGCGGTTTCGACGATCTGGCGGAGCTGGATGCGGACGGCGAACTCGATCCGCTGCTGCATGGCTGACGTTAGGGAATTGCTGAATAAGAAGTTTTCGCCGCCAAGGCGCAAAGACGCAAAGATTGTTCCTGTTGTTATTCGGCACTTTTCTTTGCGCCTTCGCGTCTTTGCGGCAAACAATCATAACTTAACAGGTTCCGCCCCATGACCGAACAAACTACCCAACCCGGATTCGTCTTCAACCTTGAGAAGATCTATATCAAGGACAGCTCCTTCGAGGTGCCCGGCGCGCCGCAGGTGTTTCTCGACGCCACCAACCCGGAGGTCGGCGTGCAACTCGGCATCAGCCACAGCCAGCTCAATGCCGAGCAGGGCTTGTACGAGGTGGTGCTGGCGGTGACGGTGACCGCCAAGCATACGGACAAGACGGTGTTTCTGGCCGAGGCGCATCAGGCCGGTCTGTTCCGCATCGGCGGCATGCCGGAACCGGAACTGCCCAAGGTTCTCGAAATCGCCTGCCCGAACGTGCTGTTGCCGTTCGTGCGCCAGGCGGTGAACAACCTGATCGAAAGCGGCGGTTTCCCGCAGTTGCTCTTGAGCCCGATCAACTTCGAGGCGTTGTATCTGCAGAAGCAGTCCGCCGCGCCGCAGGCGGTCGCGCACTGATCGTGGCGCGCGCCGGTCGCCCGCACCCGTGAGGCCGGCATGACCGCCGCCAAACCCGTCATCGCGGTGCTCGGCGCCGGTTCCTGGGGCACGGCGCTGGCGGTGCTGCTCGCGCGCAACGGTTACCGCACGCTTTTCTGGGGGCACGATGCCGCGCGCCAGGCGCGCCTCGCGCATGAGCGCGAAAACGCCCGTTACCTGCCCGGCGTCCGTTTCCCGGACAATCTGATCATCCGCGAAGATCTGCTCGAGACCGCCGAGGAAGCATCGCACCTGCTGCTGGTGGTGCCGAGTCACGCCTTCCGCGCGACGCTCGAAGCACTGCAAGCGCGACTACCGGCAGAGGCGATCGTCGCCTGGGCCACCAAGGGTTTGGAACCGGCCACCGGCCGGTTGCTGAGCCAGGTGGCCGCCGATGTGCTGGGCGAAGACCGGGCGCTCGGCGTGATCTCCGGCC
>CAYHES010000099.1:0-9420 GCA_964355495.1 uncultured Acidiferrobacterales bacterium
TTGCCGAGCGCCTGCTCCCACGCCGCCTCGGCGGTGACGCGGTCGCGCCGGCTCTGCAGCACGGCCTTCTGCCGGTTAATGAGGTCGTTCTCGATGATATCCCAGTCCTCGAAGGACATGAGACCGTTACTGTACTTGCTGCGCGCGATCTCGGAGCGCGCCGTGGCGGCCTTGAGGAAGGCCTCGTCCACGTCGAGCTTGGCGACCGCCTGCGCATAACCGGCATAGGCCTGCTCAAGCTGGGCGCGTAACTGCCGGATCAGGCCCTCGCGGGTCGCTTCGGCCGCGGACTCCCTGGCGCCGGCGCTGCGTACACCATAATAGTCCTTGCCACCGCTGAAAATCGGCACCGTCAGGCTGAGCGACACGCTGTTGCGCCGCTCGTCCGGAACCCAGTCGTCGCCCGAGCGGCTGGCCGTACCACTGAGATCGAGGCTCGGCCAGAATGTGGAGGAAGCGATATCGACCCCGGCCTTGGCCGCTTCGACCTGCGCCAGGGCGCGCTGCTGATCCGGCGTGGCCTGCACGGCCTGCGCGAAATCCACCTGCGCGGGCGGGGCGATGATCGGCACTTCGCCGGCCAGACGAATCGTTTGCGGATTATCGCGTCCCAACACGCGCGCGAACTGTGCCTGCGCCACGCGCAGCGCCTGCCCGGCCTGCAGCGACTCGAAACGCGCCTGGCTCAGTGTCGCCTGCGACAAATAGAGGGAACCCTTGTTCTCCCGCCCGCTCTCGTAGCGCAGCTCGACGAGGCGCAGATTCTGTTCGCGGCGACGCAGGATGTCGGCGCTCAGGACCAGCGCGTCGTCCGCGGAACGCAGCGCCGCGAACGCGGACTTGAGATCGAAACTGAGCCGCGCGCGGGCGCTGCGCAGATTGGCTTCGGCAACGGCGCGATTAGCGCGCGCCTGCGCCACGCTGGCCTGATCGCGAAAACCGGCGAACAGGTTCTGGCTGGCGGTGAGCGCGGCGCTGTAATCCGGAGTAGTCGTCGTGGTGTCGCTCGTGTCGGTCTTGGCGACACTGCCCGTCAGCTTTGGCAGAAAGCCGCTGCCCGCGCCGCGCACGTCCATCTCGGCGGCACGCAGGCTGTCGCGCGCGACCCGCAGGTCCGGATTCACCGCCGCGGCTTGGCGCACGCTTTCCTCCCAGGTGAGCGGTTCGCCCGCCGGTTGCGCCGCCGCCAGTGCCGGCAACAGCCAGGCGAGTATCAGGAACCGGGGTTTGCAGAATGCCAGCAGGCTGATCACGCCGCCAAAGGGCGTATGCCGTTGCGCTTCTCTCCCTCTCCCTGCGGGAGAGGGCTGGGGTGAGGGCAGAACAGCGCAAGGCCGGCCCTCATCCTGTCCTTCTCCCGCAGGGAGAAGGGACTCAGGGCATGACCGGGTGCGCATGCTGTGATGGTCTCCTCAGTTCAGACTGTTCAATGAAATATCAGTCTGAGGGATTCACGAGAATAGCCGCGGGCGGGACGCTCAGGTCTTGGGCAGGGTAACGCCGGTCTGGCCCTGGTACTTGCCGCCGCGGTCCTTGTACGACGTCTCGCACTCCTCGTCGGCCTCGAAGAAAATCACCTGCGCCACGCCTTCATTGGCGTAGATCTTGGCCGGCAGCGGCGTGGTGTTGGAGAACTCCAGCGTCACGAAGCCTTCCCACTCCGGTTCAAACGGCGTGACGTTGACGATGATGCCACAGCGCGCATAAGTGGACTTGCCGAGGCAGATGGTCAGCACGTTGCGCGGGATGCGGAAGTACTCGACGGTGCGCGCCAGCGCGAACGAGTTCGGCGGGATGATGCACACGTCGCCCGTCACATCGACGAACGAGTTGGCGTCGAAGTTCTTCGGATCGACGATGGTGCTGTTGATGTTGGTGAACAGCTTGAATTCGTTCGAGCAGCGGATGTCGTAACCGTAGCTGGAGGTGCCGTAGGAAACGATCGGGCCCTTCTCGTTGCGCTTCACCTGGTTCGGCTCAAACGGCTCGATCATGCCGTGCTCGCGCGCCATGCGCCGGATCCATTTATCAGATTTAATGCTCATATGATTTCCTTCCGAAAAGATGCAAAGAACGCAGAGATTCTATATGAAAAAATTCTTTCTTTGCGCCCTTTGCGTCTTTGCGGCGGAATTTATTACGTATTTTGAATCACGATGCCCGGGAACTTGGAGCTGAAGTCCTTCTTCTGCCTGGACAGCTTGCCGGCCACGCGCCGCGCGATGTCGCGGTAGATTTGTGCAAGGCGCCCGTCCGGATCGGCCACGACCGTCGGCTTGCCGCTGTCGGTCTGCTCGCGGATGCGGATGTCGAGCGGGATGCTGCCGATGAAGTCCACGTCGTTCTCCTCGGCCATGCGCCGGCCGCCGCCCTCGCCGAAGATGTGCTCCTCGTGGCCGCACTTCGAGCAGATGTGGGTGCTCATGTTCTCGACCACGCCCATCACCGGAATCTCGACCTTCTCGAACATCTTGAGGCCCTTGCGCGCATCCAGCAGCGCGATGTCCTGCGGGGTGGTGACGATCACCGCGCCGGTCACCGGCACCTTCTGCGCGAGCGTGAGCTGGATGTCGCCGGTGCCAGGCGGCAGGTCGATGACCAGATAGTCGAGATCCTGCCAGTTGGTTTCGCGCAGCAGCTGTTCGAGTGCCTGGGTAACCATCGGGCCGCGCCAGATCATCGGCGTCTCTTCGTCCACCAGGAAGCCGATCGACATGGCCTGCAGGTGGTAGCTCATGATCGGCTCCATCTTCTTGCCGTCCTTGCTCTCCGGCTTCATCGAGACGCCGAGCATGCGCGGCTGGCTCGGGCCGTAGATGTCCGCGTCCAGGATACCGACCGTGGCACCTTCCGCAGACAGCGCCAGCGCCAGGTTCACCGCGACCGTGGACTTGCCGACGCCGCCCTTGCCGGAGGCCACGGCGATAATGTTCTTCACACCCTCGATCGGCTTCACACCTTTCTGCACGCCGTGCGCGACAACCTTGGAGGACATGTTGATGGTGACGTTCGACACGCCGCCGATGGCCGCCACCTTTTGCTTGAGCTTGGCGGCGAGCTCGCCCTGCGAGCCCTTGGCCGGGTAGCCGAGTACAACGTCGACGACAACATTGCCGCCGTCGACCTTGATGTTCTTCACGCTCTTGGCCGCGACCAGATCCTGCTCGAGGTAAGGATCGATCACTTCCTTGAGGGCGGTTTCGACCTGCAACTGGGATACATCTGCCATGGGGATACTGCTCCGCTGGGTGGTTATTCGAAAGGAGCGCGCATGCTACACCGGCCGGGCCAAAATGTCATTGGATCCCCTCCAAAAACAAGGGCTTGGCAGCGGTAACCGGGATACACGACGAGGCTGTGGTAGACCGAAAGCGCCTAGCCCGATGAGAGGAAAGCGGTTAAAGTTGCGGCCATTCAGACGCTTGGCCACTTTCACGGCTGTGCACGGGTTCACCGATTTATGGATAGCACGCCTGCACAAAAATAGCCCTAATATTCATGCCCCAGAATAAACGTCGCATCCTCGTCACCAGCGCCCTGCCGTACGCCAACGGCGCCATTCACCTCGGGCACCTCGTGGAGTACATCCAGACCGATATCTGGGTGCGCTTTCAGAAACTGCGCGGCCACGAGTGTTGGTATGTATGTGCCGACGACACCCACGGTACACCCATCATGCTGCGCGCCCAAACGGAAGGCGTCACGCCGGAACAGCTGATCGAGCGCATGGGCGCAGAGCACCAGCGCGACTTCGCCGAATTCAACATCGGCTTCGACAACTACTATTCCACCCATTCGACCGAGAACCGCACGCTCGCCGAAACCATCTATACGCGCCTGCACGACGCCGGGCACATCGCCAAGCGCACCATCCAACAGGCCTACGACCCGGTGAAGCAGATGTTCCTGCCGGACCGGTTCATCAAGGGCGAGTGCCCGCGTTGCGGCGCGAAAGACCAGTACGGCGACAACTGCGAGGCCTGCGGCGCCACCTACGCCGCCACCGAGCTCAAGAACGCGGTGTCGGCACTGTCCGGCGTGGCGCCGGTGGAGAAGGCATCCGAACATTACTTCTTCAAGCTCGGTGACTTTGAGGACGTGCTGCGCGCGTGGCTGTTCCCCGACATCACCCAGACCCGGCACGTGCAGCCGGAAGTCGCCAACAAGCTGGATGAATGGTTCTCTGCCGGGCTGCAGGATTGGGACATCTCGCGCGACGCGCCCTACTTCGGCTTCGAGATCCCGGATGCGCCCGGCAAATTCTTCTACGTGTGGCTGGACGCGCCGATCGGCTACATGGCGAGCTTCCAGAACCTGTGTGACAAGTCGCGAGTCGGGAGTCGCGAGTCGGGAGTCAACCCGACATTTGATGAGTATTGGGGAAAGGATTCGACTGCTGAGTTGTATCACTTCATCGGCAAGGACATTCTCTATTTCCACGCGCTGTTCTGGCCGGCAATGCTGAGCGGCGCCGGCTTTAGGTTACCGACCGCCGTCAACGCGCACGGCTTTCTCACCGTGAACGGCCAGAAGATGTCCAAGTCGCGCGGCACCTTCATCAATGCGCGCGCCTGGCTCAATCATCTGAATCCCGAGTATCTGCGTTACTACTTTGCCGCGAAGCTTGGGCCGCACCTCGATGATATCGACCTCAACTTCGATGACTTCACGGCGCGCGTAAACAGCGATCTAGTTGGCAAATACGTCAATATTGCGAGTCGTGCAGCGGGGTTTATTTCAAATCACTTCCAGGGGCGACTGGCCGATCTCTATATTCATGATGGGAAGACCGGCTCTGACCACGTTGAAGGGAAACACCATTTAATAGAAGAAGTGCTGGATGACTGCAAACTTATCGATGGACACTATGAAGACCGGCATTTCGGATATGCAATGCAGGCAACCATGGCTCTTGCAGACAAGGTCAATCAGTATTGGGATCAGCAGAAACCTTGGGAGAAAGCGAAACAGTTGGACGATCCTGCCAGTCGGTATGCGCTCCACGACGTATGCAGCGCAGTCATAGAGTCATTCCGCATTCTTACTATTCTTCTCAAACCGGTACTGCCAAGTCTTGCAGACAAAGCGGAGCGTTTTCTCAACATTGTGCCACAGTCCTGGCAGGATATTCAGAACACACTGAAGGAAGGGCACCTCATAAACCGTTACCAACACCTCGCCGCGCGTGTCGATCCCAAGCAGGTCGCGGCAATGCTCGAAGAGGCTAAAGAGAGCCTGCTCCCCTCGTCCTCCGAGCAAATCGTAAAAACCGCATCAGCGAACCAACTCCCCCTCTCCCCGCGGGAGAGGGATGGGGTGAGGGCTGCCGAGGGTGAGAACCGCAGCATACACAAAGCTACACTGCCAAAAGAACTGGTCGATCTTGCACGAAAACTCCGCACCGAACAGACCGATGCGGAACAGTTGATTTGGGAGCTGTTGCGCGATCATCGCGTGCACAACGCAAAGTTTCGCCGCCAGCACCCCATCGATACGGGTGGCAAACGTTTCGTGCTCGACTTCTACTGCCATGATGCCAAGCTGGCTATCGAGATCGATGGTAGCCAGCACCAGGAACACGAGGCGCAGGATGACGATCGCACAAGGCTGCTCGAAAAACAGGGCATCAAGACCGTTCGTTTCTGGAACAACGAGGTGCTGGCACAAACCCAATCCGTGCTGGAAGCCATCTGGAATGAACTGGAGGAACGTAATCCCATGACCATGCAGCCCTCACCCCCAGCCCCGACAGCCCTCACCCCATCCCTCTCCCAGGGGGAGAGGGGGAGTCAGTTCGCTGATGCGTCTTCTACTAATCGCCCGCAGGGAGAGGGGAGCGCGACGATCACGATCGATGACTTTGCCAAGATTGATCTGCGTATCGCCAGAATCGTGAAGGCGGATTACGTCGAAGGCGCCGACAAACTGCTGCAATTGACGGTGGATATTGGCGAAGGCAAGACGCGCAACATTTTCGCCGGCATCCGCTCGGCCTACGACCCGAAGCAGCTCGAAGGCCGGCTCACGGTGGTGGTCGCGAACCTGGCGCCGCGCAAAATGAAATTTGGCCTGTCCGAAGGCATGGTGCTGGCCGCCGGACCGGGCGGCAAGGAGCTGTGGATTCTTGCACCCGACTCCGGCGCGCAGCCGGGCATGCGTGTGAAATAACGCGCCGGCATGGCAGCGCGCTGATACATTTCTGCAGTAACGAGCCTGCTAGGAGAAGCATTATCCTGCCTTACGCCAGCACCATCTTTCTCAGTGCCTTCCTGCTGTTCCAGGTGCAACTGCTGCTGGCCAAGTCGATTCTGCCGTGGTTCGGCGGCGCGGCGTCCGTGTGGACCACCTGCATGCTGTTTTTCCAGACGCTGCTGCTCATCGGCTACAGCTATTCGCATTGGCTGGTGCAGCGCCCGCGTCTCGCCGCGCAGGGGCGCATTCATCTGCTGGCGCTCGGCATCGCGGCCATCGCGCTTCTCCTGACCGGACTCGCCTGGGGCATCCCCTTGCTGGCGGATGGCAGTTGGAAGCCGCGGCCGGACAGCGCGCCGGTCTGGCACATATTAATTCTGCTGTGCGTGACGGTGGGCCTGCCTTACCTGGTGCTGTCCGCCACCGGCCCGTTGCTGCAGGCCTGGTTCAGTGCGCGCGAACCCGGGCGCTCGCCGTACCGGCTGTACGCCTTGTCGAATCTCGGCTCACTGTTGGGCCTGCTGACCTATCCCTTCCTGATCGAGGTCTTCGTGCCGTTGCGCGGTCAGGCGCTGATCTGGTCCATCGGCTATGCGCTGTTCACCGCCGGCATGGGCTGGAGCGCCTGGCGCATGGCGCGCACCGGCAACAACATGTCGGCCAGTAACGTCGGCAGCACCGATGATGCCGCTCCACGACCGGGCCGGCGCGAGTATCTGCTGTGGTTTGCCTTGCCCGCCTGCGCCTCGGTGTTGCTGCTCGCCATCACCAATCAAATGAGCCAGGAGATCGCGGTCAATCCATTCCTGTGGGTGCTGCCGCTGTGCCTGTACCTCGCGTCGTTCATCCTGTGCTTCGACAGCGAGCGCTGGTACTGGCGCGAGGTGTATTTGTTTCTGCTCATCCCGGCACTGGCGCTGGCGACCCTGGTGCTGGTGGGCGACGTGCGCGCGCCGGTACTGGCGCAGATCGGCATCCTGAGTGTGGCGCTGTTCATCGTCTGCATGGTCTGTCACGGCGAACTGGTGCGCCTCAAACCCGCCCCGCGTTACCTCACGGCTTTCTACCTGACGCTGACGGCCGGCGGCGCGGCCGGCGGCATGTTCGTCGGCCTGCTGGCGCCGGCGCTGTTCACCGGCTTCTTCGAGCTGCCGATCGCCTTGTGGCTCACCGCCGCCCTGTTGTTCGGCGTGTTGCGCCGCGATAGCGGTTCGCCGCTGCATCGTCTGTCTGCGGCGGCGGCCTACGCGGTGCTCGCCACGGCCTTGCTGCTCGCCGTCTTCGTCTTCGGCGATGATCCGTCTGATTGGATCGAATTCCTGCCCGATCCGATCCAGGCCATTCCCCTCCTGGCCCTGAGTGTTGTCAGCGTGACGTTATTACTTGCCGCTGTCGCCGGCTGGATGTACTGGCACCGGCCAACGCACCCGACCACGGCCTGGCCTGTATGGATGGCGAGCCTGCTGGTGTTCGGCATTGTCCAGATCGGCGTGGCGCACGCGCCGTTGGCGGATGCCGCGCTCACGGCGCGCAACTTTTACGGCGTGGTGCAACTGCTGGAGCAGGCCGAGATCGATACCGACGTTACCGTTCTGAAACTGCGCCACGGACGCATCCTGCATGGACTGCAGGTCATGGATGAGGCGAGGCGCCATGAGCCTTTCGCCTACTACCACCGGCGCAGCGGCATTGGCCTGGCCCTGCTCCATCATCCGCGTCGCCGGCGCGCCGAGCCGCTGCACATCGGTGTGATCGGACTGGGTTCGGGCATGCTGGCCGCCTACGGACGCGCGGGCGACCGGCTGCGGTTCTACGAAATCAACCCGCATGTGATCCGGCTCGCCGCCTCGCCCGAAGCGCCATTCACCTATGTACGCGACAGCGCGGCAAAGACCGACGTGGTGACGGGCGATGCGCGCCTGGCGCTGGAAGCGGAGTTGTTGCGCAGCGGCCCGCAGGGCTTCGATGTCCTGGCCGTGGATGCCTTCAGCAGCGACTCGATCCCGGTGCACCTGCTCACGCACGAGGCGCTCACGCTTTACTTCAAGCACCTCGGCCCGCAGGGGATTCTGGCGCTACACGTGAGCAATCGTTATCTCGATCTGGTGCCGGTGGTGGCGCGTCTCGCCCGAGAGCTCGACGTCGACTACCGCGTCATCGAAGCGGATGAGCGCGGACGCGAATGGTCGGCCACCTGGGTGCTGCTCGCGCGCGCGCGCGACGTCCTGGCGACTCCGGCAATCGCCGGCGCCGCCGTCACCCAGCAACCGCTGCCGGCGCCGCTGTGGCGCGATGATTTCAGCAATTTGTTCCAGGCGCTGCGCCTGATGCCACTTGGCGATACAAGTCCTTTGTCCGATTTGTAAAGCCGGCTGTATTCTGCCGCGTTCTCGGTCGTTGCTGCCTCCGGGTCTCGAATCACGGGACGAACAGTCCCGTAGGGTGGGCAAACAGTACTTTGCCCACGCGGGTTCCGAATCAAAACGCGTGGGCACAAACAACGTGCCCATCCTGCCGAGCTTATATTCTTCCATGAGCTGTCCTGTGATTATCCGGTCTCAGTAAATCCAGGGAATCAGCTTTTTGACCCGGCTGCGATAGGCGGCGTAGCCGGGGAATTTCCCGGCCAGCCAGATTTCCTCGCGCGCCGCCTTGCGGTCGAAGAACACGAACAAAGCGACATCGAATGCCAATCCCGCGACACTGGTCGAATACAACGACCAGCCAAAGGCCATGAACAGGATGCCACTGTAGAGTGGATGGCGCACCAGCGCGTAGGCGCCAGCGGTGCGCAGTTGCGATTCCGGCAGGGGTTGCGGGAACGGCGTCAGCCAGCGGCCCAGCGACACGACGCCGCTCAACGTGAGCAGCGCGCCCGCTGCCATCAGTGCCAGGCCGGCATACATCAACATGGTGGCCAAGCGGCCGGTGACGGCATGCCCGATCCAGCCCGGGATCAGGTAAGCCAGCAGCAGCAATGGGATTTGCACCACCACCCACCAGCCACCGCGCGCGCCGAATCCGTTCCTGTGCATGGTGCTTATCTCCTGTTGTAGCAATTGCCGTGGCTGTGTGACTGCATTTATGGGGCCCGGCTTCGTTCGTCCAGTCATTATTATTGCCACATCCGGCACGGCAAGCCATACTGCTGCGGCCTGCACTTTCCCGCACTGGTCCCATGCCGCTCACTCCCGAGGCGATCGACGCCTGGCTGCCACAGACGCAATG
>CAYHES010000100.1:0-9367 GCA_964355495.1 uncultured Acidiferrobacterales bacterium
TGAACGGCGCGAACGACTTCCTCAACAAACCGGTCGACTCGCTCGAGCTGCGGGCGCGTGTCGATGTCCATCACCGCCTCGCGCGCATCATCCGCGAACTCGAGGACAGCAAGAAGGCGCTGGCGGAACTGGCCACCACCGACTCGCTGACCAAACTCAAGAACCGACGCATGTTCTATACCCAGGCCGAGCAGAACCTCGGTGCGTGCCGCCGCTACGGCAAGGACATGTCCTTGCTGCTGCTCGACATCGACCACTTCAAGAAGGTCAACGACACCTTCGGCCATCATGCCGGTGATGAAGTGCTCGTAAAAGTCGCCAGGCTGCTAGCGCAGATGGTGCGGGGCGTCGATACGGTGGCGCGTTTCGGCGGCGAGGAGTTCGCGGTGCTGATGCCGGAGACAAACCGGCTGGGTGCGGCCGTGCTGGGCGAGCGCATCCGTGCGGCCATCGAGCGGGAACAGATCAACGTCGATGGCCGGCACATCCCGGTCACGGTCAGCATCGGCATCAGCACGCTCGCCGCCGAAGACGTCGAGTCCATCGATCAGATGCTGAACATTGCCGACCAGCGCCTGTACCTGGCCAAGAACAGCGGGCGCAACCGCATCTGTGTGAGCGATGACGGCAAATCGCACTTTGCTTAAAGGCAGGTACAAGGTACAAGATACAAGATACAAGGGGCGCCTTCAGACAACGCGGGGTCTCGTGTAATACCGGGTTTTAACTTGTATCTTGTATCTTGCCCCTTGTATCTGCTGTTAGCGACTGAGCTTCTTCTCCGCGTCCTTGCGCGCCGGCTCGGTCGCCTCGTGGATGACTTCCTTGGTGCTTTCAATGGCCTGCCCGGCGCGCTCCTTGACCTGCTCCACCACGTCGTCCGCATAGGGGTTGCTCCAAAGCGGCTTGTGACGACCGAAGTTGATGCCAAGATGGAACGCAATGAGCGCGCCTACGACAAAACCGATCAGAAACTTTTTCATCTGTGCTCCTCCGTTGTGTTTTTTCTAGGCAAGATCATAGCCGCCCAGACATTTCCTGGCTACCCGGACGCCCGGCATCGTACTGCGTCGACAATCCACTCACAGGCTGTTGAAAACAAGTGCTCGTCACACCGGCGCGACCGCCATGGATGGCGGAAGTACTGGAAACGCAGGAGCAGTTTCCGGTGCAAGCCGGTGTCCAGGAATTAACATTAATGGCTTAATTGACATCTGGATTCCGGCTTTCGCCGGAATGACGAAGTTTCAAATCCACTGCGCCGGTTGCGGCGCCTGGATTGGCGCATTGGACTTTCGCGCCACTTGGGTAAAATGCGCACTCTACCACTAACTTTTGAACTGCATGCGTGATTATCAGCCTTCCCGTGATCTGCTCGCCGGCCGCGTCATTCTGGTTACCGGCGCCGGCGATGGTCTGGGCCATGCGGCATCCCTGGCTTACGCGCGACATGGCGCCAGCGTCATTCTACTCGGACACACCCAGAAAAAACTCGAGGCGGTGTACGACCAGATCCTGGCCGAACAACTCGCCAACCCATTGCTCATGCCGCTGGACCTGGCCAAGGCCGGTTTGCGTGAGTTCGAGCAGATCGCCGCCGCCATCGAGCGCGAGTTCGGTCGCCTCGATGGCCTGCTGCACAGCGCCGCCACGCTCGGCACGCTCACACCGCTCGCGCTCTACGATCTGGCAACCTGGCAGGCGGTCATGCAGGTCAACTTCAATGCCGCCTATCTGCTGACGCGCGCCTGCCTGGGCGTTCTGGAGAAATCGCCGGATGCCTCGGTGGTATTCACGACCTCGGAAATGGCACGCCAGGGACGGGCCTACTGGGGAGCCTATGCCGCCGCGGGCGCTGCACTGGAGAATCTCGCGCAGGTGTGGGCGGACGAGCTAAGCACGAATACCCCTATCCGCATGAATACCCTCGACCCGGGCGCGGTCCGCACCGCGCTGCGTGCCCACGCCTATCCGGGCGAGAACCCGCTGACCCTGCCGGCACCCGAGGAAGTGATGTCCCGGTATCTTTATCTTATGGGTCCGGACAGCCGCGGCACCACTGGTCAGGCACACCACGCCTGACCGCCTGCCCACACGAACCACAGGCGTTTTAATAGACGCCCGCCATGGCCTGTGTGAAGATCAGCTCCATGAAGGACACCCTGATCGATCCCTTCCAGCGCCGCATCGAATACGTGCGCCTGTCGGTCACCGACCGCTGTGACCTGCGCTGTGCCTATTGCCTGCCGCAAGGCTTTCGCGATTTCGAAGAACCGGAGCACTGGCTGACGTTCGACGAGATCGAACGCGTGATGCGCGCCTTCACCGGGCTGGGCGTACGGCGCATCCGTATCACGGGTGGTGAGCCGCTGTTGCGCGGCAAGCTGCCGGAACTGGCGGCGCGCCTCGCCCGACTCCCGGGACTCGAAGATCTCTCGCTCAGCACCAATGCCACACGCCTCAGGAAATTTGCCCCGGCGCTCAAACAGGCCGGCATCACGCGCCTCAACGTAAGCCTGGATTCACTCCAACCGGAACGCTTTGCCACGATCACCGGCGGCGGGGTACTGGACAGCGTGCTGGATGGACTGCTGGCGGCGAAAACCGCAGGCTTTGCGCCGATCAAAATCAACACGGTTCTGATGAAGGGCGTGAACGATGACGAAGTCGGCGACCTGGTGCGCTTCTGCATCCGTCATGGCTTCACCCTGCGTTTCATCGAAACCATGCCGATGGGCGACACCGGGCGCGCGGCCAGCGCGCAGTATGTCGATTTGCAGGAAGTGCGGCGCACGCTGGCGCAGGAATTCGAATTGATTCCGACGGTCATGTCCGGCGGCGGGCCGGCGCGCTATGTGCAGGTCGCCGGCACGGATCTGAAAATTGGTTTCATCACGCCCATCTCGCAGCACTTCTGCGAAACCTGCAATCGGGTGCGCCTGACCGTGGATGGCATGCTCTATACCTGTCTTGGCCAGGAAGACAAAACCGATCTGCGCTCGCTGCTGCGCGCCGGGGCAACACTGGATGAACTGCGGGAGAAGATTTGGGAAACGATTGGGCGGAAGCCCGAGCGGCATGACTTCGCCACCCAGCCGGAAAAAGTAATCCGTTTTATGTCCTACACCGGCGGCTGAAGCCCGTCAGCGGCGGGCCATGGCGGTAAGCAGCTTGTCTTCGAGTTCGATGCGCAGCGCGAGCTCCTCGCCGAGTTGCGACAGGTCCTTGGAAAGCGAATCCAGCACCGTGCAGTGATCTTCGCAATCGTATTTGTCGTTGAAATCGAGCGCCATGTCGGTGGACCGGGCAATGCGCTCATAAACCTGGGCGGCGATGTCCGCCACCTCCTTGCGCCGCTCCTTGCCCTCGAGAATGCGCTCGTAGACGGCAAAATGCCCGGCGGCGACGTAATCCACCAGAATCTGGCAGAACTCCTGGAGCAGCGTCTGGACTGACTTGTCCGTGGCGCTGTACGGCTCGATGCCCGCCAACCGACAGAAGGTAGCCAGCATTTCGGTGCGTTCCGTCACCAGCTTGCCAGCCAGATCCTGGCTGCCGCGGCGGCGTTCTTGCGCTGCTGAACTTAGCGTGCTCATTCCCTGCTCCTTTGCCATTAACACGGGTCTGTTGCGACCGCCGGATTTACGACGGATGTGGGCGAATTCTCCGCCACTCAATTATCAGGCTTTATTCAGTATACGTGCGAGCCGGAGCCGATTTCAACCAAACTCTGGCGACGGGACGCAATTCTTTTGCCACGCAAAAAACATTCTTCAAGCGGCTGAATCAGAATGGCAATCCCGGCGTCCGGCCCTTGAGGCCGCGCAGCATCTGGGCCATGCCGCCCTTGCCCATGCGCTTCATCATCGCCTGCATTTCCATAAACTGCTTGAGCAAGCGGTTGACGTCCTGCACCTGGGTACCGGAACCGGAGGCAATCCGGCGCTTGCGCGAGCCGCGGATAATGTCCGGCTTGCGGCGCTCGCCCGGGGTCATGGAATTGATAATGGACACGTTGCGCCGCATCTGCTTCTCGCCCTGCGCCAGATGGGCGGCGTCCGGCATTTTCCCGACACCGGGCATCTTGTCCATCAGGCTCGCCATGCCGCCCATCTTCTCCATCTGCTGGAGCTGCTCGCGGAAATCGTCCAGATCGAAACCGCCCTTGTTGATCTTGCGGGCGAGCTCCAGCGCCTTGTCCTGATCGATACCGCGCTGCGCCTGCTCGACCAGCGACAACACATCGCCCATACCGAGGATACGCGACGCCAGGCGATCCGGATGGAATGGCTCGAGCGCGTCGGTCTTCTCGCCCACGCCCAGAAACTTGATCGGCTTGCCGGTGACAAAGCGCGCCGACAGCGCCGCGCCGCCGCGCGCGTCGCCGTCAGTCTTGGTGAGAATCACGCCCGTGAGCGGCAAGGCCTCGCCGAAGGCCTTGGCGGTGTTCACCGCATCCTGGCCGGTCATGCTGTCCACCACAAACAATGTCTCGACCGGATTGAGCACCGCATGCAACGCACGGATCTCGTCCATCATGGCCGCATCCACGTGCAGCCGTCCGGCGGTATCCACGATCAGCACGTCCGCGGAACTGACGCGCGCCTGCTCGAGCGCCGCACGCGCAATGTCCTCGGGCTTCTGGTCCGGGCGGCTGGGAAAGAAGCCGGCCTCCACCTGGGCGGCCAGCTTCTGGAGCTGGTCGATGGCCGCCGGGCGATAAATGTCGGTGCTCACCAGCAGCACCGATTTCTTCTCGCGCTCGCGCAGCAGGCGCGCCAGCTTGGCGGCACTCGTGGTTTTGCCGGAGCCCTGCAGGCCGGCCATCAGCACCACCGCCGGCGGGCGTACCGCAAGATTCAGGCGCTCGTTCTTCTCGCCCATCAGGGCAACAAGCGCGTCGTACACCACCTTGATCACCGCCTGCCCGGGCGTGAGGCTGGCCAGCACATCCTGGCCGACGGCCTTGGCGCGCACGTCGTCGATGAACGCCTTCACCACCGGCAGCGCCACGTCCGCCTCGAGTAGCGCCATGCGCACCTCGCGCAGGCTGTCACCGATATTGGCCTCGGTCAGGCGCGCCTCGCCGCGCAGGCGCTTGAGCGTGGCCTCCAGCCGGCCGGTCAGGTTCTCAAACATGGTTTGGTCCAGGAAATGCTCATTCTCTTGCAACTTAAGCAGGGTTCATCACGCACAACGTCTCTGCGCAACCGGTAGACTAATGTGTTATGCGGCCGCCGTATCAGAAAGCTTCCAGCCGGGAAACACCAGTACCCCAGGATGACACTTAAGCGCCCGCGCGAGCACCTTGGCCCGCTCAACACCCAAGCGAACCCGGTTATTCTCAATGGCCGAAATCGTGGCCTGGGGAATGCCAGTAAGCTGAGTAAGCTGGCTCTGGCTTAACTCCTGAAGTTCACGAAGTATGCGCACTGACTCACCGACCGAGACTGTGATGCGCTTCTTGGCGGGACGATAGTCTTTCATTTACGGCCTCCGATAGTCATGTGCGGTTATCGACGCAACCTGGAAGAGCAGCTTCTCGGCAACTACGCGGTAGATGACGCGCCATTGAAGTCCGAGCCGGGAGGATCGATAACCTCGCCATTCGCCTGAAAGGACCTCGTCATGAAATCCCTTGATCAGACGGAGTCCGGGTGGACCGGATATTGCCGCGATGTCCTTCCATTTCTCATATCGCTTGAGTATATCCTTGGGGACGGCCATGACCTGTTTGTCTACCCGGCGGTGCTCTTCGATATGCCACATACCATATTCTGACTATACTAAATATGGCATGTCAAGCGGTGATGCGCCACGGACATGTCGTATAGGTGCGGACGCTGTACCGGGCGTCCTCACAACTCAAACGTCGCCCCCGCGCGTAGCGCCTGCGGCGGGTTGTCCGGCAAATGGCCATGGATCTCGGCCATGATCGCCGCCTCTTCGCCGGGCATGAGATGCGTGATGTAGACACTCGCCGCGCGCCGCAGCTTCGCCAACTCCAGCGCCAGCAGGCGCGGGCACAGATGCCCGGACAGGCGGCTCAGCGCCTCCTCGTCGTCGGTGAAGGAAGTCTCGATGATCACCTGCCGCAGGTCGGCGCAGTCATTGAGCACCTGCCAGAACACTTCTGTGCTAGAGGTATCGCCACTGAAGGCGAGGCTGGCGCGGCCATTGCCGACAAGGTAGCCGACCGCGGGGATGCTGTGACTCACCGGGATGCTGCGCAGACTGCGGCCATCCAGGGCGGCAGTCTCGCCCGGCGCCAGAGGTTCGAAGCGCAAATACGGTTTGTCGCGCGACGGAATGGCGGTGAAATCCGGCCAGAGCGCGTTGTTGAACAGATGCGTGCGCAGCACCGCCAGCGTCGCCTCCTGCGCATGCACCACCAGCGGGCGGACGCGCCGGCTGGCGACGCTGTCCAGCAAGAACGGGATGCAAGTCACGTGATCCAGGTGCGCATGGGTCAGGAACACATGGTCGATGGCGGCCATCGCCCCGAGCGACAGGTCCGCCACACCGGTGCCGGCGTCGATCAGGATGTCATGGTCCACGAGCAGCGCCGTGGTGCGTGCACCATTGCCGATACCGCCACTGCATCCCAGCACCCGGATACGCATAGTTAATAACGCCCTACTCCGTTGATCTTGCCATCATTATCGATACTCCCTGCCGCTCGTGCTGGTGCCGCTTACCCTGCTGCGCCTCTTCATCGGCAGTTCGAGCTGTGCCATGATGCCAAGCCAGCACCGGCGGCGGATCACCTGTATACCTATTATGACCAGCGCCCTCCATCCAATACTAGCCGCAGTCCTGTATGTCTGCGCCGCCGGCCTGTTGTGGCGCGGGCTGAGCGCTGGCAACACCCTGCGTGGCGGCGCCCGCACCGGCGTATTCGTGCTCGCGGCCGGCGCGCTCGCCTTGCACGCCGGCCTGCTCTACAGCGACCTGTTCCAGGGCGGGCTCAACCTCGGCCTCACCAGCGCTGCCTCGCTCGTGGCCTGGGCGGTGACGCTGCTGTTTCTGGCCGCCGTGCTTTTCCAGCCGATCGAGTCGCTCGGCACCCTGATCCTGCCGATTGCCGCCGCCACAGTCCTGCTCGAATGGCTGTGGCCGACGCGCCACCTGACCCTGCCGGGGGCAAGCCCGGTGCAGGCGGCACATATCGTGATCTCGCTGCTCGCTTACAGCCTGCTCAGCATCGCCGTGGTGCAGAGTCTGGTGCTGAGCCTGCAGGAACGTGCCCTGCACCGCCGCCAGGCGGGCGGCTTCCTGCGCAATTTGCCACCGCTTGAAACCATGGAGCACCTGCTATTCCGCATGATCACGGTCGGCTTCGTGTTGCTGACGCTCACTCTTATCAGCGGTGTGTTCTTCTCCGAAGAACTGTTCGGCAAGCCGCTGCGCTTCACCCACCACATCGTGCTGTCGATCATCGCCTGGGCGGTGTTCGGCATGCTGCTCGCCGGCCGCCGCCTGTACGGCTGGCGCGGGCGCACCGCGGTGCGCTGGACGCTGGCCGGCTTCACGCTGCTGGTGCTCGGCTATTTCGGCAGCAAATTCGTGCTGGAGGTGCTGCTCGGCCGTGCCTCCTGACGCCAGCGGCAAAACGCGCTAGAATCCGCATCTCTGCCGCAGCCCACCGGTCAGCGTCATCTCCTGCTCGACCGGCCTTATGCCGCCGCAACCTGTGCATTCCTTAACGCAACGACGTACGTAACTGATCGACACATGCAACAGATTGCCCGGGCCCTGTACTGCAACCCTATCTGGTCCCGGATTTTTCCGTTCTTGCGCTGGTGGCCCCTGGTCACCCGCGACACCCTCAAGGCCGACCTGATCGCCGGCCTCACCGGCGCGGTGGTGGTGCTGCCCCAGGGCGTGGCGTTCGCCATGATCGCCGGTCTGCCACCGGTGTACGGCCTGTATACCGCCATGGTGCCGCCGATCATCGCCGCGCTGTTCGGCTCCTCACGCCACCTGATTTCCGGCCCGACCACGGCGATCTCGATCGTGGTGTTCGCCACGGTCGCCAAGTTCGCCGAGCCGGGCAGCGCCAAATTCATCCAGATGGCGCTCACCCTCACCTTTCTCGCCGGGGTCTATCAACTCGCCCTGGGCCTGGCGCGCATGGGCACGCTGGTCAACTTCATTTCGCATTCGGTGGTGGTCGGCTTCACCGCCGGCGCCGCGGTGCTGATCGCCACTAGCCAGTTGAATCACTACTTCGGCATGCACATCCCGTCGGGCGAATCGTTCCTGCATACCTGGCGCGATATCTTCCAGCAGATCGACGAAGCCAACCTGTACGTGACCGGCATCGCCACCGTCACGCTGGTGAGCCTGATCGTGCTCATGCGCCTCAAACCGCGCTGGCCGGTGATGCTGGTCGCCATGGTCATCGGCAGCGTGGTGGCGATGCTGATCGGGGTTGCGGCGCACGGGGTCCGGGTCGTGGGCCAGTTGCCCCAGCAGCTGCCGCCGCTCAGCCTGCCGGACCTGCACCTCGCCGCGCTCAAGCAGCTCGGCAGTGCGGCGCTGGCGATTGCCATGCTCGGTCTGGTCGAGGCGGTGTCGATCGCGCGCTCGGTGGCGTCCAAGTCCGGGCAGCGCATCGATGGCAGCCAGGAGTTCGTCGGCCAGGGTCTGGCCAATGTCGCCGGCAGCTTCTTTTCGAGCTACGCCTCGTCCGGTTCGTTCACGCGCAGCGGCCTCAACTACACCGCCGGTGCAATGACGCCGCTATCGGCGGTGTTCGCGGCGCTGACGCTGGCGCTGATCGTACTGCTGGTGGCGCCACTCGCCGCGCACCTGCCGATCGCCGCCATGGCGGCGGTGTTGCTGGTGGTAGCCTGGAGGCTGATCGACTTCCACCACATCAAGACCATACTCACCACCAGCAAGCGCGAGACGTCGGTGCTGCTCACCACTTTCTTCGCGACCCTGTTCGTGGAACTCGAATTCGCGATCTACGTGGGCGTGATGCTGTCGCTCATCATCTATCTGATGCGCACCTCGCAACCGGCGGTGGTTACGCGCGTGCCCGATCCGGCCAGCCCGAACCGGCATCTGGTGACCGACCCGAAGCTGCCGGAGTGCCCGCAGCTCAAGATCGTGCGCATCGACGGTTCGCTGTATTTCGGCGCGGTCGACCACGTGCAGGAACAGTTGCACTACCTCAACGAGCAGAGTCCGCGGCAGAAACACCTGCTGCTGATCGGCAACGGCATCAACTTCGTGGACATCGCCGGCGCCGAGCTGCTGGCCGCCGAGGCGCGCAACCGTCTGGCGCGCGGCGGCGGCCTGTACCTGGTCAAGATCAAGGAAGAGGCCTGCAACACCCTGCGGCGCGGCGGCTTCCGCG
>CAYHES010000101.1:0-9301 GCA_964355495.1 uncultured Acidiferrobacterales bacterium
TCAGCGATCTCCTGAAGTTGATGATCCACAAGAAGGCGTCGGATCTGTTCATCACCGCGGGCGTGCCGCCGTCGCTCAAGATCGACGGCAAGGTGACGCCGGTCACCAAGCAGGCGCTCACGCCCGAGCAGTCGCGCGCCTTCGCCTATGGCGTCATGACCGAGGAGCAGCGCCGCCAGTTCGAGGCCAAGAACGAGTGCAACTTCTCGATCTCGCCGCAGGAGATCGGCCGTTTTCGCGTGAACGTGTTCATGCAGCAGGGCCGGGTCGGCCTGGTGCTGCGCTCCATCGAGACCAAGATTCCGAAATTCGACGAGCTCAGCCTGCCCAAGGTGCTGGCCGACATCGCGCTCGCCAAGCGCGGCCTGGTGATTTTCGTCGGCGCCACCGGCTCCGGCAAATCCACCTCGCTCGCGGCCATGATCGGCTACCGCAACGAGTACAGCTACGGGCACATCATCACCATCGAGGACCCGATCGAGTTCGTGCACGACCACCGCAACTGCATCGTCACGCAGCGCGAGGTGGGGGTGGATACCGAAACCTTCGATACCGCGCTCAAGAACACCCTGCGTCAGGCGCCGGACGTGATCCTGATCGGCGAGATCCGGACGCGCGAAACCATGGACTACGCCATCCAGTTCGCCGAAACCGGCCACCTGTGCCTGGCGACCCTGCACGCCAACAGCGCCAACCAGGCACTCGACCGCATTATCAACTTCTTCCCCGAGGAGAAGCGCAGCCAGTTGCTCATGGACCTCGCCCTCAATCTCAAGGCCATCATCTCGCAACGCCTGATCGTGAAGAAGGACGGCAAGGGGCGCGTGCCGGCGGTGGAGGTGATGATCAACTCGCCGCTCATCACCGACCTGATCATGAAGGGCGACGTGCCGGGCATCAAGGAGATCATGGCCAAGTCCGGCGAGGCCGGCATGCAGACCTTCGACCAGTCGCTGTTCACGCTCTACGAGGCCGGACTCATCAGCTACGACGACGCCCTGCGCAACGCCGACTCACAGAACGATGTGCGCCTGCGCATCAAGCTCGAGGGCAAGGATGCCAACGCTTCGCAGCTCGGCGAATCGATGCGCAATGTCACCTTTTAGTGTAGTGCTTCACCATTCCCGGCATATAACCCGATCCGGTCATTGGTCGGCCTTCAGCCCGGCAGGGGTTTCGGGTACCTCGTAAATATGTCCCAAACAGAATGCAGCGCTACGCTGGCGGTTACGGTTGTCGTTGCAGAACAAGAGTGTCGCAAGCCCCCCCGTGGTTTTTTTTACACACCCTCTCCCTCCGGGAACGTGAGGGTGAGGTAGTCTCCGGCAATGTCCGGGCACCGGGGATTGCGGTTGTCGCTGTAGATCCGTGTCCGCTCAAGTCGCGCCTGGCGGTGGACAATACCTCGGTGGCGCGGGCATCGGATGAGCACCAGGCACCACTTACTAGTAACCATGAAATTCGGATGCTTGTATTTCGATATTCATGGTAGCATTGGCACATGCTGCAACGCCCGCATCTATCGCAATCCATCGCCATCGCCCTGAAGCGCAGCCGCGTGGTGGCGCTCGTTGGCCCGCGCCAGTGTGGAAAAACCACCCTGGCGCGCCAGATCGTAACGTCGGACTCCGCCAACTATTTCGACCTTGAAGACCCGACGAGCCTGGCCCGCCTGACCGAACCCATGACGGCGCTGGCGGGCCTGCGTGGAACGGTGGTGATCGACGAGGTACAGCGCCGACCCGACCTTTTTCCGGTGTTACGCGTGTTGGCGGATCGCAAACCGCTGCCCGCGCGCTTCCTGATCCTGGGGAGCGCCTCGCCGGAATTGCTGCGCCAATCGTCGGAATCGCTCGCCGGTCGCATCGAAACCATCCCCATCCCGGGCTTCAGTCTGGCAGAAGTTGGCGAACCGGCGATGCGCCGGCACTGGCTGCGCGGGGCATTCCCGCGCTCGTTTCTCGCCCGCTCGAACGCGGAAAGTTTCTCCTGGCGCAGGCAGTTCGTGCAGACCTTTTTGGAACGGGATTTGCCGCAACTCGGCATCGGCATTCCCGCCGCGGCCATGCGGCGATTCTGGACGATGCTGGCGCATTACCAGGGCGCCGTTTGGAACGCGGCGGAACCGGCGCGTTCGCTGGGCGTGAGCGAGCCGACGGTGCGCCGCTATCTCGACCTGCTGACCGGTCTTTTCATGCTGCGCCAGCTTCCACCCTGGCACGAAAATCTCAAGAAGCGCCAGGTCAAGGCGCCCAAAGTCTATTTGCGCGACAGCGGGCTCTTGCATCATCTCCTGTCGATCGGCGATGAGCGCGAACTGTTGTCGCATCCGAAATGCGGCGCTTCATGGGAAGGCTATGCGATCGAAGAGACGCTCAAGGCGGTGCAGCCGGACGAGGCGTATTTTTGGGCCACGCACCAGGGCGCCGAACTCGATCTGCTTCTGATTAAGAACGGTCGCCGGCTCGGCGTGGAACTGAAACGGACGGATGCCCCGTCCGTCACCCCGTCCATGCGCATCGCCATGCAGGACCTAGGGCTGGAGCAGCTCGTCGTGTTCTACCCCGGCAAGCAACGCTATACATTGGCGGAGCGCATCGCGGTGCTGCCGCTCGGCGTCGTCGCATCCGCCGGCGCGGATGAAATCTTTCCGATCCGGCATCGCGCACGCACACGACCGAAGCGCAGTCCATGACGGGGGCGCATGCGTAACTGCCGCATTCACCGGCACATGGCTGGTCCGGTCGCCAAATAGCACAGGACCACAGGACCAATGGGGTGACCAATGGGGTCCGACTCCAATGGCGCTACCTTAAGGAAAAAACCTCCGATTACGTCGTCATTCCGGCAAAAGCCGGAATCCAGGGTTTGAAAAAACATCGGCCGATAGGCCGATTCTGGATGCCAGCTTTCGCTGGCATGACGGAGTTTTTGCTTGTGGGAGCCTTAAGGTAGTGCCATTGGACGCTGACCCCATTGGACGCCCATGTTGGGGGGGGTACTGCGCGCACCGGCATCAACTCTCTACCCTCTATCCGCTTGATTGAGAGAGGGCATGTTTTCACCTCTAACCGCGAGATACTTGCCCCCTGAGATGTCGCAACGGCACTGGCTTCCGTGTCCTGAACCAGGGTAAAAACCTGGTTCCCGGCATAGCGTGTCCACAACCTCTTTCGGGCGGTCACCGGAGTCACGCCGCGCAATGACGTGAAGTTTTTTCCTTGATTTTCAATGACTAGAAAAATTATCTCGGGGGGGGTGGCACTCAATCTGTGACAACGCATGTTGTCAGACTGCCCATCCGAACCAGGGGGCAACCCTTGCTCGGATGGGCAGTTAGCCGGTACAGTCCGTCCTGCTTTCGAGATACGTCATCGCCAAGGCGACAGGCGCACGAAAACATTAGTGTAAACAGAATTTCTGTAAACTGGGAGGAGGAAATAACATGCGTAATCAAATTCTGGTTTTGGCGGCTTGCGCGGTGCTGTCTGTCGGATGTAACAGTGGGGGCAGCAATCCGCCGCCCCCCCCCCCGGTTTCTGGCACGGCGCCACCTGTAGCGACAAGCTACTACTACTATTCGGGCGCGCCATCGGCGACATCGGCGGTGGGCGGCCTGTTCAGTGTCAGTTCGGTGTCGCCGGCAGTTCCGGCAACTGTGGATGCCAGTGCATTGGCATCCAACTACCCACCTGTTACCCAGACCTATCGCAACAATACAGTGGATACGGGCACGCTGGATGCGGCCACCGGGACTATCAGCAACTACCGTAACTATGCGGTCGTGTACGCTGCGAACGGGCGGTTGTGGAAGCAATATGCGGATCAGGCTCCGGCGCCGGTGCAGATCTCGAATATCACGGCCATCTCCAACGGTCCGGGCACTGGTCTGGCGGGTTCGGGCTCAAGCGCGACCGATTTGTGTTATCTGAACATCGTGACCGATTTCGCGAATCCGGAGAACTCGATAATCATCTACGGGCTGGCAGGAGCGAATGTAACCTGCGGGGATCTGGATGATACCTACGCATGGCTGCGGCTCAATACCAACACCAGCACGGCCCCGACCGCGCTCACGACCTTCCTGCCCGTGGCACCGGTGTTCAGCAGCGCCGGTGCAATCACCAACTTCCTGGTCATCAACAGTACCGGTGCCCTGGTGAAGCTGGATGCGAATTTCGGCGGCGCACCCACGGCGATCACCGGGGGCGCGGGCCCGTTCCCCTTTACGACCAACGATAAGAATATCTTGGTAACGTATCTGTCGCCGACCCGGGCATTGCTAAACCTGCCGCCTGCGGGCGCGCCCAGCGTGGCCGGCGAGCTTCGTATTGTTGATGCGGGCACCAATTCCCTGACCGGCGTCCTCGGCACTATCGGCAACCGTACGGCGTGGTCTGACGGCATCTATAACAAAGACAGCAGTAATGTCTATTTCGTCGGCAATGACGCAGCAGGCGTATTGGCCGGCATCATCCAGCGCTTCCCGGTCAATGGGTTGGCGGCGGCCACGACTTTCCACGACGCCGGTGCGGTGCAGATCAATTACCTGTACCTCACAACCAACTACGTCATCTCCTGGATATGTTGCAGCAGTTCCAGTATTGCCTCTGTGCCCAAGGCTGGTGGTGCAGCGGTATCGCTCGCCATCGGTGGTGCGGGAGAGTTAGTTATTCCCTATGGCGTCAGCAGTAGCGGCTACGTTTACTATGACCGCATGGTGGGAAGCTACCCTAATATCAGTACTTCAGACCGTGCCCAGGCCATCAAGGATGATGGTACCGGGCTCGTGACTCACGGTGCGTCGAACGGCGCACAGTGGAGCGGATTTAACTACGTGACCGCATTTAATATCTTCCGCGAATTTCCCTATCTCGACCATCTGGTGGTCGCTGAGTACGTGGCGGCGGCTACCAACATGGCCGGTTCCACGCTTGCGGTCGTCAGTTCCGGCACCGCCGCCAAGAATGGTACGGTGGTGGGCACGGTGCCAGCCGGCATCCAGATTATCTTCGGTTCCGCCTGGGGTACGCGTAGTTTGTGGGAGGCATACGATAGCGATGAGGAAATTTTCTATGTGGATACCGCGGTGGCCGGATCGCTGACGCGTGTGACGACCGACAGCGTGAATCAACAGCTGATTGAATAATCCGGGCGTATTGCACGCCCGTAGTGGTACTCCAGCGCCGGCCACAAGGCCGGCGTTTTTTTTTATGTGTGTCCTGATTTCGTGGTGGGTGACGCCGGACGTATTATCGAAAAACAGGGTGGTGTTTTTACGTCCCCGCCAACTCAAACACCACTTCCCCACCCACCAGCGTGTGCGTCACGCGTCCGGTGAATTCCCAGCCGAGGAATGGCGAATTGCGGCCGCGCGAGACAAATTTGTCGGCGCTCAGGATCCAGTGCGCCTTGGGGTCGAAGATGCAGATGTCGGCGGTGGCGCCGATGCCCAGGGTGCCGCACTCGACGCCGAGAATGTCGGCGGGCTTGGCGGTGAGCAGGGCGATGGCCTCGGAGAGCGACAACAGCTTCTCGTCCACCAGTTTGAGCGTGAGCGGCAGCAGGGTCTCGAGGCCGGAGATGCCGGGTTCGGATTCGGCGAACGGCGCGAGTTTGGCGTCAGGCTCGTGCGGCTGGTGATCCGAGCAGATGGCGCTGATCACGCCGCTCTGGAGCGCGGCGCGCAACGCGTCGCGGTCACGCAGGCCGCGCAGCGGCGGGCGCACGTGGCACTGGGTGTTGAAATAACCGATGTCGTGTTCGGTGAGGTGCAGGTGGTGCGCGGTCACGTCCGCGGTTACCGGCAGTCCCTGTTTCTGCGCCTCGGTCAGCATGGCCAGGGCGCGCGCACTGGAAAGATTGCAGAAGTGCGCACGCACGCCGGTCTGCTCGATGAGCGCCAGGTCGCGCGCCACCGCCACGGTTTCGGCCGCCTCGGGTATGCCCGGCAGGCCGAGGCGCGTGCCGACCTCGCCCTCGTGCACGCAGCCGTTGTTGCGCAGCCACGGGTCTTCGGCGTGCAGGTACACGGTGAGATCGAAGGTCGCGGCGTATTCCATGGCGCGCCGCATGACCAGGGTGTCGGTGACCGGTTCGAGCGCATTGCTGACCCCTACGCAGCCGGCCTCTTCGAGCGCCGCCATGTCGGTGAGCAGCTTGCCTTCCAGGCCTTGGGTGAGCGCGCCGAGCGGGTGCACGAACGCCAGTCCGAAGCGCCAGGCGCGCGACTGGATCATCTGCGCCATGGCAGGGGTGTCGATCACCGGCCAGGTGTCCGGCGGGCAGCACAGCGTGGTGATGCCGGCCGCGACCGCGGCGCGCGTTTCGCTTTCCATGGTCGCCTTGTATTCGAGCCCCGGCTCGCGCAGGCGAGCGCGCAGGTCGACGAGCCCCGGGCACACGACCTGGCCGCGCGCATCAATAGTGCGCGTCGCCTCGTAGCCCTCCGGCGCCTTGCCGATGCCGGTGATGAAACCGGTGCTGTCGATGTACAGGTCTTTGACGGCGTCGAGCTTGTTGGCCGGGTCGATAATGCGTCCGCCCTTGATCACGATGCCCATCATGTGCGCCTCCCGCTGGCCGGCGCGCCTTCGGTCTGGGATGTGCCGCCCATGATGAGCGCCATGATGGCCATACGCACCGCGATGCCGTAGGTGACCTGCGGCAGGATTACCGACTGCGGTCCGTCCGCAACGCTGGAATCGATATCGAGACCGCGGTTCATCGGCCCCGGGTGCATGACAATCGCATCCGGTTTGGCGAGCCCGAGTTTCTCCGGCGTGAGTCCATACAGGTTGAAGTATTCCTGTTCGCTCGAAATGAGCGCCCCGCTCATGCGCTCGCGCTGCAGGCGCAACATGATCACCACATCCACGCCATCCAGGCCGGCACGCATGTCGGTGTAGGCGTGCACGCCGAGTTTTTCCACCGCCGTCGGCAGCAGGGTCTTGGGTGCGATCACGCGCACCTCGGCGGCGCCGAGCGTGTTCAGGGCATGGATCTCGGAACGCGCCACGCGCGAGTGCAGAATATCGCCCACGATCGCGACCTTGAGATTTTCGATCGGTCCCTTGTGGCGGCGAATGGTGAACAGGTCGAGCAGCGCCTGGGTCGGGTGCGCGTGCCGGCCGTCGCCGGCGTTCACGATGTGCACATGCTCGGGCACGTGCGCGGCGATCAGGTGCGCGGCGCCGGACTCGCGGTGGCGCACCACGAACAGCTCGGTGTGCATGGCTTCGAGGTTGCGCACTGTGTCGAGCAGGGTCTCGCCCTTGCTGGTCGAGGAGGCCGAGGGGTTGAGATTGATCACGTCCGCCGACAGGCGCTTGGCGGCGATCTCGAAGGTGGTGCGGGTGCGGGTGCTGGCTTCGAAGAACAGATTGACCACGGTCTTGCCGCGCAGCAGCGGCACTTTCTTGATTTCGCGTTCGCCGACCGAGATGAAGGATTCGGCGGTGTTGAGAATATCGAGGATGGTCTGACGCGGGAGGCCTTCGATGGTCAACAGGTGGCGCAGCCGCCCGTGACTGTCGAACTGCAGGTCGTCGCGCTTCAAGTATGCGCCTCCTGGATCTCGAGCTTGAGCGGTTCCGGCCCGAGCAGCTTGATGTGCTGGTTCTTCTTCAGCTTCAGATGATGCCCGACGACCTGCGCCTCGACCGGCAGCTCGCGGCCATCGCGCTGGATGAGCACGGCCAGCGTGATCGACGCCGGACGGCCGTAGTCGAAGATCTCGTTGAGCGCGGCGCGGATGGTGCGTCCGGTGTGCAGCACGTCGTCCACCAGAATGATGTGCCGGTTCTCGACATTCACCGGCAGGTTCGAGGTCTTGACCTGCGGGTTCATGCCGAGGCGGCTGAAATCGTCGCGGTAGAAGGAGATGTCGAGGGTGCCGAGCGGGTCGGTCAGGTCGAGCAGGGCATGCAGGCGTTGTGCGATCCAGGCGCCGCCGGTGTGAATGCCGATCATGAGCGGATGCTGTGCCAGCCGCGGCCGCAATTCGTCGGCCATGTAGGCGATGGTGGCGTTGACGTCCACGATGTCAGTCGTCTGCGGCATGGCGCGGTTCCAATTTCGGGCGTCGTTGCTCGTCCAGGTACGCCTGCAGAATGTTCTGCGCGGCGAGTTTGTCGACCTTGGCCTTGCGCTGCTTCCAGGGGACGCGCGACTCGACCAGGGTGTTTTTGGCATCCACCGAGGTCAGGCGCTCATCCACCATATGAACAGGCAGATTGTAGCGACCCTGCAGGCGATGTCCAAACTTGCGCGCCGCCCGGGTCATGGCATTCTCGCTATCGTCCATATTGAGCGGCAGCCCGACGATCAGGGCGGCCGGTTGCCACTCATTAATAAGGCGGTCGAGCAGCGGCCAGTCCGGAATGCCCTGGTGCACGCTGGCGGTGGCGAGTGGTTCGGCCCGCCCGGAGGCACTGCCGCCGACTGCAATGCCGAGGTTTTTGCTGCCGTAGTCGAAGCCGAGGTAGGTATTGGCGCTCAAGGCGTTCAGGCGTGTCCCGCCTCGCCCGACAGCGCGGCGAGATCGACACCCAGGTGTTTCACGGCCGCGCCCCAGCGCGCCTCGGCCGGCGTGTCGAACAGTATCTGGTGGTCGGCCGGGCCGGACAGCCAGGCATTCTCGCCGATTTCATGCTCCAGTTGCCCGGCGGCCCAGCCGGCATAACCGAGCGCCAGCAGGCAGCGCTCCGGGCCGCGATTTTCGGCCAGCGCCACGAGGATATCGCGCGAGGTCGAGACCCCCAGCGATGCGGTGACGGTGAGCGTCGATTCCCACGTGCCGAGCGGCTCGTGCAGGACAAAGCCGCGGTTGTTCTGCACCGGGCCGCCGACATACACCGGCAGGTCGAGGTGGCGCGAGTCGCCGCCTTCGATATCCATCTGTTGCAGAATGTCGGCGAGCCGCAGGTCGGTGATGCGATTGATGACAATGCCCATGGCGCCCTCACTGGAATGCTCACAGATGAGCGTCACGGTGCGCGCGAAGTTCGGATCGCGCAGGTTGGGCATCGCGATCAGGAAATGGTTGGTGAAAATGCCGGGTTCCTGCATGTGTTTAGTATCCGGCAGCCACGCCTGTACTGCAAGGATGCGGATGGGAGTCGTGAGTCCCGAGTCGTGAGTCGTGAGTCGTGAGTCGTGAGTCGTGAGTCTAAACCCGGGGACTCGCGACTCGGGACTCGCGACTGTCTCTAGTCACTGCCGCTGGTGACACCGGATTCCTGAAATTTCCAGGTGCGGGTGATGTGCAGGATGTCGACGTCGGCGCGCATGTCCGGCGGCA
>CAYHES010000102.1:0-9263 GCA_964355495.1 uncultured Acidiferrobacterales bacterium
GCGTGAAGCTATAGGCCGAAACCGTCAGTTCGCGAATCGGCGTAAAGAACCCGACGAAGGTGAAGCCGGTCCAGAGCGAAAACAGGATCCAGGCAGCATATTTTGCGGAGCGCTTCACAAGCTTCTCGCGATTCCAGGGCATCTTCGCGAGCTGCATCTGCTTCATGCGGTCGCCATCGATCTTGCGCTCGATCCACAGAAACACTTCGGTCCACACGGTCTGCGGACAGGCGAAGCCGCACCACACGCGACCCAGAATGGCAGTGAAGAAGAACAGAAGCAGTGCCGAGAGAATCAGGATGACTGCGAGGTAAAACAGATCCTGCGGCCAGAAGGTCCAGGCGAACAGGTTGAATTTGCGTTCCGGCAGGTCAATGAGGAAGGCCTGACGCCCTGCGCCCCAGTTGAACCACGGCAGACCGTAGAATAATCCGAGGGTCAGGCTCGCCAGCAGCACGCGCAGCCTGGCAAACAGGCCATGCACTTCGCGCGGGTAAACCTTCTTGTGCCGGGCATAGAGTGCCTCGAGGGCGGCATCTGCTTCGGCGAGCATGGGCACACGTTGCCCGCCTGTCGGGCGCACGCGTCCGGGAGGTGCGCCCTGCTCCGGTTCCTGGCCGGCGCGAGCACGTTTGGCAGCGAACTCTGCCTGCGCCTCGACCAGAGAAGGGACGTAGATGTTTTCTTTTTTCTCTTCGTCCTTCTCTGGTTTGTCCGCCGGGTTGCCGTCTTGGGTCACTTCGCGGCCTTCGTTTCCTTGTTGGACAGATTGTAGAGGTACGCTGCCAGCAGGTGCACCTTGGCTTCGCCCAGGAATTCACCATGCGCCGGCATGCGGCCACTGCGGCCGTCGCTGATGGACTTCATGATCGCTGCCTGGCTGCCGCCGTACAACCAGACATTATCGGTGAAATTCGGCGCACCCATGGCCGGGTTACCCTTGCCATCCACACCGTGGCAGGCGACGCACATCTGCTGGAATTTTTCCTTGCCGGCGACCGCGGCTTCGGCGTTCACCTTGCGCCCAGAGAGACCCATGACGTACTCGCTGACATTGTGCACGCCTTCGGCACCGAGCGCCGCCCCCCAAGGCGGCATGACGCCCATGCGGCCGTCCATGATGCTGGCCTTGATGGTTTCGGGCTGACCGCCATACAGCCAGTCTTTGTCGCGCAGGTTGGGGAAACCCGGACTGCCGCCGGCGTCCGAACCATGGCAGGCCGTGCAATAGGTCATGAATAGCCGCTGACCCATTTTCAGCGCCTCGGGGTTGGTGGCCACGGCCTTGAGTTCCTGCGTACGATATTTCTCGTAGAGCGGCCCGTATTTCTGTTGCGCGACTTTCATTTCCTTCTCGTACTGATCAACCTCGCTCCACTTGATCGCGCCGGCAAACACCCCCGAACCCGGATAGATCAGCAGATAGGCGATACCGAAAAACAGGGTGATGTAGAACATATACAGCCACCACGCCGGCAGTGGATTGTTGAGCTCTTCGAGGTCACCGTCCCACACATGTCCATGGGGCTCGATCTTGGCGGGTTTCTTGCCGCGCGACATCCAGATGACCAGCGCGAAGCAGAAGACAAAGCTCAGGCCGACGATAATGAAGATGTACCACTCCCAGAAATTGCTTGTGAAATCAGCCATGGTTTTTCTCCCCGCGATGGGTGGGCAGGTTCAGGTCTTCGTCGTCCGTGAGCGGCAGGCGCGCGGCGGCGTCGAAGTCGCCCTTGCGCCGGCTGCTCCAGGCCCAGGCCCAGATGCCGATGAACAGGACGAGCAGCAGCACCGTCCAGATAGAATGAAATAGAACCATGTCCATGGGTTACCTCGTCGCCTTGAGGGCAGTGCCGAGCACTTGCAGGTAGGCGATCATCGCGTCCATCTCAGTCTTGCCCTTGATATCCTCGGGCGCGGCCTTGATTTCCTCATCCGAGTACGGATGTCCGAGGGTGCGCAGCACCGACATCTTTTTCTGGATCAGGTTCGTGCTCAGCTCATTCTTCGCCAGCCACGGATAACCTGGCATGACCGATTCCGGCACGACATCACGCGGGTTGACCAGGTGCACGCGGTGCCAGTCATCCGAATAGCGCCCGCCAACGCGGTGCAGGTCCGGGCCGGTACGCTTCGAGCCCCACTGGAACGGCCGGTCGTACACGAACTCGCCGGCCACCGAATAATGTCCGTAGCGTTCGGTTTCGGCACGGAATGGGCGGATCATCTGCGAATGGCAGAGGTAGCAGCCTTCGCGGATATACACATCGCGGCCTTCCAATTGAAGCGCCGTGTAGGGCTTGAGGCCCGCCACCGGCTGGGTTGTGGACTTCTGGAAGAACAGCGGCACGATCTCAACCAGCGCGCCGACCGAAATCACCAGAAGGATCAGGACCAGCAGCAGGCCCAGGTTTTTTTCAACTTTGTCGTGAGCAGTTCCAGCCATGATTTTTCCCCTTTTCTTTTCAGGCCTTGGCCGGGATGGCGTGCACCACCGGCTGCGCGCCGGCGATGGTCTTCCACAGGTTGTACGCCATCAGCAGCATGCCAGCCAGGAAGAACACACCGCCCAGCAAACGCACGATGTAGAACGGATGCATGGCCGCCACCGACTCGACGAAGCTGTAGGTAAGCGTGCCGTCCGCATTCACCGCGCGCCACATGAGGCCCTGGAGAATGCCGGAGATCCACATGGAGGCGATATACAGCACGATGCCGATGGTGGCGATCCAGAAATGCAGTTCCACCCAGCGCAGCTTGTAGATCTCGCGTCCGAACAGGCGCGGGATAAGAAAGTACATCGCGCCGATGGTGATCATCGCCACCCAGCCGAGTGCGCCGGAGTGCACGTGGCCGATGGTCCAGTCGGTGTAGTGCGACAGCGCGTTCACGGTCTTGATGGACATCATCGGACCCTCGAACGTGGACATGCCGTAGAACGACAGCGACACGATCAGGAACTTCAGGATTGGATCGGTGCGCAGCTTATGCCATGCGCCGGACAGGGTCATGATGCCGTTGATCATGCCACCCCAGCTCGGTGCCAGCAGGATGAGCGACATCACCATGCCGATCGACTGGGTCCAGTCAGGCAGCGCAGTGTAGTGCAGATGGTGCGGGCCAGCCCATACGTAGGTAAAGATCAGCGCCCAAAAGTGCACCACCGAAAGACGATAGGAATACACCGGTCGCTCGGCTTGCTTGGGCACAAAGTAATACATCATGCCGAGGAAGCCTGCCGTCAGAAAAAAGCCGACCGCGTTGTGGCCGTACCACCACTGCACCATGGCGTCCTGCACCCCGGCGTACACCGAGTACGACTTGGTGAGGCTCACTGGCAATGCCATGGCATTGCCGATGTGCAGCACCGCGACGGTGATAATGAACGCCGCGAAAAACCAGTTGGCCACATAGATGTGCGGGGTCTTGCGCTTGGCAAGCGTGCCGAAAAACACAATCGCGTACGACACCCACACTACAGCGATCAGGATATCGATCGGCCACTCGAGTTCGGCGTATTCCTTGCTTTGGGTAATGCCAAGCGGCAGGGTGATGACGGCGAGCACAATGACCAGTTGCCAGCCCCAGAAGGTGAAGGCCGCGAGCCCGTCGCTGAACAGGCGCGTTGCACAGGTGCGCTGCACGATGTAGTAAGAAGTTGCGAACAGCGCCGAGCCGCCGAAGGCGAAGACCACTGCATTGGTGTGCAGCGGGCGCAGGCGACCGAAGGTCAGCCACGGGATGTCGAAGTTCAGCACCGGCCAAGCCAATTGCGCGGCGATGATCACACCCACAAGCATGCCGACAATGCCCCAGATGATGGTCATGATCGAGAACTGCCGTATGACCTTGTAGTTGTAGGTTGCTTCTTGAGCGGCCATGCAGGCTCTCCCCGGGTTGGCTAAATGAACGTTCTTAATATTAGCGAATTATAATATATCGATGCGTGCTGTAACCAGCGAAACACAACCGCCTCGGACCCGGTCTCCGCTGCCTGCGCACAGAATAGCGGCCGGGCCAGCAGGAGGCAGTGACTTGAATCAACATCATCCACCTTAATAATTAACGGAATTAATCGGTCATTGCGGAGCCGGTTGCACCGCCCGATCAACCCGTGGTGACTTCCGGCCCAATACCCATGCTCCACAGCATCGCCATGGCGCCCAGCACTGCTATCAGCATTACCAGCCCCACGGACAACACCGCGCTGGCAAACAGGAAGCCGCGTTCCTGGTTCACACTCATCATCACCGGTACGCCGGTATAAAGGAGATAGACGGTGTAGGCGAGCGCCGGCAGTCCGATCAGCATGTTGACCCACAGGACCGGATACAGGAAAAAGAAGCCCATGATCCACAGGGGCGTGGCGGTATAGGCGGCCAGCGCGATGGCCTGTGGCAGGCTCTGCTTGGAACCGTAGGTCTGGCCCATCCAGTGAATGGCCTTGCCGAGCGAGAACACCGCCACCAGCATGGTGAGATAGGTGAGAATCGCGATTTGCAGGGCGCTCTGCGTGGTAAGCCGATGCACCTCGAAACCGCCAAATGACCAGCCGACCTGGGTGGTACCGATGTAACCGGCGATCGCGGGGATGGCCGCCAGGATCAATATATGCGAACAAAAACATTTGCCGATGGTACAGCGCTCGCCCTTGATGGATTTCCATTCATCCTTCGGATTAACCATGAGACCCCAGACGTGATTCAGAACCATGCTGTTTCTCCCCTTGATGTAACGATGCAGTTCAGTCTCCTGCAAACCACAACGAGCGTCAACAACGCGTCATGGGCCCTGGTACGGTGCAATTCGGGCAGAAAAGAATGAAATGACACCCTGGCCCCCTCCTGACTCAGGGCCAGCAGTGCAGAACCGCCGTGGCCCGTCATTTCAGGCGCGCAGATGCAGCAGCGGCCGCCCCATAGTCGTAAGGACTCCATGTCTTCTCCAGCACCGGTGCGTCTGGAAAATTTCCCGGCGGCGGCGGCGAAGCCGTGGTCCACTCCAGCGACTTCGAGCCCCACGGATTGGCGGGTGCCTTCGCGCCGGCCACGAGCCCATGGACCCAGTTGTAGAGCGTCACCAGCGCGCCCGCGAGAATGATGAACGCGCCCACCGTCATGAGTTGATGCATGGGCTCAAGCTGCGGGAACTGGGAGTAGTCGTAGTAACGCCGCGGCATGCCCTGGACGCCCACGATCATCATCGGCATGAACACCATATTGATGCCGGTGAACGTGAGCCAGAACCCTGCCTTCGCCGCGGTTTCGTTGTACATCTTGCCCGTCATCTTGGGAAAGAGGTAATACACCGAGGCGAAGATCGCGAAGGTGCCGGCCACGGCCATCACGTAATGGAAGTGTCCCGGAATGAAGGTGGTATCGCCCACGTGGAAGGTGAGCGCCGCCATCGCGTTCGGAATACCGGTGAGGCCGCCGACGAAGAAGGTGAACAGCACGCCGAGCGCGTACAACATCGGCGTCTGGAAGCTGATCGCGCCGCGGTAGAGCGTCCCGATCAGGCCGATCATCATCAGGCCCACCGGGATGCTGATGAGCAGCGTGGTCACCGTCATACCGGCGCGCAGCCAATCGGGCATGCCGGCGTAATACAAGTGATGCGCCCATACCTCGCCCGCGAGCAGCAGCACGCCGCCCATGCCGCCGTAGACCACCATCTTGTAGTTGAAGATGCGCTGACGCGCGAAGGTGGCGAATATCTCGAAGGTGATGCCCACGAACGGCAGCAGAATGACGTACACCGCCGGGTGCGAGTAGAACCAGAACAGATTCTGGTAGATGAGCACGTCGCCGCCGTTCGTGGGATCGAAGAAGTGCGTGCCGAGATACTTGTCGAACAGCAACATGGTCACCGACGTACCCAGTACCGGCACGAAAATGAGCTGGATGATGAAGGCCGCGACAATGGACCAGACGAACACGTTGAGCTGGTTCCAGCCCATGCCCGGCGCGCGCATATAGGCGATGGTCGTGAGGAAATTCACGCCGCCCAGAATGGACGAGAAGCCGATGAGCAGCACGGTAAAGGTGTAGAACGCGGTGTTGCCGCCGGTCTTGATCGAATACGGCGGATAGCCGGTCCACATCACGTCCGGCGGATCGGGGATGACGAAAGTGAGCAGCGCCAGCACGATGCCGCCCCAGAACAGCCACACCGACAGGGCATTGAGGCGCGGGAACGCCACGTCCTTGGCGCCGATCATGAGCGGCACGCAGTAGTTGGCCAAATACCCGGTGAGCGCCGGAATCTGGAAGCCCAGGATCATAGCCGCGCCATGGAAGTAGAGCCAGACGTTGTAGGTGTTAGGATTGGCCGTGATCGTCGGGCCGACACTCCACAGCTCGATGCGCATCAGCATGGCCATCACGCCCGCGATCGCGAAGGCCGCGAGCGATCCGATGAGATAGAGCACCCCGACGCGCTTGTGGTCAGTGGTGAAAATCCATTCTTTCAATACGGTACCCATGTCTTAAACCCCCTTCTGCTGAGATTTTTCTTGCGCGAGTTTCCTGGTCTCGCCGTCATACCAGGCCTGGAACTCCTGCGGCGGCATGACGATGATCTTGCCGTACATCTTGGAGTGCATCATCCCGCAGTACTCGGCGCAGGTGGCCACGTGTTCGCCCGGCTTCTTCGGGTAGAACATGAGATAGGTCACGCGCCCCGGCATGGAATCTTCCTTCACCCGGAAGTCCGGGATGAAATGCGAGTGCACCACGTCCTTGCTGGTCATGCGCAGCACCACCGGCTTGCCCGCCGGCACGCGCAGTTCGTTGACCGCCTGCGTGCCGTTCGGGTAGGTGTAGGTCCAGCTCCACATCGCGGACTCCATCTTCACCTCGAAACGGTCCTCGGGAACGTTGCGGTAGTCGTTGAGCAGGTTCCACGCCTTGGCCGCGAGATAGAAGTCATCGGCCATGAAGGCAAACGCCGGGATCACCGCCCAGCCGACGGCGGCCAGCGCGGTGAGCTTTACCGGCCGCCCCTGCTCGTCCGGATGCTTGCGCCGGTAGCGGATCAGGAAATACAGCGCCACCAGGCTGAACACAATGCCGATGACCGTGATGTCCACGAGCATCTCGTGCCACAGGCGATCGAAGTGCGCGGCGGGATCGGGAATGGCCGCGCCGGCTCCCTCCTCGGCCTGCGCAGCGGAGGACAACGCCGCCAGCAGCCCGGTTAATGACACTCGCTTAAGCATTGAGCAATCTCCTCGGCTTTCTGTTTCTGTAGACGGTAAAGGAAAACACCACCAGCATCACCCCAAACGCGAACGCACCCATGGCGATGAACAGCGGATAGTTCAGGACGTAGCGACCTTCGCTGAAGTTGTAGCTGAAGCAGATGCCGGTCAAAAAATCGATGGCCTGCGAAGGCTTGGCGATACGGCCGCCGTTGGCCTCGATGAGCGCCAGCTCCACGTCCCGGGGGCTCGCGGACAAACCATAGAGGTAGCGCGCCACGCGCCCATCCGGCGTGACGAAAATGAGCACGTTCGGATGCACGAACACCTTGTCGCGCACCGACCAGAAATATTTGTACCCCACGCTTTGCGTGAACGCGGCGAGATCCTCCGCCTGTTTCACGACGGCATAGCGCCAGCCCACACGGGTCTCTGCCGGCAGTTCCAGATGATGCACGAAATGCTGTAACTGTTCGGGGCCGTCGTTCCGGTCGAAAGAGACGGTCAACACGCGATAATCCTCACCCGGATGAAATCGCTGCGCGGCCAGAATGGTCTTGGCCAGATTGCGGTTGAGCGCGGGACAGGCGCCGTCGCACTGATAATACGAAAAGACAAGGATCAGGGGCTTGTCCAGCACGCTGCCGAGCATGAACTCCGCGCCATCCTCTCCACGCAGGACGATATTCCCGTCGAGACGCCGGCCGAGATGTTCGGCCTCGTCGATCGTAAGCGCCGCCGGATCGATGGCGGTCGGCGGAATACGCCCGTACTCGGCCGCGGCGCCTTGAACCAGCATCAGCGCCAGCAACCCACCGGCTACAGTATTTTTCGCCACTCGCATTTCCTTACCAGAAGTACACCTGCGATACGACGAACAGCCAGATGATGTCCACGAAGTGCCAGTAGAGCGATCCGGTCGTGATGAAATTGCCGTAAGTTTTGCCCACCAGCGCGGGCAACAGCATGGCCGTGAAGATGGCAAGACCCACGAAGACGTGGCCGGCGTGGAAGCCGGTAATGGAGAAGAACATCGTGCCGAAGATGTTGGTCGCCGGAATGAAGCCGTGGTGAATGAGTTCGCGCCACTCGAAGGCGCTCAGGCCGAGGAAACCGAGACCCAGCAGCATGGTGAGGCCGAGCCAGCGCACGAACCCGTTGTGGTCGCCCCGCTCGTGTTTGACCTCGGCGACGTGGATCGTGAAGCTCGAAGAGATCAGGATCACGGTCATGATGAGTGGGATGGCCATGGGCAGGATCGGCGTGCCGGACGGTGGCCAGGACGACGCCCCCAGCCGCACCACCCAATAGGTGGCAAAGAAAGACAGGAAGATCAGCGCCTCGGCCAGGATGAACCAGCCCATGGCCGGCGCGCCCAGGGCCTCGCCATGGTGTCCCAATGCTTCGCGCACCCAGCCAACGATGCCGGCGACGATGAGCGGCACGCCCATTCCCAAACTCAGCACCGCGGCGAGCGGCATGTGGTAAACGAAGTGGAAAGCAAACGCGAGAGGCAACAGCAGAATTCCCAGGCCGATCACCAACGGCCAGACGCTGGTTTCCCAGTGCGCGGGGTGCGGCGCCGGCGGTGTCGAGACACGCGATTCGATGGCGGAATGCCGTTCGCGCAGGCGTGCATCGACCGTCGGATTTATGTGGGACATCACGAATCTCCTCGCAGCATTATCGTTATATTAAGGGCGCCAACCCGAGTCGCCGGGCAAACGCAATGTCGATTATTAATTTTCCGGAGAGTCTATATGATCTATATCCAGTAATGGTCTGAAAAATCCTGATATAGATCAGGTAAAATGCAAATTAACCCCGACTCTTATCAAAAAGGGGTGTTAAATCGACCCCCGGCGAAGCCGTAAGTCTCTCATTGAATTATTCTCGAACCTGACAGGAACGACAGAAGCGGCAACGGGAAGAAAGCGAAATAGACAGAAGTTCCGGGGGGGGGGGGGTAGGGGCCACCGTTACCGGGGCCCCCCCATAGATGGGCGGCGGCGGCTGGTGGGTAATTTGACGGTGGTGCGGGGAACCGGTGGAAAGCCCTGGC
>CAYHES010000103.1:0-9227 GCA_964355495.1 uncultured Acidiferrobacterales bacterium
GTAATATGCCCGGCTCTTTTGGGGCAGGTTTGCAAGGAATTTCGTCATGACAGCCATTATGGGCAAGACCACTGTTTCGGCCAAACCCGAAACCGTAAAGCGCGACTGGTTTGTGGTCGATGCCACCGACAAGGTTCTCGGCCGCCTGGCCACGGAACTCGCGCGCCGCCTGCGCGGCAAGCACAAGCCCGATTTCACCCCGCACGTGGACAACGGCGATTACATCGTCGTGATCAACGCCGGCAAGGTCGCGGTCACGCGCGCCAAGGCGGACAAGAAGGTTTACCACAGCTATTCCGGTTACCAGAGCGGTCTCAAGACCGTCACCTTCAAGGACCTGCTCGCGCGCCATCCGGAACGCATCATCGAGACCGCGGTGCGCGGCATGCTGCCCAAGGGTCCGCTCGGGCGCGCCATGATCACCAAGCTCAAGGTGTTTGCCGGTGCCGAGCACGATCACCAGGCGCAGCAACCGAAGGTTCTGAAAGTTTAATTATTAAGGGAACCTCTAAAAATCCCCTCTCCCTCCGGGAGAGGGTTAGGGTGAGGGATGTAAATACATGAATTAAATATCCCCTCATCCTCGCCTTAGTGAATGAAGCCCCATTCACTAGGGAGAAGGGATTACCAATTTTTAGAGGTTCCCTTAATTTAATGTAGGGTGGGTTAGGCGCACCGCGCCGTAGCCCACCGATCCACTTCCACAGGTAGAACAGCATGGCCAAGGCAAGCGCAACAGCAACCCCCCCGAACTACGGCACCGGCCGGCGCAAGTGCGCGACCGCGCGCGTGTACCTCAAGAAGGGCAAGGGCGCCATTCTCGTCAACGGCCGCCCGGTCGATGAATACTTCGGCCGCGAGACCGCGCGCATGATGGTGCGCTCGCCGTTCGTGCTGCTCGAGCTGACGGACAAGTTCGACGTGAACGTGAACGTCGCCGGCGGCGGCCCGAGCGGCCAGGCCGGCGCCATCCGCCACGGCATCACCCGCGCCCTCATGGACTACGACGCCGCCCACCGTCCGGCGCTGCGCAAGGCCGGCTTCGTCACGCGCGACGCGCGCGAGGTCGAACGCAAGAAGGTCGGCCTGCACGGCGCGCGCAAGCGTCCGCAGTACTCGAAGCGTTAACGGCAGATACAAGATACAAGTTGCAAGATACAAGGTAACGGCACGCCCCGGCACGCATGGATGCGTTCGAGAAACTCGATGTCTGGAAGCGCAGTTGCCGCCTGAGTGTTGATGTTTACGGCGCGTTGCGCAGTTGCCGCGACTACGGGATTCGGGATCAAATCACTCGCTCCGCGTTGTCCGTGCCCTCCAATATCGCAGAGGGTTATGAGCGCGATTCCGGCAACGAGTACATGCGGTTCCTCAGGATTGCCAAAGGCTCCTGCGGCGAGCTTCGCACCCAGCTCTACATTGCCAGGGAGATCGGGATACTGGAAGCTGCTCAGGCGCGCGATTTCGTCGCCGAGGCCATGGAAATCTCGAAGATGCTGCGCGGCCTGATCAAGAAACTTGAGACACAACGTGAGTAGACATCTGGTTTCGCCCCCCTTGTATCTTGTATCTTGTATCTTGTATCTGAAGTTCTTGGGGGATCGTCTAACGGTAGGACAACAGACTCTGACTCTGTTTATCTAGGTTCGAATCCTAGTCCCCCAGCCATACAATAAAACGGCCCGCCTCGCGCGGGCCGTTTTATTGTTGGACCAGGATGAGAACCCTTGGGGGGCGGCAAGCCATCGCGATTCAAAAAATCGCGGATCGCCGATCAGCGGCGCGGGGAGCGATTTTGGATCGCCGCAGGCCGGTCGCGGATATGGGGGTCACCGCGCCGCGGCAGCCTTTTCTTGATCGGCTCCGCCGCCAACGGCCCGGCTATTGCAGGCATGGTTACAAGGGGGGTGCTATAATGAGCCGTGTGCGATCGAGAGGGTGACCCATGAAATTTCATATCGTGGTACATGAGGCAGAAGAGGGCGGTTATTGGGCCGAGGTGCCTGCGTTGCCCGGCTGCCTGACCCAGGGTGAAACCCTGGATGCGCTGATGACGAACGTGCGCGAAGCCATCGATCTGTATCTGGAAATCGCGAACGAACACCCGTCGGCTGTGCCAGGCCCCCATGACAAGTCCGTGCAGGTGCTGGAGATCGCGGTGTGAAAGTAGTTTCGGGCAAGTATCTTGCCCGTGTTGCCGAGGCCCACGGTTGGCAATTGCGCGGGGTAAAGGGCAGCCATCACGGCTACATGAAGCCTGGCTCTCGGCCGGTGACGATCCCTATCCATGGAAACGAGGATCTCGGGATCGGCCTCCAGAAAGCGTTAATGAAGCAGCTCGGCTTGAAGGCTGACGACCTCTAAACTCCATGAATCAGTTCGGCGCGCCGGACTGATGGAAGCTGATCTGGTTCCGGCGGCAATGCCTTGGCAAGCACCGCGGTGAGAGACTGAGGTAGCCGCGTCTCGTGCGGCGTCATCAGCACCGGCGCAGCCCGTCGCTGAATACGCCCGCCTGCTCGATGCGTTTATTGTAATCCTCAAGCGCCACGCGATTTTTCTTGAGCCACTGCTCGCGTTCGGTATGCCGCACCAGTTCCGCCAGCCGCTCTTCGAGCGTTTTCGACAGGTTGAGGCGCATGCCCCGGGCTTCCCGCAGAAGCGCACTGTCGATGCTGACGTTGACGGACTGCTTGCGTGGCAATGTGGGCATGACTGACTCTCCATCTTCAATTATGACAGGACGCACGCAGGCCGCTCTTCCGTATCCTGCGCTCACGGCATTCGTACGTCCCTGTACAGCATAGGGCTTCATTCATGCGCATAGCTTGTGCGCAGTATTCGTGTCCGGCAAGCGGATCCAACAATTGCCTGTTTTCCTGGGCTCCGTGTTAAACACATGCATCCCTGATGGCGCAGAGAAGGGTTCGTCGGCCAAATACATGTGGTGCGTGGAACGCACCCTACCTGCCGAATACAGACAGCGATGCACAGGACGAAACCTTTTCTGTGTAGTTGTAACTACGCAACAGAGTGAATAATCCGTTGCTAATATGCAAAAAAGGTGTTGCATTCGCCGCAGCCCGGAGTTTTAATGCCGCGCAGTGTATCGCTTCTGGTGCTGCGTATTTGGACCAAGACGCGCGACACGTTTCTCACAACAACTCCTGGAGGAAGTACATGAACAAGAAGCTTCTCGCAGTCGCCATCGGCGCCGCTCTTGCCAGCGCCCCGATGTTCGCCAACGCCGCCGCGACGGTTTACGGCTTGGCCCATGTGTCGATCGATAGGCTCGATGACGGTCAGGCCACCGATAATGAGGTCATGACCCTGTCGAGCAACGCCTCGTTCATCGGCATCAAGGCCGCAGACGACCTGGGCGGCGGCATGAAGGGCCTCTTCGGTGCTGAACTGGGGCTCAATCTCGACACCGCCACCACCAATCTGGCCAACTACAACGTGTTCGTTGGCCTGTCGGGCGGTTTCGGCACAGTCAAGCTCGGCCAGATCGACGACGTCGTGAAGCAGATCGGCCGCAGCGTGGACTTCTTCGCGAGCAGGCAGTTGGGCGAGTCGCGCTCGATGACCGCGGCGAACGGCATGGATGCGCGCCTTGCCAACGGCGTCAACTACGAATCGCCGAAGCTGGGCCCCGTGATGATCACCGTCAACTACGGTCTCGCCAACAACGCCATTGAGTCGACTGGTACCGACCTGACCAATCTGGCGATCGGCGTGCAGGCCAATTTCAGCGGGGTGTATATCGGCGCGGCGTACAAGTTGATGGACAAAGACATTGGCGCCACCACCGATCAAGCCACGGCCTATCGCGTTTCGGCGTCTTACACCATGAGCCCCTTCAAGGTCGGCGGTCTCTACCAGAATTACACGGATGACACACCCGCCGGCACTGCTACCGATATCGACCTGAACGTCTACGGCATCGGCGCTTCGTTCAAGATCGGCAGCGGTACCATCAAGGGCCAGTACTACTCTGCCGGTGAAAGCATCGCCAACAGCAGCAATGGTGCAACCCTGATGGCGATCGGTTACGACCACAGCCTGAGCAAGACCACCACGGTCTTTGTGACCTATGCTCAGATTGAAAACGATCTGACCGGTGCCTACTCGCTGTTCTCATCGGGCCACCCCAACCCGGCCAACGACACCGTTGGCTTCAACCCGATTGCCAACGGCACCAACAGTGGTTTGTCGGTCGGTATGGCGATGGCGTTCTAAGCAGTCATCCGGATCGCAGTCGATCCACGACGGGGCCCGCAAGGGCCCCGTTTTTTTTGTGTGTGTCAAACGTAGGGTGCGTCCCACGCACCAGTCCGCGTGGGCACGTTGTCCGTGCCCACGCGGGCTCCGAATCAAACCGCGTGGGCAAAGTACCGTTTGCCTACCCTACCGGACTGCGGCTGCTCGCCCGGCCTGCGGCGGCCGTTGTTGACATTTACATACCTGCAATCCATGCTTACATACCTTCCACGACGGGGCCCGCAAGGGCCCCGTTTTTTTCGTCATTTCAAATTGCTATAGTTAACAGCATGAAACCTTCGCAAGCTTTGGCGCAGCATCGCGACATGATCTGCAAGATTGTCGAGAGGCACCACGCCTCCAATACGCGGGTGTTTGGCTCGGTTTTGTCCGGCCAGGATGTGGAGGGTAGCGATCTGGATCTTCTGGTGGACCCTTTGCCCAAGGCCACGTTGCTCGATCTGGGCGGGATGCAGGTGGAACTGGAGGCCTTGCTCCGCGTTCCGGTGGATGTGTTGACTCCGGGTGATCTGCCCGTGCGATTTCGAGATCGAGTGCTACGCGAGGCCGCCCCGCTATGAGCGCCGTCCCGCCACCGCAACGGTTGGCGGACTGGCTGAACGACATGCTTGAGGCCATACGGCTCGCACGTCGTTATGTGGAGGCGATCGACAAGGTCCAATTCTTATCTGATCGCAAGACCCAGCAAGCGGTAATCCTGAATCTCCTGGTTCTGGGTGAGGCCGCGACGCGAATCGTGAATGCCGATCCGGTATTCCCGGTACAACACCCGGAGATTCCCTGGACACAGATGCGTGGCATGCGTAACCGCATGGCGCACGGTTATTTCGATGTCGATCTGGAAATCGTTTGGGATACAGTTCAAGAATCCTTGCCGGCGCTGGAGCGCCAGCTTATCGAGCTGCTGAAACATGAGTAGCCAGCCGGGTGGGTACGAAGTGCCCACCCGGATTTCCCAGCCAGCACGAAGCAAAACGCGTGGGCAAAGTACTGTTTGCCCTGCGGGACGACACACCTCAAAAAACCTGTAACTCGTCTGGAGAAATGGTCATGAAGGCGACAGTGGCGCAACGCGGACAGGTCACCATTCCCAAGGCCTTGAGGAAAAAGCTGGGAATCCAGCCCGGTGCGGTGCTGGATTTCCACGACGAGCAGGGCCGTCTCGTGGCCGTGAAGGCCAGCGTTGAGGACCCGGTTGCGCAGGTTTACGGCATGCTGAAACTGGGCAAGCGTACCGATGCGCTCCTGCGTGGGTTGCGCGGCGAGCCGTGATTACGGCGATCGACACCAATATCCTGCTGGATATCCTGGGCGGCGACCCCAAATTCGGACCGCTGTCGGCGGCGGCGCTGAGACGCTGTATTTCCGAAGGCGCGGTTGTCGCGTGTGAAGTCGTGTGGGCGGAAACGGCGACCTTCTTCGAGAAGGAAGGCCAATATCTCAAGGCCATGGAGATGCTCGGCATTGTTTTTGACCCGATAGACCAGGGCACGGCGCTCAAGGCGGGCAGCGCCTGGCGGCATTACCGTAAAAACGGCGGCAAACGTGCGCGCGTCGCGGCGGATTTTCTCATCGGCGCCCACGCCGCCAGCGAGTGCAACCGGCTGCTGACGCGCGACCGCGGGTTCTACCGCAGTTACTTCAAGGGGCTAAAAGTGTTCGATCCGGGTGAGCGCTGAGTACAGCAATCATCAAAATCGGCATCCTCGACGGTACCGGGTACACCGGCGTGGAGCCCGGGTGGGCACGTTGTTTGTGCCCACGCCGGTCCGAATCAAAACGCGTGGGCAAAGAATCAACACCCGGATTTCCAAACCAGCACGAATCAAAACGCGTGGGCAAAGTATTGTTTGCCACCCTACGGGACTTCCCTGCATCGCCAGATGTTTGCGGTGGTACCAAATAAGGCCTATATTCAGTCTGTCTCTCTACCGCGCCCATACCGCCATGAAACTCAGCCAGGTCGTGAAGCCGATCAGCTATCTCAAAAGCCATACCGCCGAGGCGCTGCGCGATGTCACCGAGAAACAGCAGACGCTCGTGATTACCCAGCATGGTGAAGCCAAGGCGGTGATTCAGGACATCACGGCCTACGAGCAGATGCGCGAGTCGCTCGCGCTGCTCAAGATGCTGGCCTTGAGCACGAAGTCGCGCGAGGAGGGGCGCAGCAAGCCACTCAAGAAGGCCTTCGCGGACATTCGCCGGCGCATCCGGGAAACGCGCTAGTGCGAAAGTACCGCATCCGGATACTCGCGGAGGCGGAGCAGGACCTCTTCGAGATCTATCGTTACATTGCCGCCAACGATTCCCCGGACAGAGCCGGGTATGTCCTCGATCAACTCGACGGCTTGTGCTCGCAGCTCGCGAACATGCCCCAGCGCGGGCATGTGCCGCCCGAGCTGGACCGGATCGGCGTGATGGACTACCGCGAAGTGCACTTCAAGCCGTACCGTGTGATCTACCAGGTGATCGGTCAGGATGTCTACGTGCACGGCGTGCTGGATGGTCGCCGCAACATGCAATCGCTGCTTGAGCGCCGGTTGCTGCTCAAATAGCGGCGCAGATATGTTAGCGCCTAAGCCAAGGGTGGGCACGTTGTTTGTGCCCACGCCGGTCCGAATCAAAACGCGTGGGCAAAGTACTGTTTGCCCGCCCTACGGGATTCAAATTTTTTGCGCAGGTCGTGTGGCTGCCGCGCATCCAGCGCGCGGTTCTCATGGTGGCTTAGTATTTAGTATCAGCGCAATACGGATCTCGCGATCCAGAATGGGGCCCCGCAAGGGCCCCATTTTTTTGCCCAGGCAGATGGAGCCCTGCCCCCATCCCGTTGAGAGTCGTTTGTGATGCATGTATCATCAATAGTGATATTAGAAACTTGGAGGGATTCGGATGACAACCAAGCTGATCTCGGTGCGCGTGCCGGCGGATGTCGCCCGGCGACTGGCCACGCTGGCCGAAACCACCGACCGCTCCACCTCTTATGTGGCCGCTCAGGCGATCGAAGAGTTTCTGACCTTGCAGGAATGGCAGGTGAAGGCCATCCGTCAGGGACTGGCCGAAGCGGAGGCCGGAAAACTGCTGGACCACAAGGAAGCCGTGAAGCGCCTCAAAAAATGGGGACGGCGTGGAGCGTAGAATGGCTATTTTTGTGCAAGCATGCATTCCTTAAAATGGACGCCCTGCGCCTTGGAGGATCTGGACGCGGCGGCGGTTTATATAGCACAGGACGACCCCCAGGCCGCAATCAGCATGGCGGGCCACGTGCTGGAATCGGTGGAGTATCTTGCCGCCTACCCCAACCTCGGTCGCGCAGGGCGGGTGCGCGGAACCCGTGAGCTTGTGGTCTCGGGGACACCCTTTGTTGTGGTGTATCGTGTCCGCCTTGATATCGTGCAGGTAATGCGTGTTCTCCATCATGCGCGCAAATGGCCCTGACCCGTCACGGCATTCTTCAGTACAGACATAAAAGTAGCGAAACAAAATGATTAAAGTCGGCATCATCGGCGGTACCGGTTACACCGGCGTGGAGTTGCTGCGGCTGCTGGCGCAGCATCCGCAGGTGGAGTTAAAAGTCATCACCTCGCGCGGCGAGTCCGGCAAGCCGGTGGCGGACCTGTTCCCCAATCTGCGTGGGCACGTTGGCCTTGCCTTCAGCGAACCGAATGCCAAGGCGCTCGCGGCTTGCGACGTGGTGTTCTCGGCCACGCCCAACGGTGTCGCCATGACCCATGCGCGCGCGCTGCTCGCGGCGGGCGTAAAGCTGATCGACTTGGCCGCGGATTTTCGCCTCAAGGATCCGGCGCTCTGGGAGCAGTGGTACGGCATGCCACACGCGTGCCCGGAACTGCTCGACGAGGCGGTGTATGGCCTGCCGGAAGTGAACCGCGACAAGATCAAAAAGGCGCGGCTCATTGCCAACCCCGGCTGTTACCCGACCGCCGTGCAGCTTGGTTTCCTGCCGCTGGTGGAGCGGGGGCTGGTGGATCTCCAGCACCTCATCGCCGATGCCAAGTCCGGCGTGTCCGGTGCCGGGCGCAAGGCCGAGGTGCACACGCTGTTCGCCGAGGCCGCGGACAACTTCAAGGCCTATGGCGTTGCGGGTCATCGGCATCTGCCGGAAATTCGTCAGGGCCTGGAAAGCGCGGCCGGCAAAGCGGTTGGCTTAACCTTCGTGCCACATCTCACGCCCATGATCCGCGGCATTCATGCCACCTTGTATGCGCGCGTGAATGACAAGAGTATCGATCTGCAGCCGCTCTATGCGCAGCGCTACGCGCATGAACCGTTCGTGGATGTGCTGCCACCGGGCAGCCACCCGGATACGCGCTCGGTGCGCGCCGCCAATGTCTGCCGCCTCGCCGTGCACCGGCCGCAGGGCGGTGACACGGTGGTGATCCTGTCGGTCATCGACAATCTGGTGAAAGGCGCCGCCGGTCAGGCGGTGCAGAACATGAACCTGATGTTCGACCTGCCGGAAGCAACCGGTCTCGCGCAGGTGCCGGTCTTGCCCTGAGCGCGCGCAGCGCTGGTTCGACCCACTCCCAGCCGTTATACTCTGTGTGCAGGGTCCGCCGCGGTGTGATGATCGAGATGGGGAATGAAGCTCAAGCGTATTTTCAGTAAACACCGGACCAGCGAGCTTGTCATCAAGCGCCGCTATTCGTCGCGGGTAAAACTTTTCATCGCCGGTATTGCCGTGGTGCTGCTCATTGTCGCGAGCGGCGCGCTCTACAATTATGGTCTCACCGCGGCGGGTGTCGAAAAGTTTTCCGCCTTCCGCCAGCAATCGACACTGCGCGAGGAGATCAAGCGTCTTAAAGACGAGAGCCTCGACCTGCGCGAGACCCTGGCGCGCGCGCAGCGTACCCTGCAGATGGATCAGGTGGCCTACCAGGAGCTTGATCGTTCGCTCAAGGAGTCGGCGAAAGAGATCAACCGGTTGCGCG
>CAYHES010000104.1:0-9109 GCA_964355495.1 uncultured Acidiferrobacterales bacterium
CCTGCTTGCCCTTGGCCAGGCCGATCTCGAGCTTGGCCTTGCCCTTCTTCCAGTACAGCGCCAGCGGCACGAGCGTATAGCCTTTACGCTCGACCGAGCCGACCAGTTTGCTGATTTCATCGCGATGCAGCAGCAGCTTGCGCTTGCGCACCGGGTCGGGGTTTACATGAGTCGATGCCGAGGGCAGCGGTGAGACGTGTGAGCCGATGAGAAAGATCTCGCCGTTCTCCACCACCACATAGGCCTCTTTAAGCTGCGCGCGTCCGGCACGCATGCTTTTCACTTCCCAGCCGTGCAGGACCATGCCGGCCTCGAATTTCTGCTCGATAAAGTAGTCGTGCCAGGCCTTGCGGTTCTGGGCGATCTGGGCGGGTGCGGGTTTGTCGGTTTTCTTCGACATGCGTTAAGGTTGGCCGGCGTTCGGGTCATTTAATCAGCCGACTATACTAACAGGTAGTCGATCACCGGGAGGAATCCGGCCTGCGGGCCGTGCGAACGATGAGCGGCAAAGGGGTGGGCAAAACGATTCACGGAAACTGGTCGTCGCCATGGATGTTCGTCCTGGTGTCGGCCGGTTTCGTCGTCGGACTAAAGAATATCTGGCAGTTTCCGCATCACCTGGCGCTGTACGGCGGCAGTGCGTTCCTGCTCGCCTATGTCTTATTCTTGCTGCTGCTTGGTGTGCCGATGCTCATGACCCAGATCATGCTGGGGCGTCTCGGGCGCGCCTCGCCGGTAACAGGGTTCGCCAGTATTACGCGGCGCGCGCATGCTGCGCGCATCTGGCGATGGGCGGGCGCCGCCAGCGTGTTGGCCGGCTTTCTGGTGTATTCTTATTACGTTGTGGTGGCCGGGTGGATTCTGGCCTACGCCGCGCGCGCCGCCAGCGGCACGCTGAACGGATTGACCGCTGAAGGTGCGGCCAGCGTGTTCCTGGCGCTGGTCAAGGACCCGGAGAAGCAGCTTTTTTGGCATAGCCTGTTCGTGCTGTTGACCATGCTGACCGTGGCTGCCGGAGTGCGCGCCGGGCTTGAACGGGTATCCCGTTATGCTGTGCCGCTGATCTTCCTGTTGCTGCTGTTGCTCGTTGGCTACGCGACGGGCAGCGGCTCATTCCGTCTCGGTTCGGAATACTTTCTGCGCACGGATTTTTCCCAGCTCGGCACGGATGGCATGTTGGTGGCCATGGGCGATGCATTCTTCAGCCTCGGGCTCGGCGTCGGTACCTTTATGATGTACGGCGCGTACCTGCCGCAGAACGGGCCGGTCATCCGGCTCGCACTGTATGTCATACTTGCCGATCTTGTGGCCAGCATGCTTGCCGGATTTGCGATCTTCCCGGTGTTGTTTGCCGGCGGCGGCCTGTCAGCGGCCGGACCGGGACTCGTGTTCCAGTCGCTCGCGGTGGCCTTCGATCCGCTGCCGCTGGGCGCATTGATGCGCACCATCCTGTTCGTGCTGCTGATCCTGGTGGCGTGGATGTCGACCATTGGCCTGGCCGAGCCGGTGGTGGCGTGGCTGGTGGAGAGCCGCAGGTTGACGCGCGCCCGCGCCGCCGTGTGGACGGGTGCGGCCGCCTGGGCGATCGGCGTCGTATGCATTCTGTCGCTCAACCATTGGGCGTTCTCGTTTTCATTCCTCGGTCTCACGCGCACGTTCGGCCTGTTTGACGTCCTGATTATTCTCACCTCGTTTGTGTTGTTGCCGCTGGTCGGGCTGGCGCTGGTCTTGTTTGCCGGTTGGGTGCTGCGCCCGCAGGCAACGCGCGACGCGCTGGCGATTGAATCGCCCTGTGTGCACGATGTCTGGCTGTGGCTCAACCGGCTGGTCATTCCCTTGATGCTGGTCATACTGCTGTTTGGCATACGCCTGTTCCTGTGAAAACAATCCACAAATCTGCCCTGGTGCCGTACGCTGCCGGCGAGATGTTTGGACTGGTCGCCGATATCGAATCGTATGGCAAGTTTCTGCCGTGGTGCGGCGGCGCGCGCATCGTGGCGCGCGATGCCGACAGCGTGACGGCCGCCATCGACATCGCCTATCACGGCGTGCACAAGACCTTCACTACCCGCAACCGGCTGGAGCCCGGCCGTGTCATGGAATTGCAGTTGGTGGACGGACCGTTCAAGTTCCTGCAGGGTCACTGGCGCTTCGAGGAATTGGACGACCGGGCCTGCAAGGTGTCGCTCGATCTGAAATTCGAGTTCTCCAACCGCCTGCTCGCCTTTGCGATCGGCCCGGTGTTCAGCAACATCGCCAACGGTCTGGTGGACAGTTTCCGCCGCCGCGCCGAGGAGATCTATGGCAAGCGCTGATGTGATCGAGGTGCAGGTGGCGTACGCCGCACCGCGGCGCCAGATCGCGAAGACGCTGACCCTGCCGGCCGGCTCCAGCGTCGAGCAGGCAATTCGCGCCAGCGGCCTGCTTGAAGAATTTCCGGAGATTGATCTGACCCAACAGCGTATCGGGGTGTTCGGCGAGTTCGTACGGCTCGATGAATGCCTGCAAGGCGGGGAACGCGTGGAGATTTACCGGTCGCTGATCGCCGATCCGAAGGAGGCGCGCCGGCGGCGCGCCCAGGTGAAGAAAAGACGCTGATATCGGTAGGCTGAGCTTGCGAAGCCCAACGTCTCACCGCTCACGGAGGCCTGGCTTCAGCGTGGCGTGTTCGCGCCCGGCGCACCAGTCCCGTTGGCTGATTTGACGAGCGCCGCCGGCGCGAGATCGCCTTCGGCGCGCACCAGCGTGTCGTTGCGGAAATACAGAGTGAGATGTTGCGGTGTTACTTTCTCGCCGGCTCGGCTCACGGAATAGACGTAATCCCAGCGTTCCGGATGGAAGGTGTCGGATACCGGCGGGCTGCCGAGCAGCAGGCGTACCTGGCGCTTGGTCATGCCGGGCTTCAGGTTCGCCAGCATTTCCGCAGACAGCAGCGTGCCTTGCTGAACCTCAGGTTTGTAGAGCAGATTACAGCCGGCCAGCAGCGCGGCAAGCAGGAATAGGGTCGGCAGAATCGGGCGCATCGGAATATGAAATAATAACGAGTCTGATTTACACTGTGCCCATCTTATCCCAAGCCGCAGTTCCCGGCCATGGGCGCGACCGCCAGGGATGGCGGGAGTGCCGGAATCGCAGGAGCAGTTTTCCGGCCGACCGATCACACAGGATGGCGCCATGAAAGGCAGCACCGATCTCAAGAAAGCCGGCCTCAAGGCCACGCTGCCGCGACTCAAAATCCTTGGCATCCTCGAGGACGCCAAGACGCGCCACATGACCGCCGAGGACGTGTACAAGGCCATGCTCGCCGCCGGCGAGGAAGTCGGGCTCGCCACCGTGTACCGGGTGCTCACCCAGTTCGAGTCGGCCGGGCTCGTCATGCGCCACAACTTCGAGGGCGGGCGCGCCGTGTTCGAAATGAACCAGGGCCATCACCACGACCACATGGTGTGCGTCGAGTGTGCCAGGGTATTCGAGTTCAACGATCCGGCCATCGAAGATCGCCAGCGCAAGGTGGCGGAGAAGGCCGGTTTCGTGATGGAAGAGCACTCGCTGTACATCTACGGCATGTGCGACGGCATGAAGCAGCACGGCAAGTGCTCCAAAAAACCGTAGGGGCGGGTTTCAAACCCGTCCTACCGCGCTGTGGGCGCTTGAGCTATTCTTGATCAAGGTGGCAAGCAACTTAAAGAGAGGGAGCGCGTATGGAGAAGATTGTGCATCTGCATATCGAGAGACTGCCGGAAGGTGTGTATTTGGCCACTTCCGAAGAGGTTCAAGGCCTGATCGCCCAGGGACGCACGATCCAGGAGACCATCGAGATTGCGCGTGATGTGGCGAAGAAACTGATCGAGGCGCGCCACGAGCGCGAGGAGGCCTCACCGCTTTCGCCAGCGGGCGATGCCTTGGATTATCCGCTGATCGTCAACGCTTGATGGGACGGCTCGCGGGATTTAAATACCGGGAGATCGTCAAGCGCTTAAAGAAGTTCGGCTTTGCCTTCGACCGGCAGGCGGCCGGCAGCCACGAGATCTGGTACCACTCCGAAACGCATCGCTATACCACCATTCCCAATCACCCAGGGGATATGCCGGAAGGAACATTGCGGGCGATCCTCAAGCAGGCGGGCATCGAGCCGGAGGATTTTCTGACGAGGAAGTGAGGGTGGCGGGACAAGACGGTTCGCGATTCCGACCCACGCGGGCTTGATGTTGGGCTTTGCGGGCTCAGCTCAACCTGCCGCGCTCGTGATGGAAGAACACTCGTTACACATCTACGGCATGTGCGATGGCATGAAGAAGCACGGGAAGTGCTCGAAAAATAAAAGATTTAGATAGTTGCCGGGCGCAACATGTTTAAACGCCAACAGGTACTATAGCGAAGCACCTTTTTGGGCGTGCGACAGGAACCTGAGTGTCCGATAAAGAAGCCACAGCCCGAATCAAGATCAACAAGCTGCTTGAAGCGGCTGGCTGGCGCTTCTTTGCGGACGGAAACAAGCCCGCCAACATCCGCCTCGAACCCAGCGTCACCATCAAATCATCCGATCTGGATGCCCTCGGCGACAACTTTGAGAAGACCAGCAAGGGCTTCATCGACTTCCTGCTGCTCGACGCCAAGGGCTTCCCGCTTATCGTCCTTGAGGCCAAATCGGAGAACAAGAACCCGCTCGTCGGCAAGGAACAGGCCCGCAAGTACGCTAAATCGCAGAACTGCCGCTTCGTTATCCTCTCCAGCGGCAACCTGCACTACTTCTGGGATCTGGAGCGCGGCAACCCATACGTCATCACGTCCTTCCCGACCCCGGACTCGGTCACCGGCTACCAGAAGGTCACTCCGAACCCAAAGCGCCTTATCGAGGATCAGGTCGGCGACGACTACATCGTGCTGACCCAGCGCCCGAACTACCAATCCGAAGCGGCGTGGCGCAACGAGGCCGAGCGTCCCGGCTACATCCAGGCCAACAAACTGCGTTTCTTGCGGCCCTATCAGTTGAAGGCCATTCACGCCCTGCAACGGGCCGTGAAGGACGGTAAAGACCGCTTCCTGTTCGAGATGGCCACCGGCACCGGCAAGACCCTCGCCGCCGCCGCCGTCATCAAGCTGTTCTTGCGCTCCGGCAACGCCCGGCGCGTCCTCTTCCTGGTTGACCGGCTTGAACTAGAGGAACAGGCCAGGAGGGCCCTCGTGGCGTCGCTGTCCGCCGACTTTCAGACGGTGATCTACAAAGAGAATCGCGACGACTGGCGGCGGGCGGAAATCGTTGTCACCACGGTGCAGTCGCTGCTCTTCAACAACAAGTACCAGCGGCTCTTCTCGCCGACCGATTTCGACCTGGTCATTTCCGACGAAGCCCACCGCTCCATCGGCGGCAACGCCCGCGCCGTCTTCGACTACTTCATCGGCTACAAGCTCGGCCTTACCGCCACGCCCCGCGACTACCTGAAGCGGTTCGACAAGGCCAGCCCCCGCACCCGCGACCCGCGCGAGGCCGAGCGCCGTCTGTTGCTGGACACCTATCGCACCTTCGGCTGCGAGAACAGCGAGCCGACCTACCGCTACTCGCTGCTTGACGGCGTGAAGGATGGATTCCTCATCAACCCAATGGTGGTGGATGCCCGCACCGAGATCACCACCGAACTGCTCTCCGAAGAGGGCTTCGTCGTCGCGTTCACCGATGACACCGGCGATGATCAGCAGGAGACATTCAAACAGCGCGAGTTCGAGAAGCGCTTCTTCGCCGACGCCACCAACCAGCTTTTCTGCAAGACCTTTCTGGAAAATGCCCTGCGCGATCCGGTCAGCGGCGAGATTGGCAAGTCCATCATCTTCGCGGTCAGCCAGAACCACGCCGCCAAGCTGGCACAGATCCTCAACCAGATGGCCGACCGAATGTTCCCCGGCAAGTACCAGTCAGACTTCGCCGTGCAGGTCACCTCGCAGATACCCGACGCCCAGCAGTTCACCATCAACTTCACCAACAACAATCTGCTCGGCGCGGCCAATTTCCTGCCCGCCTACAAGACCAGCAAGGCGCGTGTCTGTGTGACGGTTGGCATGATGACCACCGGCTACGATTGCACCGATATTCTCAATCTCGGTCTGTTTCGGCCGATTTTCTCGCCGACCGACTTCATCCAGATCAAGGGACGCGGCACGCGCAAGCACAACTTCCTCGAACAGCTCTTCGACGACGGTCTCAAGGACGGTGTAGCGCAACCGCAGAAGACTGCCTACAAGCTCTTCGATTTCTTCGCCAACTGCGAGTACTTCGAGGAGGAGTTTAATTACGACCAGGTACTGAAGCTGCCCCGGCCCCAGAGCAAGGGCCGCGAGGACGGTGGCGGCACTGGCCCCGTGGTGGTCGGCGGCATCTATGAGCACCTCGGCGCGGATATCATCGCCTCCGTCCGCGTTGAGCAAATCACCGCTGAAGGCATGAGGATCGACCGAATGTTTTTCGAGAGATTCGAAGACACGGTGCGCGAGAACGAGACCATCGCCGCCGCGGTGGAGGCCGGACAATGGGATCGCGTTATCGACTACATCAACCGCGAGGTTTTCGACAAACCCGAGGAGTACTACACCCTCGACAAGTTGCGCAAAGCCGCCGCCGTGGATCGCCGCCTCACCCTGCGCGAAATTCTGGAAAAGATCTTCGGCCTCATCCCGCGCTTCAAGTCCAAGGACGAGTTGTTGGAGGAGGAGTTCGCCAAATTCGTCGCCGATGCCAAGCCGGAAGAGGCCGCTGCCATCCCGGCCATCAAAACCTTTTTCAAGGCCTATGTGACCAGCGACCAAGTGCGCCACATTATCGAGAGTCGGCACTTCACCGATCTGGCTACCAACCCCTACTTTTCCACCCGCGACTTTCGCGCCGTGCCGAAGAAGTACCGCGCGCTCATCCCTGAATACGTCAAGGATTATGTATCCTTGAACCAGTTTGCCGCATGAGCCATGAATCAGACTATGTTTCGATTCAATTGTGACGAATCCGCCATATTTAAACCCGTCGAATTCGATGGGTTTAGCGCCACCCACACCAAAGGCCAGCCCCATGAGTAAAGCAAAAAGAAGCACCATCGAGGTTCAGGGCACATCCATCGGCATCCTTTCTCAGCCGGGTGGAGACTATATTTCGCTCACCGATATGGTGCGGAACTTCGATGGGGGAGGCGCGCTGATTGAGCAGTGGCTCAAGAACAAGGACACCGTCCTGTTCCTCGGCGTCTGGGAGCGGATCAATAATCCCGATTTTAATTCCCTCGAATTCGAGGGAATTAAAAATGAGGCGGGGCGGAACAGTTTTTTCCTGTCAGCCAAAAAATGGGGTGACCTGACCGGGGCCAAAGGGCTGATCGCGAGTGCAGGCCGTTACGGCGGCACTTATGCCCACAAGGACATTGCCTTCGAGTTCGGCTCGTGGCTCAGCCCGGAGTTCAAGCTTTACCTCATCAAGGAATTCCAGCGTCTCAAGGACGATGAGAACGACCGGCTCAAGCTCGGGTGGAATCTCCAGCGCACCCTCGCCAAGATCAATTATCGCATCCATACTGATGCCATCCGCGAGACGCTCATCCCTCCCGCCATCACCAAGAAGCGGGCATCGCTGGTCTATGCCAACGAAGCCGACCTGCTCAACGTCGCCCTCTTCGGGCAGACCGCCAAGGAATGGCGCGATGCCCATCCCGACGCCGAGGGCAACATCCGCGACCACGCGCCTCTGGAGCAACTGGTCGTCCTGACGAATCTGGAAAGCCTCAACTCCGTCCTCATCCGCCAGGGCCTGCCCCAGCCTGAGCGCCTGCGCAAGCTAAACGAAATCGCCATCTCCCAGATGCGCACCCTCCTCGCAGCCAACAACATCAAACGCCTAAAGTAATGCTCGACACCGACACCAAGCGCCGCATCGACACCGCCCGCGACATCCTCGTCGGCAAGGTGCCCGACCCCAAGAGCCAGGTCGAGCAGATTACCATCGCCCTGATCTACAAGTTCATGGACGACATGGACGCCGAGAGCGAGGAGTTCGGCGGCAAGCGCAAGTTCTTCGCCGGGGAGTTCGCCCGCTACGGCTGGGCCAAGCTCATGCGCTCCGGCCTGGGCGGCCACGAGACCCTCAACCTCTACGCCGAAGCCATCGCCAAGATGCCGGAGAACCCCGGCATCCCGCCGCTGTTCCGCGACATCTTCAAGAACGCCTATCTGCCCTACCGCGACCCGGAGACCCTGCGCGCCTTTCTCAAGATCATCGACGAATTCAACTACGACCACAGCGAACGTCTCGGTGACGCCTTCGAATACCTGCTCTCCGTGCTCGGCTCGCAAGGCGATGCCGGCCAGTTCCGCACCCCGCGCCACATCATCGATTTCATGGTCGCCATCATCGACCCGAAGAAGACCGAGACCGTGCTTGACCCGGCCTGCGGCACCGCCGGGTTCCTGATCTCTTCCTACAAGCACATCCTCCAGCAAAATACCTCCCCTCGCCCGCTTGCGGGAGAGGGGCCGACATTTCATTCCCCTCTCCCTCTGGGAGAGGGGGCAGGGGAGAGGGCAGGCGACCTGCTCACCCCCGACGAAAAGGGCCGCCTCGCCCAAAACTTCAAAGGCTACGACATCTCGCCCGACATGGTGCGCTTAAGCTTGGTGAACCTGTACCTGCACGGCTTCGCCGACCCGCATATCGTCGAGTACGACACCCTCACCAGCCAGGACCGCTGGAACGAATACGCCGACGTCATCCTCGCCAACCCGCCCTTCATGTCGCCGAAGGGCGGCATCAAACCGCACAACCGCTTTTCCGTACAGAGTAAACGCAGCGAAGTGCTGTTCGTGGACTACATGGCCGAGCACCTCACGCCCGGCGGACGAGCCGGCATCATCGTTCCCGAAGGCGTCATCTTCCAGAGCCAGACCGCGTATACACAGCTACGCAAGATGCTGGTGGAGGAATACCTCGTCGCCGTCGTCTCGATGCCGGCGGGTATGTTCAATCCCTATTCCGGCGTCAAGACCTCGATCCTGATCCTCGACAAATCGTTGGCGAAGAAGGCCAACACCATCGCCTTTTTCAAGATCGCAAACGACGGCTTCGGCCTCGGCGCCCAAC
>CAYHES010000105.1:0-8748 GCA_964355495.1 uncultured Acidiferrobacterales bacterium
GCGACGCCAGTAGTGAAGAACTCGCGCATGGCCATGTGCACGGCCCGGGCGGGCACCAACACGAGTGATTTATTCTAATTGCAGCCACAGATGAACACGGATAAATGCGGATCAATCACACTGTGCTCCTTGTCCGGACCTGTGTGAAATCTGTGGTCGGCTGTAGACGTCTCTCATGGAGTCCCTGACCACAACGCAACTGGTGGCGTTGCTCGCCTTCATTGCGTTTGCGGCTACGCTCTATTCCTCGGTCGGCCACGGCGGCGCCTCCGGCTATCTGGCGGCCATGGCGTTGTTTGGGCTGGCGCCGATTTTCATGAAGCCGGCGGCACTGGCGATGAACATCGCCGTTGCCGGCCTGGTCTTTTATCGCCTGTGGCGCGCCGGCTACTTCGACGCGCGCCTGTTCTGGCCGTTCTCGGCAGGTTCGATCCCGCTCGCCTTTGTCGGCGGCGCGCTCACTCTGCCGGGCGGGGCCTACAAGATTCTGGTGGCCGTCGCCCTGCTGATTGCCGCCGCGCGTCTGCTGTGGAATACGCAGGATCATGAAGCCTCCTCCACGCCAAATATTTGGATTGCACTGGTAAGCGGGGCAGGTCTCGGCTTGCTGTCCGGCCTCACCGGAGTGGGCGGCGGAATATTCCTGAGCCCGCTATTGCTCCTGCTGCGCTGGGCCAACATGCGAACCACCGCGGCGCTGTCGGCGGCCTTCATTCTGGTGAACTCGATCGCCGCACTCGCCGGGCATGCAACCGTCGCCGTCGCCTGGCCGGCACAGCTGCCGCTGCTCATGCTCGCGGCGCTGGCCGGTGCCGTGATTGGATCGGAACTCGCCGTGCGCCGGCTGGCGCCGGTGACGCTGCGACGCGTGTTGGGCGTGGTGCTGGTGATCGCCGGTGCCAAGCTGCTGCTGTCCGCCTGAACTGATACTGATCCGGTCGCCAAATAGTGCGTGTCGCTTTTCTCCCTCTCCCTGCGGGAGAGGGCCGGGGTGAGGGCAAACAGCGCAAAACCGGCCCTCATCCTGTCCTTCTCCCGCGGGGAGAAGGAACCCAGGGCATGTCGAGGTGCGCACTATTTACCGTTCTCCTCAGTAATTAATTAACGACCATGAAAACGGGTAGACATTTGCCCATCGGCACTCACCATTGCTTCCCTGATGACATCTGGATTTAGTTGCAGCTGTTCCAACGGCAGGAGAATATCTGGTACGGCGATGGCGTTAACACGATCGCTTCAGAGTCAAGTTGTGTCATTAACCCCGGTTTCCCAACCAAAACGAGGTTAACGAACCGCAGGGGCCTCTGGTACTCCGATCGATTTGCACAGTTCTTTCACCCCGCTGCATCTTGGAACCTGACTCCAGAACGCACACCAAGCCGCAACATTTCGTTCCGAATCCAGAGACGTGGAGTATTCACGACCTCGCCTAAGCGACACAGGCTCCGCGCCGAAGACGCCAACGATCTTTCCTGATTCCATTTTCCCGGCGAATTTATATTTCTCGCCGGGTTGTGACGACAAAAATTCAAGCTCGCCTGTTTTTGCATCGAATTTTAGATCCTGTATTGCACTACAGGGTGGATCACCGCACAGACCATCGTGCCGATGGTGAAGGCCGAATATACGCTCACCATATTCCCAGAGATCAAGGCTATGCCCATCGCAATGGCCGGTGGGAGTGGAGCGGACTTGATCGAACCGTCCAATACTGGTCATGTTCTGCACAACGGGTACTTTGGGCTTGCGCGTCAGGAGAGTGGTGTGCCACTCATCAAATTTCTTTTGGAGCGTGGAGAGATTCTTCACAGGCGAAGATGGGGCAAGTACCCCATCTTCGCTTTTGAAAGAAATCGCCAGCTTTGGCTCGCCTTCGATACCTCGCTCCCAGGAGCCGAGCACCACATTGATGTAAGTGCGTGGCTCCCGCCCCTCCGGATCATGTATACCGGCTGTGGTGACATGAGCCTCAAGCGTATTGGGACCACAACGTTCGTGTACATCACTGTTCCACCATTGAAGCGGCCAACGAGCCGTACGGCCAAGCCATTGATCGAAGCGTTCTGAAGGCAAGGAAGGGTCAAGGCGATGTACGTCGAGGGTCTGCACGTGCCTGATGATATCGGCCTTCGTCATCGTTTTTAGGCTGGCGGCGGGGAGACTTGACGGGCGATTGGGCGCCGCCTTTACCTTCACTTCCCTTAATACTCTTTCCAGATCGCTAAGCTGATCCAAACTGCCCCTTGCCCCGAAGTCGCTCACATTGCCGCCGTCATGGATTAAATACACCGTGGCATCTTTCCCAACGGCAAACCTTAACTCAACACCCGGGCAACGCCATTGCGGAGTACGGACGGTAACTAGAAATGAACCGCAATACCCGTCGTCACCGGTATATTCAGCGCAATCACCCCCTTGCCACTCAAGCGGAGAGTCGCCCATGATTGATCCAAGCCATTTCTCAAACGGGATTTCCGGCAAGTTGTGGCGAAGCAAGCTGGGATCGGTCGTACCGGATTCAATCTTGCTAACCGGGTAAGATTTCAGGAAATCGATTACGTTTCCAACTTTATCGTCGTCCCGCGCGAGCACAGGAGCAATGAGAAGTGCGCAAAGAGTGAGCGCAAAGAGCGGCCGACCCAGACGCTCGAAAGTGCCTGCGCTCAAGATTTACCTCCCTTGATCGTGCGATAAGATGACTGTCGTACCCTCGCCTAAGGGAGGAAACCCCACCCCTATCTCGGGTTGCGTAATCTTATTCAGCCAGTCCCGATCGCTGGCGCGGCGCCCGGCATATCGAGTTCGCCCTCATACGGTTCGGCAAAGCCGCATTCCTTCACCGGACAAACTTTCTCGGTACCACGGCGCTTGGTGGTCTTGATGGTCAGAATCGGCCAGGCGCACTTCGGGCAAGGTTCATTCAGTGGCAGGTTCCAAACCGCATACTTGCAGTCCGGGTAACGCGCGCACGAATAAAAAATCTTGCCGTAACGCGACTTGCGTTTGAGCATGCTCGCCTGCTTGCACTCCGGGCACTGCACGCCGGTGTCGGCCGGTTTCTCGAGCGGCTCCATGTGTTTGCAGTTCGGGTAATTGCTGCAACCGATGAACTTGCCGTAACGGCCACGTTTGATGACCAGCTTCGATTCGCACTTCGGGCAGACGCGGTCCTCGACATACTGCGGCTCGTTCGAGGCGCCGGCCTCTTCATCCACGTTGCGCGTGTAGTCGCACTCCGGGTAGCCGGTGCAGCCGATGAAGTAGCCGTTGCGACCGAGGCGCTTGGACAGCGGCTTGCCGCACTTTGGGCAGGGCTCCGCGAGGATCTCGGTGCCGGGGCGATCGACGGTCTCCTTCTCGTCGACCCGCAGCTTGAACTCACCCCAGAACTCCTGCAGCAGCGGCCGCCACTCTTTCTCGCCGCGCGACACGGCGTCGAGGTCGTCTTCCATGCGCGCGGTGAAGTCATAGTCCACGTACTTGAAGAAATGCTCGGACAGGAACTTGTTCACCACGCGGCCGACGTCGGTCGGCTGGAAGCGGCGCTTGTCGAGCGTGACGTACTCGCGTGACTCGAGTGTCGAGATGATCGACGCATAGGTGGACGGACGGCCGATGCCGAAGGCCTCGAGCGTCTTCACCAGCGAGGCCTCGGTGAAGCGCGGCGGCGGCTCGGTGAAGTGCTGTTCCTTGCGGATCACGCGCAGGTCCACATACTCGCCCTTCAACATGACCGGCAGGATCGCCTCGTCTTCTTCGCCTTCCTTCTTCTCGTCCGTGCCTTCCTGGTACACGGCCATGAAGCCCGGCTTCACCAGGGTCGAGCCGTTGGCGCGCGACACGTTGCCGCTGCCGGCCTCGAGATCGACGGCCACGGTATCCAGCACCGCGTGCACCATCTGGCAGGCGACCGTGCGCTTCCAGATGAGCTCATACAGTTTGTATTGCTCCGGCGTCAGGCGCTCCTTGAGTTGCTCGGGAATGCGCTCGGCCGAGGTCGGGCGGATCGCCTCGTGCGCTTCCTGCGCGTTCTTGGATTTGGTCTTGTAGACGTGCGGCGTTTCCGGCAGGTTGTCGTCGCCGTAGCGCTTGGCGATGAGCGCGCGAATCTCTTCGACCGCTTCCTTCGCCAGGTTCACCGAGTCGGTACGCATGTAGCTGATGAGACCGACCGTCTCGCCGCCGATATCGACACCTTCATAGAGTTGCTGCGCAGTGCGCATGGTGCGTTGTGCCGTAAAACCGAGCTTGCGCGACGCCTCCTGTTGCAGGGTCGAGGTGGTGAACGGCGGCGACGGGTTGCGTTTGCGCTGCTTTTTCTCGACCGCGGTGACGAGGTAGCGGCCCTGTGCCTGCTTGAGCAGTTCGGCCTCAACCTCGCTCGCGCGATTCTCGTCGTTGATCGAAAACTGGTCAAGCTTCTCGCCCTGGAACTGGGTGAGCTTGGCGCTGAAATTCTGCCCCTTGGTGCTGAGATCGGACTCGATGGTCCAGTACTCGCGCGCCTTGAAGCGCTCGATCTCCTCTTCGCGCTCGACGATCAGGCGCAGCGCCGGACTTTGCACGCGCCCGGCGGATAGCCCGCGGCGCACCTTCTTCCACAGCAGCGGCGACAGGTTGAAGCCGACCAGGTAATCGAGCGCGCGCCGCGCCTGCTGGGCATTGATCAGGTTAATCGACAGCTCGCGCGGCTCCTGGATGGCGCGCTGGATGGCGGTCTTGGTGATTTCGTAAAACTCGACGCGGTGCACCGGCTTGTCCTTGAGCACGCCCTCTTCCTTGAGGATTTCGTACAGGTGCCAAGAGATCGCCTCGCCTTCGCGATCCGGGTCAGTCGCGAGGTACAGTGCGTCGGCCTTTTTCATCGCCTTGATGATGGCGTCGACGTGTTTCTTGTTCTTCTCGATGAGCACGTACTTCATGGCGAAGTCGTGCTCGGTGTCGACCGCGCCCTTCTTCGGCAGCAGATCGCGCACATGCCCGTAGGACGCGAGCGCGGTGAACTCCTTGCCCAGGTACTTGGACATGGTTTTCGCCTTGGCCGGCGATTCGACAATGATCAGGTTTTTCGACATCGGTTAAGGAAAGCAGGCCTGCACAAAATTAGCCATTATAGTTACCCGGTTCACCTTCGCGGCAGACGCTCGCCTGCCGTCAGATGTAGATAAGTTGGATCGTGGGGCGTGATTGTGTGCGACAAGCGGTGTCGCTTGTCAAGCCGGAAGGAAAAACGGCTGGAAAATCAGTGCAGGTGCTCCTGCACGCCGTCGAACACCAGGTCTTCCATCCAGGCGTAGGCCTGCTCCTGGCCGGGCTGGTTGAACAGCACCATGAGGATCACCCACTTGAGCTGTTCACTGTCGATTTCGTCCGTGTCGAGCGCCATGACGCGATCGATGACCAGCTCGCGGGTATGCGAATCGAGCACGCCGCTGCGCGCCAGAAACAGGATGAAGCCGCGCGCTTCGATGTTGATTTTCTGCTGCTCCTGCGCGGAGAACACGCGCATGGACTGCGCCCGCCCGCCCAGGGGCAATACGCCGCGGTCGCGCAGCGAGGCCAGCCCTTCGAGCCAGTCGAAGGCCTTGTTCACTTCACTGCGGGGAAAGCCGGCCTGCGCCAGCTCGACGGCGAGCGCTTCCTGATCGGGACTGAATTCGGGACCATCGTCCATGTAGTTCTCGAACAGATACATCAACACATCCAGCACGTTTTCTTTCATCATTCTCTCGTTCGCCCCTTCGCGCGTGCCGTGTCGTCCCGTCCACACTTCGCGCTGCACAGGGCCGTCAGGACGTTCGCTGGTACCTCCCGCCCGGACGGGCTTCGATCAGCCCGCGCAATTCCATGTGCAACAGCATGGAGGAAAGCCTACCCGGCGTCAATCCGCTGCGCGCGATGAGCGTGTCCATCTCAACCGGATCGTAACCAATCAGATCGAGTAATTCCTGCTGTGCCGGGTCGAGCGACGCGCCGGGCGCAGACCCGGACACGCCGCCCGTCGAAGCGGCGACAAATCCGGCCAGCGCGCCGAGTTCCTCAAGCACGTCCGCCGCGGTTTCGACCAGCTTCGCGCCCTGGCGAATGAGCGCATGACAGCCACGCGCGAGCGGCGAGTGGATGGAGCCCGGGATCGCGAACACCTCGCGTCCCTGCTCGGCGGCGAGGCGCGCGGTGATCAGTGAGCCGCTGCGCAGCGCCGCCTCCACCACCAGCACGCCGAGCGACAGGCCGCTGATCAGGCGGTTGCGGCGCGGAAAGTGTTCGCGCCGCGGCGGCGTGCCGAGCGGAAACTCCGACACCAGCGCGCCCTGGGCGGCAATACGGTGCGCCAACTCACGGTGCGCCGACGGGTAGACACGATCCAGGCCGGTGGCCGCGACCGCGATGGTCTGGCCGCCGGCGTCGAGGGCCGCGGCGTGCGCACAGGCGTCGATGCCGAGCGCCAACCCGCTCGTCACCACCAGCCCGGCACGCGTCAGCTGCTCGCTGAAGGCGCGCGCATTGTCGCAGCCGCCGTGCGAGGGGTTGCGCGAACCGACCACCGCCAGTTGCGGGGCGCCGAGCAGTGCCGCGTCGCCGCGCACAAACAGCAACGGCGGCGGGCCGGGAATCTCGCGCAACAGCGGCGGATAGGCCGGATCGGAAATCGTGACAAGGTGGTTGGAGGGATCGTCGAGCCACACGCGCTCGGCCTCAAACTGCCCGGCATCCGGACCGGCGCGGACGGCATCTACTGGAGACTGGTCACCGTCGAAGCAGGGCAGCAGTTCGGAGCGCGCTGCGGCATAAATGGCCTCGATACTACCGAACTGCTCGAGCAGGCACCGCAGGCCGGCGCCACCACCGGTCAAACGATGCAGGTGCAGCCATGGAACAGCGTCCTCAAACCGCATGCCCGGTCTTCCCTCGGTTACAGCCCGGCATCCATGCCGCGAAGCGGATCAGGGCGTGCGCAAGGCGTCGTAAATGTGCACCGGCCGGTTGGCATCCATGATCAGCGCGTAGCTGACCTTGTCGAACACCCGGAATACCATGAGCAGACCCGTCTCCTCGTCCGGCAGCTTGTACATGCGTTTTGTGACCGGATCCTTGCTCACACCCACGTGCCGCATGATCCGCAGCACATGTCCCTCCTCCATGCCCTCGCGTTTGCCGAGGCTGATGGCGACGATGGTATTGGGCCCAAACTCGCGCAAACCGTTGACCGCCACGAGGATACGGCCCTTGACGTTCCTGTCCGGCGCGCGCGGAAAGTAATAAGGAAGCGCGGCCTTCTCCGGCGCCGCGAGCAGGCGATCGGTGGGCAGAATTTCCTGCTTGACGCGCGTGACCACGAGCTTGGCCGGATCGCCGGCTTCGAGCACCCTGGCGTCGCCCAGGTACTGGGCTTCATAGGCCAGGGTTTCACCCGTGTCCGGGTGCTTGAGGGCGGCGCCCTGGCGGAAAACCTGGTAATACTCGGTACTGCTGTTCTTCTTCAGACCACGCGCATAGAACTGGCTGCCGTCGCCAAGCGCCACCCGATCATCGAGACCGATGGTGACATAACCGGCCCGGTCCAGCTCGGAGCGTCCCACCACCAGCGGCTCGGTCAGAAACGGCACGATCGCGTTCGGACTGATGGTCGGAATGGCGGCGCTGATCGATTCGGCGTGCGTCCTGGGCCGGAGCTTGACCACTTTCATACCGCTCGGGGTCTCGCCGGCCGGCTCTTCGATGGCGGTTGTGGGTGTGACGACCGGCTCAACGTCGGCCTGCGGCACTTCGGCGGCAGCGGGAGCCGCCGGTGCCGGTGCCAGCTTTTCCTCGCGCTGCACGCTCAGCTGCGGCTTGCCGTCCACGTAGGTCAGCAGGATGACGTCGCCGGGGTAGATCAGGTGCGGATTCTTGATCTGATCGTTGATCGTCCACACACTGGCCCAGCGCCACGGATCCTGGAGAAAGCGCTTGGAAATGTCCCACAGGGTATCGCCCTTCTGCACCACATAGCGGTCCGGGTGATCGGATTTGAGCGCCACGGTGTCCGCGCAGGCGGGGGCAGCAAAGGCGAACAGGGCCAGAACGGCCCCGATGGATAACAGGTTTTTCACGGGCATGGGCATGATTTCCCTGTGGTGTTGGTCGGAGTCTAGTCCACCCCGACTGGCGGCGCAAAGCGGCACGCTGCTGGAATTATCTTGTTATTCAGGATGATTTGAATCGATAATAATCCACTTTCAGAGGAATGGAAACGCTTGGGGGCTGCCCCCATCTAAAGTACCTGTATGGCGATCCGCACCATCCTGCACTATCCCGACCCGCGCCTGCGCCAGGTTGCCCGACCCGTCACCACCGTGGATGACGAGATTCGCCGCCTTGTGGACGACATGGCCGAAACCATGTACGCCGCGCCCGGTGTCGGGCTGGCCGCCGTGCAAATCAACGTGGCGCTGCGTGTGGTGACCATCGATGTCTCGGAAACGCACAACGCCCTGCAGGTATTCATCAACCCGGAAATCCTCCAGCACGACGGCAAACAGGTGTTCGAAGAAGGCTGCCTGTCGGTGCCCGGAATTTATGACGAGGTCGAGCGCGCCCAGCACATCCGTCTGCGTGCCCTCAACCGCGACGGACAGCCGTTCGAGCTTGAGGCCAGCGGCCTGTTTGCCACCTGCATCCAGCACGAGATCGATCACCTGGACGGCAAGGTATTCGTCGATTACCTGTCGCGCCTCAAGCAAACCCGCATCCGCAAGAAGCTGGAGA
>CAYHES010000106.1:0-8590 GCA_964355495.1 uncultured Acidiferrobacterales bacterium
ACCGCGGTAACGGTCGAACCGTTGTGGGTCCCCCGGCAGAGCCGGGGGTTTACCTTAAGGGAACCTCTAAAAATCCCCTCTCCTTCCGGGAGAGGGTTAGGGTGAGGGATGTAAATACATGAATTAAATATCCCCTCATCCTCGCCTTCTCCCGGAGGGAGAAGGGATTACCAATTTTTAGAGGTTCCCTTAAGCTGAATTAACCTGGAAAAAGCAGTCAGCCACAGATGAACGCAGATAAACATGGTTATTCAATGCGCTGCCTGTATTCGCCGGCCCACCCAAAGGGTGAATGGCCTCGGTGCATCCATGGCATGATTCATTTGCTTTCATCTGCTTTCATTTGCTTTCATCTGCGTTCATCTGCGGCTAAAGCCGTTTTTAGGATTAATCGCGGCCGGGAGGCCGCTCCTACGCGCGGCCCGTAGTTCCGAATCAAGGGGCAGCCGGGCTGCTTGCCTCGCTCCTACGCACTCACGACCGCCGTTAACGCCGCCGCCACCCGCTGGTATTCCGCTTCGATGCAGGCGATCTGTTCGTCTATTTGTTCGGGAGATCCGTCGCGCACCAGGGGTTCCAGGCGGGCACACAGCGACGACAGGGTCATGGCGCTGGCGTTGGCCGTGCTGCCTTTCAGCAAGTGGGCAAGTTGCTTGAGTTGTTCGCGGTCGTGCTGCGCGGCGGCCGCGCGCAGGGCCGCCAGGCGCACCGGGGTATCCTCGGTGAAAACAGCAACGAACCCTGCAAAGCTCTCGCCCATGAGCGCGAACAGCACGGCAAACTGTTCCTCGTCCAGTGCTGGCGTAGCGCCATCCTGTACGACCGTCTTCGACGCGCCGGGAGGAGCCGATAACGACACCTCGGGGCACGCCAACCACTTGTCCAGCATGGACTGCATGCTGGCGATACTGACCGGTTTGGCGAGAAAATCATCCATACCGGCGGCCAAACAAGCCGTGCGATCCTGAGCGAACACATTGGCGGTCATGGCCACGACCGGCAGGCGCGGGGCGGCGGGCTGCCCGGCCTCGCGGCTACGAATGGCGCGGGTCGCGGCAAAGCCGTCCATGCCCGGCATCTGGCAATCCATGAACACCAGGTCATAGCGGGTCGCGGCAATACGCGCGAGCGCCACGTCACCGCCATCCACCACTTCTACCTTGCAACCAAGATGCTCAAGCATGCGCCGTGCAACCATCTGGTTCGCCTTGTTGTCTTCCACCACCAGCACACACACGTCGCGCGCAACGTTTTTTGACGGCACGCGCGCGGCCTGAGCTACGGGCGGCGAGAGCTGTAACACTGCGCCTGTAGCGGCACCGAAACAGGCCGTGAACCAGAAGGTGGATCCTTTACCGGGCTCGCTCTCGATACCGATCTCACCGCCCATGAACCCAACCAGTTGCCGGGCGATCGAGAGGCCCAGACCGGTGCCGGCAAAACGCCGGGCACTGGATCCATCCACCTGGGTAAAGGCCTCGAAAATGCGCGCCTGCAGACCCAGGGGCACCCCGATGCCGCTATCCGTAACCTCAAACCGAAGCCGGGTATCCGCCGCAGGCACATTCGATTCGCGACTGACTTTTACTGCGATGCCGCCAGTATCGGTAAACTTGATGGCATTGCCGATCAGATTCACCAGAATCTGGCGCAGGCGATGCGGGTCGCCGTGCAGCAGCGCCGGGACGTCTCCCGACAAGCTGAATTCCAGCGACAGGCCCTTGTTCCGCGCCAGCACCGACAGCGTGTCGACGACCCCCGTAACCGCCGTGCGCAGCTCGAAGTCGAGCGTATCGAGGCTGAAGCGGCCTGCCTCGATACGCGAGAAATCCAGAATCTCGTTAATGAGTTCGAGCAGCGTTTCTCCCGAGCTGAGGATGGTGTGTACAAATTCCTGTTGCTCCGGCCGCAGCGGCGTCTGTTCCAGTAATTGGGCCATGCCGAGCACACCGTTCAGCGGCGTGCGAATCTCGTGGCTCATGGTCGCGAGGAACTGCGACTTGGCGCGCGACGCCGTGAGCGCCGCGTCGCGCGCCTGCTCCAAATCGGCCTCGGCCCGTTTGATCTGGCGCAGGTCGTGCATCACCGCCAGTACATGCGGTTCGCCGTCGATGTCGATCAGATCGGCCGAGTACGACACCGGAAACGGCTCGCCGGCGCGGTTGCGACCCACGGCATCGAGGGCACGCACCCTGCCCTCTGTTACCAGAATCTTCCTCATCGTGCGCGCCTCGCGCAGGTCGTGCCAGAGGTTGAGACCGGCGGCCGGCTTGCCGACCACCTCGTCGCGGTTGTAACCGGTGTTGCGCAGGAAACTTTCATTCGCGTCGACAAACACATTGTCCTTGAGCCGGCTGAGCGCGATCATGTCCTGGCTGGCATGGAAGGCCTTGCTGAAGCGCTCTTCCGACTGGCGCAGCTTTTCCATCGCCTGCTTGCGTTCGGTAATGTCGGTGCGGATCGCGACGTAGCGCTCGGGTTTCCCGTCCGCACCCACAAAGGGGACGATGGTCGTGTCCACCCAGTAGAAACCGCCGTCCTTGCGGCGGTTGCGGATCTCGCCGTGCCAGACCCGGCCGGCGCTGATCGTCTCCCACAGCTCCTTGAAGAACGCCTTCGGGTGATAACCGGAGTTCGACGCCCGGCTGTGCCGACCGATCAGCTCCGCGCGACTGCGCTGGCTCACCTCGCAGAACTTGTCGTTCACGTACTCGATGACCCCGGCGGCGTCCGTGATCGTGACGATCGCGTGCTGGTCGAGGGCGAATTTCTGCATGAGCAACTCGGCGGTGCGCTCGTGCACGCGCTGCTCGAGTTCGACGTTGGCGCGCACCAGGGCCGCCTCCGCGCGCTTGCGCTCGATCCCGCTGGCCAGCGCGTCGGCGATCATGGCGAGCTGCCGCTCCCACTCAACATGGCGTTCGGTGCCCGGCGCCACGTACAGGTTGATAACACCGAGCACGCTATGGGCGCTGCGTATCGGCGCCACCAGATGGCCGTGCGGCGTCATGCCCGCGAAACGGGTCTCGTGGCGTTCGTCAACGTGCGTCGCAAAGACAATCTCGTTCCCGGCCGCGGCGCGGCCGCACAGGCAGTGCCCCGGTTCAACCTCACGGCAGGCGACCAGCAGCGGCGGCGCCAAGCCCTTCTGCGCCGTCAGGTGGAGCCGGCCGCTCGCTTCGTCCACGAGAAAGATGCAACCGCGCGGATCGGGCAGCAGCCAGGGCAGGGCAAGGATCTGGTCGAGCGCCTGGGACAGAAAGTGCTCGACCGCACCCGGCTCGAGCGAACGGCGCAGCAGCGCGCCAACAAGCTGCTGCAACCGGTAGTCGTGCGCGAGCCGCTGTTCGGTTTGCCCGCGCTCCCGCACAAAGCGCCGGATGACCGCCACGACAATGATAACCACCAGCAAATCGAGTGCGACCAGCACGGCCATGAGGCCCAGCAGGCGCGCGTGTTGCTGCCGTTCGTAGACATCGTACGCCGCCACCGCCCGGTTGGTCGCCGCAATCAGGACCAGCGCCTGCTCCTCGACATAGGCCGCGGCCTCGCGCAGGGCCGCTGTCCCGGCCGGGCTGTCCGCCGCCGTCAGTGCTGCCGCCCGATACGCCGGCCACAGCCTTCGAGTCACTGCCAGTGCGTCCTGCACCGGCAGCGGTGCCGGCTCCAGCGTGTAATGCATCACCGAGCCGCCCTGCTCCAGAACGGCGAGCGACTTATCGAATTCGGCGACCAGCCCGCGCAGGCCGTCGCGGTCCTCGTCCTGGCCCATGGACACCATGTGGGTGTAGGCCTGGATCTGCTGGGCCAACAGGCGCTGGCGGCCGGCGACGTCGACGCTCGCCGGACCCCCGGACTCCTCCTCGAGCAGGACGTAAAAGGCGGCGGCGATGACCAGTGCCACGCCCACCAGCGCAAGCAGCAGCAGCGCCACCTTCCCGACGACACCCGTCAGGCCGCATGCCGACCGAAACCGGCGCCAGCGTGAAACCGCCGGCTGCTCAACCACGGCGCCCCCGCGCGCGCGCCGCGACCGCCAGCGGATGCCGGGCGCTACCGGACATACACCGCCTCCGGTCGAAAAATACTTTGTCCACGCGCATCCCGAATCGAAATGCGTGTGCACGAACAACGTGCCCACCCCGCCGGACTCCTGGCAGCACCTGCATTGACTGCGACATGCCTCGCTCCTTAATCAAGTGCGGAACCGGAAACGGCTCCCTTCTGAGTGGTAAAAGGCAATTCCCGTGCCGGACTTGCCCGCGCAGCGTAGGAGCGACCTCCGGTCGCGAATGAAATGAATCGCGGCCGGGAGGCCGCTCCTACGGGCTGCGCGCAGGGCGTACCCTATGGTGAGTCATGCGTCGACCACGTCCCCCCCCCACCAACGCCGCCAACACCCGGCCAACCTCTGTCTTGACCGCCGCCAGACAATCGCCGATGTCATGGGCATCCCCCTGCCGCACCGCATCGGACAACAACTGGCAGGACTTGGCCAACGGCCCGGCGCCGATGTTGAGCGCCGCGCCTTTCAGGGCATGGGCCGTGTTCCGAAGCTGGTTGGGCTGTTCGGCCGCCTGCGCCTGTTCCAGCGCCGCGATGCGCGCCGGCACGTCCTCGCGGAACGCCTGCAGCATGACTTCAAACTGCCCGGCCAGCAGCTCGCGCAGTTCATCGAGGCGTGCTGCATCCAGCGGCACTTCCTGTATCTCGGCGTCGCGCCCTTCCCACAGATCGATGCTCCCGCCATCGCCCGCCGCGCTGCTCGCCGGCGGCAGCCGGCGATCGAGCAGCGCGCGCAGCGTCTCCAGCGACAGGGGCTTGGTCAGCAGGTCGTCCATGCCGGCGGCGAGACAGCGATCGCGCTCGTCATCGCGCGCATGCGCCGTGAGCGCGACAATGGGCACGCGTCCACCCTGTTCGCCGGCGCGAATGCGGCGCACCGCCTCGTAACCATCCATGCCGGGCAGTTGGCAGTCCATGAAAATCAGCGCGTAACCGCCCGCTGCCGCCATCGCCAGCGCCTGCTCGCCGTCGCCCGCCACGTCCGCCGTCAACCCGAGGCGCGCCAGCATGCCGGTGGCGACCGTCTGGTTCACGAGGTTGTCGTCCACCACCAGCACGCGCCGGTCGCCCCGGTCCGGCCCGACCAGCGCGCCCCAGCCGCTGTCATGGCGCGGCCCGCCAAGGCATTCGCACAGCTCGCGCGGGTGTGGCGGCTTGGACAGACAGCAGGCCACGCCCAGCTCGCGCAGATTGCGCGGCAGCATTTTGCTCTCGGTGCGCGCCAGCACGGTGACGCGCGCGCGTGCCACGACCGGATCGAGGGCAATCAAGTGCGCCAACTGCACGGCGGCCTCGTTCTCGCGCAGGTCGACCAGACAACTGTCGAAAGGCGCCCCGGCGGAAACGGCATCCCCGAGGCTGGCGAGCGCCGCCACGGCATCCGGCGCCACCTGCGCGGCGGCGCCCCAGGCGTGTATCTGTGCTTCGAGCAAGGCGGCCGCCGCCGGGCGATCGGTCACGATCAGCACGCGCCGGTCCGCCAGCGCGGAGGACAACGCCGGCGCCGCCTCGGACGCGGCCGCCAGCGGCAGCGTGAACCAGAAGCGGCTGCCGCGGCCCGGCTCGGACTCGACCCCGATCTCGCCCCCCATGAGCTCCACGAGCTGGCGCGCGATAGCCAGACCGAGCCCGGAACCCCCAAAGCGGCGCGTCATGGAGCTGTCCGCCTGCATGAACGGCTCGAACACCTGGCGTTGCTGCGACGGTTCGATGCCGATGCCGGTGTCTTCGACCTCGAACATCAGTCGCGAGCCCGAAGATAGTCGCGAGTCGGGAGTCGCGAGTCGAGAGTCTAAAACCAACGACGTTTCATCCGCACTCGCGACTCGCGACTCTCGACTGCCTTCTGGACTCTCGACTGCCTTCTGGACTCCCGACTCGCGACTCCCGACTCGCGACTGACTTCCGGACTCGCGACTCTCGACTGATGACTCTCGACTCACGCGCAGCGTGACCCCGCCTTGTTCGGTGAACTTGATGGCGTTGGCCACCAGATTGGTGAGCACCTGGCGCAAACGCGCGGGGTCGCCCCACACGCGCTCCGGTACCGCGGGCGCGATCAGGCAATGGACATCCAGGTTCTTGCGGAATGCGTTGACCGCCAGCACCTGCACCGCGTCGCTCACCAGGTCGTACACGTCGAACGCGCTGTGTTCCAGCTCGACGCGGCTGGTATCGAGCCGCGAGAGGTCGAGGATGGAATTGAGCAGGTGCAGCAGCGACTCCGCCGACTGGTGCGCGGTGCGCACATGCTGGCGCTGTTCGGCGCCGAGCCCGGCGTCCTCGAGCAGCTCCAGCATGCCCAGCACGCCGTTCATGGGCGTGCGGATCTCGTGGCTCATGGTGGCGAGGAACTGCGACTTGGCCTGCGCGGCGGCCAGCGCCGCGTCGCGCGCGCGCACCAGCTCGGCCTCGACCTGCTTGATGTGGCGCAGGTCGTGGATCACCGCCAGGGTATGCGGCGCGCCGTCGATCTCGATCAGGTCCGCCGAGTACGATACGGCGAAGTATTCGCCGGCGCGGCTGCGACCCGCGGTCTCGACATCGCGCACCATGCCGTGCGTGGCCAGGGCCTTCTTCACCGCGCGCGCCACGTTCATATCGTCCCAGATGTTGAGGTCGGCCGGAGTCCGGCCGATCACCTCGTCACGCGTGTAGCCGGTGCAGCGCAGGAAGCTCGCGTTCACGTCGATGAACACGTTGTCCTTGAGCCGGCTCAGGGTGATCATGTCCGGGCTGGCGTGGAACGCCTTGCTGAAGCGCTCCTCCGACTGGCGCAGCTTCTCCATGGCCTGCTTGCGCGCCGTGATATCGGTGCGAATCGCGATGTACTGGAAGGGCCGGCCGTCGTCACCCAGAAACGGCACGATGGTCGTATCCACCCAGTAGAAACTGCCGTCCTTGCGGCGGTTGCGGAGCTCGCCCTGCCACACCTGGCCGCGGCCGATGGTGGCCCACATCTCCTTGAAGAACGACTGCGGGTGATAGCCGGAGTTGAGCAGGCGGTGGTCCTGGCCGAGCAGTTCTTCGCGCGGGTACTGGCTGATCTTGCAGAATTTGTCGTTCGCATAGAGAATCTTCCCGGCACGGTCGGTGATGCCGACAATCGAGTGCTGGTCGAGGGCGAACTTCTGCTGGAGCAACTCGCCGGTGCGCTTGTGCACGCGCCGTTCCAGTTCCTCGTTGGCGTGGCGCAGCGCCTCTTCGGCCTCGGTCAGGCGCGCCTCGGCCTGGCGGCGCTCGATGATGCCGGCCAGGGTGTCGGCCACGTCCTGCAGGAAAATGCGTTCGTGTTCCTGCGGCACATAACCGGGGGCGAGGTACAGGTTGAGCACCCCGAGCAGCGTTTCGCCGGAGCGGATTGGCAGCACGCAATGCCCGTGTGGTGTCATGCCGGCCGGCTGGATGTCGTGACGGGCATCGACCGCCGTTACCGCCAGCGCCTCGCCGGATTCCGCCACGCGCCCGCACAGGCAGCGGCCGTAAGGCAGGCGCGCGCAGGCAAGTGTTATTTCTTCCGACAGGCCGCGCTGGGCGGCCATGCTGAGCGCGCGCGTCTCGCCATCCGCGAGGAACACGGCGCCGCGCGGATTGAGCTGCAACCAGGACACGCCCAAGACATAATCGAGAGCGCGCCCGAGAAACTCCGCCAGCGCGATCGGCTCGAACGACTCCTGGAGGATGCGCCGGAGCACCTGCTGGGTGTTGAGCTCGCGCGTCACATGCTCCTCCGCCAGGCGGCGGCACACGTTCTCGTCCATGATGTTCTGCGCGTGCCGCTCGATGGCATCGCGCATGCCGGAGAAATCCGTCACCAGCGCGCCCAGCTCGTCGTCGCGCGCCGCCGGCAGCGGCGCCGTGTAGTCGCCCTGCGCGAGCCGGCGGCTGGCCGCGGACAATCGCGTCAGCGGCCGCAACAGGAACATCTCCGCCATGACTCCGATAATGGCGAGCCCGAGCACGCCACCCAGGAGCACCACTGCCAGCAGTTCGTACACACGGGTTTCGATAGCCGCGAGATAACCGGAAAAATCCGCCGTCAGCTCGATCTCACCCAATTCCTTGTCGAGGTATCGAATCTTCTTCGAGAAGCTCCGTACCGCGCGGTCGGCGGCGATATCCGCCGGCGGGTCGAGCGGATAGACAAGCCGTCCATGGCCGTCCAGCAGGCGCAGGCCGCGCCAGTGCGGGCTCTTCTTCAGGACGCCGTCGAGCGTGGAATAGACCGCCGACAGATCGCCCTTCAGCAGCGGCTCGATCAACGACTCGCCGAGGGTATCGAGATGCGAGCCCGCCGCTTCGGCGTGCTCTTCGAATTCCGTTTCGATGTAATGCGGTGTCCAGACAAAGGCGATGTAGGCGCCCACCGCCACACTCAGCGCAACCAACGGCATGAACAGCTTCCCGCGCAAGTTCATGGCGCGCCGCCATCGACATAGAACGCCTTGAGGCCGAGCTGTTCGATCACCGCGTAATCCCTGGCGCTGGCGATCCCGATGCGCTGGATCGGCACGGCCGCGAGCAG
>CAYHES010000107.1:0-8547 GCA_964355495.1 uncultured Acidiferrobacterales bacterium
TGAGCGGCAGATCGCCCTGTCTTCCGTTCCATTCTTCCTCCAGCACCTTTTCCATCTTCTGGAAGGCGCGCTGCAGGATGATCAGGTCAGACATGCCCGCGGAGTAATAGTAAGTATCGGGATAGAAGCGGCCCTCCGGATGCAGGGTCGGGTAGCCGAGGCTGGCCATGATCTGCTTCGGCTTGAGTCCTTGCAGGGTGTGGGTAAGCTTGGGGGCGGCGGCCAAGGCCTCCAGTGCCTGCTTGAATGTCCAGCCTTCGGCAATGGTGAGCGGGTATTCCACCACCCGCCCGGCCATCACTTGTTCGAGGATTTCGAGGGCGGTAATGCCTTTGCGAAAACGGTACTCGCCGGTCTTGAGTTCACGGCTCTGGCCCTTGAGATAGGCAATCCAGACCAGTGTGTTCGCATCCGGCAACACCTTCTCCTTGCGCAGTTGGCGCGCAAAGGCCTTGAGGCTCGTGCCCGGCGCGACCACATAGATCTTGGCCTCCGGCTCGAGGCGCGCGACACTGAACCAGTACACATAGGTGCCGAACCCGAGCAGCAGCAGCGCGAATACGGCGCCGCTGTATTTCAGCAGCTTATGCGAGGCAGTCGGCCGCGTGTAACGCCGCTTGTAACGTCTGTGAAATCTGTCCAACCACATAGTGCCTCGCTTCGATGCGCCGGATCGGCCAGATGCCGATCAGGCTGTTGCTAAGAAACAGTTCCTGTGCCGATTCGACCATGTCCGTGGTCACTGCCTGGACGATGCAGCTCATGCCCAGGGCCGCGGCGCTGTCCAGCACCTGCGCGCGCATCACGCCGGCGACGCCGGATTGTGACAGATCGGGGGTAGCCACGGTACCGTCGGCACGCACCAGAAACAGGTTGGTCATGGTGCCTTCGATGACCAGTCCGTCCGTGTCGCGCATCAGGCCTTCAGCATAGTCGTCCTGCCACTCGGCGCGCGCCAGCACCTGTTCCAGCCGGTTGAGATGCTTCATGCCGGCCAGTCGCGGCTGGCGCGCGAGCCGCGTTGCGCACCAGCGCACGGCCACGCCCTCCTTGCCGGCTGCGACCGGATGCGCGGGCCACGGCAGGCGTTGCACGATGCGCGTCGCGCTGCCGGAAGCATCCGCCCGGTAGCCACGGCCAGCAGCGCCGCGCGTCAGAATAATCTTGGCCACCGCACGCGCCTCTGTTCCGGCGATCCGGGCTATTTCCTCGCGCAGAAGGTTTGCCTCCGGCGCTGGCAGACCGAGACACCGGCAACCTTCCTCAAGACGCTGAACATGCCGATCCCACAGGAGCGGTTCGCCGTTGCGCAGTGCCAGGGTCTCGAACAGGCCGTCACCGTACTGCAGGCCGCGATCGGCGACCGGCAAGTTTGTGCTGACCTGTCCATTGACCAGCGTGGTCACGATGCAGTTCCCGCCATGTCGAACGCAGCCAGCATGCCCTTGGCCTTGGCGCGCGTTTCGTTCAGCTCCCGATCCGGGTCGGAATCGGCCACGATGCCGCCCCCGGCGCGCAGCTGCACGGATTTGCCGTCCAGCATCAGGGTGCGAATCAGGATATTGAAATCCAGACTGCCATCCCGGTTGATATAGCCCATGGAACCGGTATAGGCGCCACGCGCTGCACCTTCCAGTTCGGCAATGATCTGCATGGTGCGTAGTTTCGGGCAACCGGTGATGGTGCCGCCGGGAAAAACCGCGCGGATGACCTGCGCCGGGGTCGTACCGGCGTTCAGCTCGCCGCTGATGTTCGACACGATGTGATGCACGTGCCGGTATGTTTCCACAACCAGTGACTCGTCCGTGTGCACGCTGCCGGGCCGGCAGATGCGCCCCAGATCATTGCGCTCCAGATCGACGAGCATGACGTGCTCGGCGCGCTCCTTCGGATTGCGCACCAGCGCCAGCGCCAGCGCCCGATCCTCCTCGGCATTGGCCGAGCGCGGATAGGTGCCGGCAATCGGCCGCGTGCAGACGCGTCCATGGTGCACACTCACCAGCCGTTCCGGCGATGAACTGATAATGGCGCGCTCCGCATCGATCGTCATAAGTCCGGCGAAAGGTGCCGGGTTGGTGTGGCGCAGCTGCTCGTAGAGATCGATCGCGGCGGCGCGCTGCTTGAGCCGCAGGCGCCAGGCACGCGACAGGTTCACCTGATAGGTGTCACCGGCGCGGATGTAGTCGAGGATGCGCGCGATGCGTTGCCGGTAGAGCGCGGGATCCTCTTCCTCGATTTCAGCGGCGCTCACCGCCATGCCCGGATCACCGGCCCCGCCCTCGGCCCGGCGCACATCCTGTTCCATCTGGTTCAGCAAGTCGTCATCCGGGTGTTCACTGACCAGCACGGTTGTCCGGGTTGCGTGATCGCGAATCACGGCCGCCGGAAAACGCGTGGCCAGCGCCACCGGCCAGTCATTCCCGGGCGGCATGCTCGCCAGTGTCGGCTCCAGGAACCGCGCCAGCTCATAGGACAAGTACAGGAACCAGCCGCCATGGAACGGAAAGGGCAATTCCGTTTGTTCCGCCACGGAGGCTGCGCGCCAGCTCGCATCGAATGTGGCGAGGAAATCGCCGGCAATGGGCGCACCGTTGTGCCGCAGCGTTCCGCTGCTTTCGAGTACCAGGGAGTCGCCAGGAAAGGCAAACAAGACGTCGTGGCGCGCCTGGGGCGTGCCGTGGGCGACGCTCTCAAGCAGGTGCGGATAACGCGACGGGGACAGGCGGTGCAGGCGGGCAAGGTCCGGAAAGCCGGCGACCGTTCGCCAGGTGCACCCTGGCGCGGTCGCACCGGCCTGCGACCCGGATCGCTTCACACCAGGCGGCGCATCACCAGCGTGCCGTTGGTGCCGCCGAAACCGAAGGAGTTGGACAGCGCGACGTCGATTTTCATCGGGCGCGGGGTGTTCGGCACGTAGTCGAGATCGCAGTCCGGATCGGGCGTGATCATGTTGATGGTGGGCGGCGCGATCTGGTGATGAATGGCCAGCGCCGTGTAGATCGCCTCGACACCACCGGCGGCGCCCAGCAGGTGACCGGTCATGGACTTGGTGGAACTCATCGCCACTTTGCGCACATGATCACCGAACGCCGCCTTGGCGGCCATGGTCTCAGCCTTGTCGCCTTGCGGCGTGGACGTGCCATGGGCGTTGACGTATTGCACGCCGTCAATATTGATGCCGGCGTTGCGCAACGCATTGCGCATGCAGCGTGCCGCACCCTCGCCGCCTTCCGACGGGCTGGTTATGTGGTAGGCGTCGCCGCTCATGCCGAAGCCGACCAGCTCGCAGTAAATGCGCGCGCCGCGCTTCTTCGCATGCTCATACTCTTCCAGCACCACCACGCCGGCGCCCTCACCGAGCACGAAGCCGTCGCGATCCTTGTCCCAGGGACGGCTCGCGGTGGCCGGGTCATTATTGCGCGTGGACAGCGCCTTGGCGTTACCGAAGCCGGCCATGCCGGTCGGCGTGACCGTCGACTCGGCGCCGCCCGCCACCATGACGTCGGCGTCGCCATACTCGATCAGTCGCCCGGCATCGCCGATGGCGTGGGTCGCGGTGGCGCAGGCCGTCACCATGGCCAGGTTCGGGCCTTTCATGCCGTACAGGATCGACAGATTCCCGGAGATCATGTTGATGATGCTCATCGGGATGTAGAACGGCGAGAGGCGCCGGTGGCCCTTCTCAGCCAAGGTGCGCGTGCCACTCTCGATGGTGTTGAGCCCACCGATGCCGGAACCGATGTGCACGCCGATGCGCTCGGCGTTCGCTTCGGTAACCTCGATTCCGGAATCGCGCACCGCTTGAATGCCGGCCACCATGCCAAGATGGATGAAGCGGTCCATGCGACGCGCCTCTTTCTCGGTCATGTATTTTGTCGGATCGAAGCCTTTTACTTCACCGGCGATGGTCGCCGGAAAGCCGGTGGCATCGAACTGGGTAATCTGGGTAATGCCGCTTTTGCCGGCCAGGATGCTCTGCCAGTTCTCGGCGAGATCGAGACCGATGGGCGAGACAACGCCCATTCCGGTGATGACCACACGTCGTTTGCTCAAGCAGCTACCCTCGTTAATGTATGGCGGCGGGTCGGGCGGAAATGGCCGTTAGTAAAAACAAGGGCCGCCGGCACGCGGTGGCTGGCAGCCCTTGCGGTAGGAGATACCGTTTACTTCTGGTGCGCGTTGACGTAATCGATGGCCTGCTGCACCGTGGTGATCTTTTCGGCCTCTTCGTCAGGAATCTCGCAATCGAATTCCTCTTCCAGGGCCATCACCAGTTCGACGGTGTCGAGGGAGTCGGCGCCCAGGTCGTTGACGAATGAAGCAGCCTTGGTCACTTCAGTTTCATTTACGCCCAGCTGCTCGGCGACGATCTTGACGACGCGTTCTTCAATACCGCTCATGTCTCATTTTCCTCCAAAATTAGCCAGTTCTTCGATTTCTCGGCCTGGCGAGGCCGCATAGTAAACACGATTCAGGGTTCCAAGTCCACCCGCATAATGTGATGTGAATCATGGCTTTTAGGTAGAGCGCTACCTATTAGCTCATATACATGCCGCCGTTTACGTGCAGGGTCGTGCCGGTCACGTAGGCGGCGCGCGGCGAGGCCAGAAAGGCCACGGCGTGTGCAATCTCTTCGGCCTGGCCAAGACGCCCAAGCGGGATGTGGGCCAGCAGCGCGACGCGCTGCGGTTCGGGCAGCGCCCGGGTCATGTCCGTGTCGATGAATCCCGGCGCCACGGCGTTCACAGTGATGTTACGTGAGCCGACCTCGTGCGCCAGTGACTTGGTAAATCCGATTACACCGGCCTTGGCGGCCGCGTAGTTACACTGCCCGGCATTGCCGCTGCTGCCGACAATCGAGCTGATGCTGATAATGCGGCCCTTGCGCGCCTTGGTCATGCCACGCACTACCGCCTTGCTCATACGGAAGATGGATTTGAGATTCGTGTCCAGAATTGCATCCCACTCCTCTTCTTTCATGCGCATCAGCAGGTTGTCGCGCGTGATGCCGGCATTGTTGACGAGAATGCTGGGCGCGCCCCAGGCGTTCTGGATCTCGGCGAGCGCGGTATCGATCGAACCCTGGTCGGTGACATTCAGCACCAGACCCTGGCCCTTGATACCCTGGGCCTTAAGGGCTTCGCCGATTTTCCCGGCGCCGTCGTTTGAGGTCGCGGTACCGATGACGGTCGCACCCTGACGGCCGAGTTCCATGGCTATGGCGAGCCCGATCCCGCGGCTGGCGCCGGTGACCAGTGCAATTTCGTTTTCCAGTTCCTTCGCGGGCATTTCTCTTTACTCCCATTCAGGCGCCGAGCGCGGCACGCGCCTGACGCAGGGTTTCCGGATCGTAGACCGACAATGTCTGGGTCTCCTTGCTGATGCGCTTGTTGAGACCCACGAGCACCTTGCCGGGGCCGCATTCTACCAGTTTGTCGACACCGTCGGCGGCCATTTTCTGAATGGTCTCGACCCAGCGCACGGGCGATTCCACCTGGCGCACCAGTGCATTGCGGATTGCATCGGCGCTGCTCTCGGCCCGCACATGTGCGTTGTGCAACACCGGGATGCGCGGCGTCTCGATCTTCGTCAGCTTCAGGCGCTCGCGCATGCGCTCGGCGGCCGGATGCATGAGCGCGCAATGCGACGGCACGCTCACCGGCAACTGCTTGGCGAGCTTGGCGCCTGCGCCCTTGGCCTGCTCCACGGCGCGCGCCACGGCCGCGGCCGTGCCGGCGATCACCACCTGCCCGGGTGAGTTGAAATTTACCGGTGACAACACCTCACCCTGAGCCGCTTGCTCACACAGGGCGCGCACCTGATTGTCATCCAGGCCCACAATCGCCGCCATGCCGCCCTTGCCCGCCGGCACCGCCTCCTGCATGAAGCGTCCGCGGTCGGCCACGAGCTGCACTGCGTCCGCAAAGAGTAGCGCGCCGGCACAGGTCAGCGCCGTGTACTCACCGAGACTGTGTCCGGCCATGACCACCGGCTGCGGACCCTTCTCCGCCTGCCAGACGCGCCACACCGCCACCCCGGCACTGAGCATGGCCGGCTGAGTGATTTCGGTCTGGTTGAGTTTTTCCTCGGGGCCGGCCGTCGCAATGGACCACAGGTCGTAGCCGAGCGCCGTTGATGCCTCGGAAAAAGTTTCCTGCACCTGCGGATAGGCAGCGGCGAGTGCGTTCAGCATGCCGACCGACTGCGAGCCCTGGCCGGGAAACACGAATGCGAGTTTCATGTCGAATCAATTTTATAAGAATTTGTAAGACCACTTGCCGCAAAGGCGCAAAGGACGCAAAGAAAATCGAGAGCTGTCTGAAAATTATCTTTGCGTCCTTTGCGCCTTTGCGGCAGATGTTGTTGTTTCAGTATTTTAACAGCACCGAACCCCAGGTGAAGCCGCCGCCGAACGCCTCCATGAGCACGGTGTCGCCGCGCTGGATGCGCCCGTCGCGCACCGCCTCGTCGAAGGCGAGCGGTATCGAGGCCGCCGAGGTGTTGCCGTGCCGGTCCACCGTCACGACCACGTGGTCCATGGACATGTCGAGTTTGCGGGCGGTAGCGGCGATGATGCGGTGATTGGCCTGATGCGGCACGAGCCAGGTGATGTCGCTCTTCTTGAGGCCGTTTTTCTCGAGTGTTTCGTCCACGATGCGCCCGAGGGTGTTCACCGCCACCTTGAACACCTCATTGCCCTGCATCTGCATGAATGCCTGGTTGCTCCGCACAATGTCATATCCCTGGGAAATACCGGCCGGTACCGTGAGCAATTCCTTGTACTGGCCGTCGGCGTGCAAGTGCGAATTGATAATGCCGGGCTGCGCGTCGGCGCCGATCACGACGGCTCCGGCGCCATCGCCGAACAGCACGCAGGTGCCGCGGTCGGTCCAGTCGACAATGCGCGACAGGGTCTCGGCCCCGACCACCAGCGCGTGTTTCGCGCTGCCGCTGCGCACGAACTTGTCGGCGATGCCCAGCGCGTACACAAAACCGGTGCACACGGCCTGCACATCGAATGCCGCACAACCATGAATATCGAGTCGATCCTGCAACAGGCAGGCGGTGCTGGGGAAAACGCGGTCGGGTGTGGTGGTTGCGACAATGATGAGATCGATGTCGCGGTGGCTGATGCCGGCGGCCTCGATTGCACGGCGCGCGGCCTGTTCGGCGAGATCGCAGGTCGTTTCCCCGTCCGCCGCAATATGCCGTTCACGGATACCGGTGCGCTCGACGATCCACTCTTCCGTGGTATCGACCATGTTCACCAAGTCGGCATTGGTCAAGACCTTTGCCGGCAGGTAGCTGCCCGTGCCGCGGATGCGTGAATAAATCATGCAGAATCGCTCAGGTGGACGGGTTGCCCTGACCCTGCAACGTGGTCAGGCGCGCGCCGATGAGTTGCGGCAATTGGTTCTGCACTTCCTCCACGGCAACACGGATGGCATATTCAAAGCCGATGGCGTCGGTGCCGCCATGGCTCTTGATGACAATGCCATTCAGGCCAACCAGGCTGGCACCGTTGTACTGGCGTGGGTCGAGACGCCGGCGCAGCGCATTCAAAACCGGCAGCGCCACCAGGGCGGCCAGCTTGGCGAACAGACTGCGTGTGAATTCTTCCTTCATGAACTGCGAGATCATGCGCGCCAGCCCTTCGCTGGCCTTGAGCGCAACATTGCCGACAAAACCGTCGCACACGATGACATCCACTTTCCCCAAATATATTTCGTCACCCTCGACGTACCCGTGGTAGTTGAGGGCGCTCGCCCGAAACAGCTCATCGGCCTTCTTGACGACCTCATTACCCTTGATGTCCTCGACCCCGACATTGAGCAATGCCACCAGCGGCCTCTCCTTGCGTTCGACGGCACCCACCAGCAGTGAGCCCATGATGCCGAACTGCAGAAGCTGTTCGGGGCTGGAATCGACGTTCGCGCCCAGATCGAGAATGTGCACATGGCCGTGGACCGTCGGAAACGCGGTGATGATCGCGGGACGGTCGATGCCGGGCAGGGTCTTGAGCACGAAGCGCGCGGTTGCCATGAGTGCACCGGTGTTGCCGGCAGACACAACCGCCTGCACCTCGCCGCTTTTCACGAGGTTGATGGCAACACGCATGGATGAGTCTTTCTTGCCGCGCAGCGCCTGCGCCGGCGGCTCGTCCATGCCGACCATTTCGGAGGCATGCAGAAGCTTAAGGCGTTCGCTTTCCGCGCCGCCATGGCGTGCGAGTTCCTTTTCCAGGACTGCACGCTGTCCAACGAGTACCAGATTCAGATCGGGCCGGGAACGTAGTGCAGCGAGCGCGCCCGGGACCGTGACGGCCGGACCACGGTCGCCGCCCATGGCATCCAGGGCGATGGTGACAGCCAACGGTTGTCTCTCTTTGCGGCGAATACCGGCCGCTGTCCTAGTCGGCCTTGACGTCGATCACCTTGCGGCCGCGGTAAAAACCGGTCGCGCTGATGTGGTGCCGGCGGTGGGTCTCGCCACTGGTCGGCTCCACGGAGAGGTGTGCCGGCTTGAGCGCGTCGTGCGAACGGCGCA
>CAYHES010000108.1:0-8536 GCA_964355495.1 uncultured Acidiferrobacterales bacterium
GCGAACAACGCCTGGATGAAGTCGACAAGAGCCTGCCCGCCTGGGGCCATGCGATCCATGAGTACCTGCGCCGCCACCAGCGCTGGGGCTGGATCCTGCCGTGGCGCTGGTATATGCGCTGGATGTGGGTACCGATGAAGCCGTCGGCACGGCGCATCGCGTGGATGCTGTATCTGATTACCGTCGTGGAGTTCTTCTTCATTCTGTTCGTGGCGCTGATCTGGTGGCTCGAACACCGGCTCTGAGGATCAGCGCGCGCCGTCCGTGCGCTCGATGATCTGGTAGAGCGTTTCGCCGCGCCGCACCATGCCGAGTTCGGCGCGCGCGCGCTCTTCCAGCGCCTCGTAGCCTTCCTTGAGGTCGCGCACCTCGGCCTCGAGCGCCAGGTTGCGCTCCTTGAGTCCCGAGTTCTCCAGCTTCTGCACGGCAATCTCGCGTTTGAGCTTCCAGAGCGCCAGAACCCCGCCATCCCCCAGCCACAGCGGGTATTGCAGGCCGAGCAGAATGCCGGTGAGGAGGTAGAGGACAATCTTCACGTCGAAGGAAACCGGCGAAAGACAGCCACAGATGAACACAGATGAATGCAGATTAAAAACACAGACCTGACTGTTTTCAATCTAAGTTGATCTGTGTGCATCTGCGGCTGAAATTATTTACAACATCTTGAACGCCTTGCGGCCTGGATAAACAGCCTTGGCGTTCAACTCTTCTTCGATGCGCAGCAGCTGGTTGTATTTGGCGACACGGTCGGAGCGCGACAGCGAGCCGGTCTTGATCTGGCCGGTGCCGGTGGCCACGGCCAGGTCGGCGATAAACGCGTCCTCGGTTTCGCCGGAACGATGCGAGATCACCGCCGTGTAACCGGCCTGGCGCGCCATGCTGATGGCGGCCAGCGTCTCGGACAGGGTGCCGATCTGGTTGACCTTGATGAGTATCGAGTTGGCGATGCCGTTCTTGATGCCTTCAGCCAGAATCGCGGTATTGGTCACGAACAGGTCGTCGCCCACCAGCTGGATTTTTTTTCCAAGTTTGTCGGTCAGCATGGCCCAGCCGGCCCAGTCGTTCTCGCCACAACCATCCTCAATGGTGATGATTGGATATTTGGCGACCCAGGCGGCCAGCAGATCGGTGAACTGGTCGCCCGTCAGGCTCGAACCGTCCGAGGCGAGTTCGTACTTGCCGTGCTTGCAGAACTCGGAGCTCGCCACATCCATGCCGAGTGCGATATCGGCGCCCGCCTTGTAACCGGCCTTCTCGATGCCGCGCAGGATCACCTGCAGCGCTTCTTCATTCGACTTCAGGTCGGGGGCAAATCCACCCTCATCGCCGACCGCGGTATTGAGTTTCATGCCCTGCAGCACTTTCTTCAGGGCATGAAACACCTCGGTGCCGGCACGCAGCGCCTCGCTGAAGCTTGGCGCGCCCACCGGCAGGATCATGAATTCCTGAAAGTCGATATTGTTGTCGGCATGCGCGCCGCCGTTGATGATGTTCATCATCGGCACCGGCATCTGCATGGGCACAGCCCCCGCCAGGCCGTTCAGGTAACGGTACAGCGGCAGGTTGGCACCCGCGGCCGCGGCACGCGCGGTGGCCAGCGACACCGCCAGCAGTGCATTGGCGCCCAGACGGCTTTTAGTGGGCGTGCCGTCGAGTTCGATCATGGCCTCGTCGATCGCGCTTTGCTCGCGCGCGTCCTGGCCGAGCAATGCCTTCCTGATCTCGCCATTCACGTTCGCACAGGCCTGGCGTACACCCTTGCCCAGGTAACGCTTCGGGTCATTGTCACGCAGCTCGAGCGCCTCGCGCTCACCGGTCGAGGCGCCGGACGGCACTGCGGCGCGCCCGCGCGCACCATTCTTGAGGATTACATCGGCTTCAACAGTGGGGTTGCCACGCGAATCGAGGATCTCACGGGCACGGATATCGGCAATGGCAGACATAGTTACTTTTCGAAATGAGGTTAAGGAACATCCGCCGCAAAGGCGCAAAGGACGCAAAGAAAAAAATGAATTTTTAGAGATGCTTCTTTGCGCCCTTTGCGTCTTTGCGGCAGGTTTTAAGTTATTTGGCCATCAGCGCCATCTCGGCGAAGCCTTGACGCTTGACGATCGCATCCAGTTCCTTGAGCGTGGTCAGCAGTGCCTCCATGTGGCCAAGCGGCCAGGCGTTCGGGCCGTCCGACAGCGCCTTGTCCGGGTCCGGGTGGGTCTCCATGAAAATTCCGGAAATGCCGGTGGCAATGGCCGCGCGCGCCAGCACCGGCACGAATTCACGCTGGCCGCCGCTCTTCGTGCCCTGCCCGCCCGGCAACTGCACCGAGTGCGTGGCATCGAACACCACCGGGCAACCGGTCTCGCGCATGATCGCCAGCGAGCGCATATCTGAGACCAGGTTGTTGTAGCCGAACGACACGCCGCGCTCGCACACCATGATGCGCCCCGTGCCGCCGGCCTCATTCGCCTTGTCGACAACATTTTTCATGTCACTGGGCGCGAGAAACTGGCCCTTCTTGATGTTCACCGGCTTGCCGCAGGCGGCGACCGCCTGGATAAAATCCGTCTGGCGGCACAGGAATGCCGGGGTCTGCAGTACGTCCACGACCGCCGCCACCGGTGCGATTTCCGGGATGTCATGCACATCGGTGAGCACCGGCACGCCGATGGTTTTACGCACGCTCTCCAGGATCTTGAGGCCGTTGTCCATGCCGAGGCCACGAAACGACTTGCCCGAGCTGCGGTTGGCCTTGTCGAACGAGGACTTGTAGATGAACGGAATGCCAAGACGCGCGGTGATCTCTTTCAGCCGCCCGGCAGTGTCGTGCGCCATTTCCTTCGATTCAATCACGCACGGACCGGCAATCAGGAAAAACGGTTTATCGAGACCAACTTCAAATCCACAGAGTTTCATCGTGTTGCTGCCTGTTTGGCGGAGAGAGCAGCGCGACTATCACGCGCCGCCTGAATATAGCCGGTGAAGAGCGGATGTCCATCGCGCGGCGTGGAGGTGAATTCGGGGTGAAACTGCACGCCCACGAACCACGGGTGATCGGGCAACTCCACCACTTCGACAAGACTGCCGTCCTCGGAGGTGCCGGCGATCGCCAGACCGTGCTGTTGCAGCAGCTCGCGATAGTTGTTGTTGAACTCGTAGCGGTGGCGATGACGCTCGACGATCTTGTCCTTGGCGTACAAGGTGTGCGAGCGCGAACCCGGCTGCAGCTGGCAGGTGTAGCCACCAAGACGCATGGTTCCGCCCAGATCGCCCTGGGCGTTACGCACCTCGATCTTGCCTTCGGCGGTCTTCCACTCGGTGATGAGCGCAATCACCGGGTGCGGCGTGCGCGGGTCGAACTCGGTACTGTGCGCGCCCTTGAGACCGGCGATGTTGCGCGCGAATTCGATCACCGCTACCTGCATGCCGAGGCAGATGCCGAGATACGGGATCTTGTGGGTGCGCGCGTACTGCACGGTCTGAATCTTGCCCTCAATACCGCGTTCGCCGAAGCCGCCCGGCACCAGGATCGCGTCCACCCCATCGAGCAGGTGCGACCCCTCGGTGGTGATACGCTCCGAATCCACATAGCGAATATTGACGCGCGTGCGCGTCTGCACGCCGGCATGCAGGAGCGCTTCAGACAGCGACTTGTATGATTCGGTAAGATGCACATACTTGCCGACCAGCGCGACCTCGACCTCGGCCTCGGGATGTTCCATGGCCTGCACCACCCGCTCCCATTCGCCGAGCTTCGCCTTGGGGGCGTTGAAGTGCAGCTTCTCGACCACAATCTCATCCAGTCCCTGTTCGTGCAGCAGCCCGGGGATCTTGTAAATGTTGTCGACGTTGACGGCGGAAATGACCGCGCGCACCGGCACGTTGGTAAACAGCGCGATCTTGCGGCGCTCGTCCTCGGGCAGCATGCGATCGGCGCGGCACAGCAGCACATCCGGCTGGATACCGATGGAGCGTAGCTCCTTCACCGAGTGCTGGGTCGGCTTGGTCTTCATCTCACCGGCGGCGCCCATGTACGGAACCAGCGTGAGATGCATGTACACGACGTTGTGCGTACCCATCTCCACGCCCATCTGGCGGATGGCCTCGAGGAACGGCTGCGACTCGATGTCGCCGACCGTGCCGCCGATCTCGACCATCGCCACGTCGGCGCCGGCCGCGCCCTCCTGGATGCATCGTTTGATCTCGTCGGTGATGTGCGGAATCACCTGCACGGTCGCCCCGAGGTAGTCGCCACGCCGCTCCTTCTGGATGACGTTCGAGTAGATGCGGCCGGTGGTGAAATTGTTGCGCTTGGACATCTTGGCGCGAATGAAGCGCTCGTAGTGGCCCAGGTCGAGGTCGGTCTCGGCGCCGTCTTCGGTGACGAACACCTCGCCGTGCTGGTAGGGGCTCATGGTGCCCGGGTCGACGTTGATGTAGGGGTCAAGCTTGAGCATCGTGACCTTGATGCCACGCGCTTCGAGCAGCGCGGCCAGCGAGGCGGAGGCGATGCCCTTGCCCAGCGAGGACACCACGCCACCGGTCACGAAGATGTATTTGGTCATGAATTCCGTTCGCTAAAGGGGCGTCTTCGGAAAGCAGGCTTGCACAAAAATAGCCGTCTTTACAGGTCCGGAACGGGGTTTCCGGGAAGAGCACCGAACGGTGATGCAGGCTACCAGAATCAAGTGATTTTCACAATGAAAAGCCACGTGTTAGCGGGCTTTTTCGGGTGCAGTGACTGAGCCTACGAACGGTTCCCAGACGATTTTCAGCCCTGCTTCGCCGTCTCCTGCCAGGAATGGCGCGCACACCCAGCGATCCGCGACCGCCGCCAGCTCATGGTCCACATAAAACAGCGGCAGGCGCGCGCGCAGCCAGGGCGGCACGCCCTCGGCCTGCAGCAGCTTCTTGAGTGTGTGATGGTGGACGCGCCCTGCAAGCAAAAGCGTCTCGCCACCGGAACGCAGGCGGACATGCAGCGCTTTGCCGTTCAGGCGCGCACAGGACAGGCCCTGGCCACGGATCGGCACAGCGCGCAGGCGTCCGATGCCGGGCAGATCCAGCAACGCACGCCGATCCCAGACAACATCCAGTGCCGGATCGGGCGCGTGCTGCGCCGGCATGGCCACCAGCAGGTCGCGGTAGCGCCAGACCTCGGTGCCTGGCCAGCATACACGGGCCCGCTGCGAACGTGGCGCGGTCTGCACCTGCGCCAGCACTTCTTCCAGTTGCGCTGTCGCCGGTGCCAGAAATCCCTGTCGCCGCAGCCAGTAACGCAACAGGTTGCGCTGCCGCGCCGTGGACAGTGCCAGCAACGCTTTTATCGACAGTGCCTGCGGAGAATGTGCCACGGCCTGCCGGCAGGCTGCGAGATCGGTTTCTGCCACCTCATCGAGCAGCTCCATCGCCTCGGCGGCATGGCGAGCCGTGCGTGCCAGCAAGCCGGCATGTGCCGGCCAGTGGCGGGCGAGGCGCGGCAGGATTTCAGTGCGCAAAAAACTGCGCCGCAGATGCGATTCTCGATTGGAGGGATCTTCAATCCACGCCAGTTGCTGTTCTCGCGCATAGGCATGCAGCGCCGCCCGCGAGAAACCGAGCAAGGGCCGCACGATCTGGCCCGGGCCGAAGGCGGTCTGTGCCGGCATGGCCGCAAGTCCTGCGATCCCGGCGCCGCGCAACAGTTGCAACAACACGGTTTCGGCCTGGTCATCGCAATGATGGGCCGTGAGCAGGATATCCCCAGGCGCAAGCGCCGCGGCCAGCGCCGCATAACGTGCGCGCCGCGCGGCCGCTTCCAGGCCTTCTTCCGCGATGCCTTCTACACGGATGCGCTCAACGACAAACGGGACATCGAGCGCCGTGCAGACGTGCGCGCAGTGTCTGCCCCACTCGGCTGAGACTGGTTGCAGGCCGTGGTCGATGTGGATGGCACTGAGGGAGAAACGGTAATTCGCGCGCAAAACGGCAAGTGCGTGCAGCAGGACATGCGAATCCAGGCCGCCGCTGTAGGCAATCGTGAAGCGTGCGTCGGGTGGAAGGCCTAGCTCATCGAACAGCACCGCCGCCAGCGCGGCGGCGGAAAAGCCGGCGTCAGGCTTCTTCAAACTTGCCGTACTGCATGAGGCGCGCATAGCGCACCTTGAGCAGCTCTGCGGGCGGCGTCTTGTCGAGTTCGACCAGCGCGCTGAGCAGCGTCTGCTTCAGGTTGGTGGCCATGGCCTCCACATCGCGGTGTGCACCACCGAGCGGCTCCGGTACGATCACGTCGACCAGCCCAAGCTCACGCAGACGCGGCGCGGTAATACCCATGGCCTCGGCCGCTTCCGAGGCCTTGCTGGCACTCTTCCACAGAATTGAGGCGCAACCTTCGGGCGAAATGACCGAATAGGTCGAGTACTGCAACATCAGCATGCGGTCGCACACGCCGATGGCGAGCGCCCCGCCGGAACCGCCTTCACCGATCACTGTACTCAGAATCGGAGTTCTTAATCCGGCCATGACATACAGGTTGCGTGCAATCGCCTCGCTCTGGCCGCGTTCCTCTGCGCCCACACCCGGATAGGCGCCGGGTGTGTCGATGAAGGTCAGTACCGGCAGATTGAAACGTTCGGCGGTTTTCATCAGACGCATCGCCTTGCGGTAGCCCTCGGGGCGCGGCATACCGAAATTGCGCTTGAGTTTTTCGCGCGTGTCACGGCCCTTCTGATGGCCGATTACCATCACCGGCCGGCCTTCGAGGCGCGCGAGGCCGGCGACAATCGCCGGGTCGTCGGCGAAGGCGCGATCGCCGTGCAACTCCTCGAAGTCCGTGAACACGCGTCCCAAATAGTCGAGCGTGTACGGCCGCAACGGGTGGCGCGCGAGTTGCGAAATCTGCCAGGGCGTCAAGTTGGTGAAAATCGACTCGGTCAGTTTGCGGCTCTTGGCGCGCAAACGATTGATCTCATCGCCCAGATTGAGGTCACGATCGCTGCCGGCGGCGCGCAGGGCCTCGATCTTGGCTTCAAGGTCGGCGATGGATTGTTCGAAATCGAGATAATTCTGATTCATGCAAATGAAACGGCGGCTCCGCTGCGGTGATGGTCAGGCCGGCCGCGTCTGTTGGCCGGGCCTGTCGGGGTCAGGACCCGTCGGGTTTCGGGGTAGATTAAACGCACCCGCCCCTCACCGGCAAGCCCGCTGAGTCGGTCGAGGAGCGCTCCGCCGGGGGTAACTTTCCATTCCGGCCCGAGCAGAATCTCGGCACTGGCTGGCCCGGCATCGTAGCGGACACAGACGGGACAGTTACCGGGAGTGGCCGGTTTGAGAACCTGCTGCAGCGCCTGCATGAAGCCGGTCGCCGCGAGTGCCGCGTCCACATCGATCTCCAGGCGGCTGGCAAAGGTGCCACGCGCCTGGTCGATGTTGTAGATGCGCTCGGCGCTCATTTTAAATCCGCCCGAATACTCGTCCATGCTCACCTGCCCTTCCACCACCAGCAGCGTGTCCTTGGCGAGCAGGTCGCGGTGGCGTTCGTACAATTCGGAGAATACGGCAAGCTCCAGGCGACCGGTGCGATCATCCAGGGTCACGAAGGCCATGCGGTCGCCGCGGCGCGTCTGCATCGCGCGCATGCCGACCACCAGTCCGGCCACGACAATGTTCTTGTCCTCGGTAGGCTTGAGTTCAGCGATGCTGCTGTCGATGAAGCGCGCCAGTTCCTGCTCGTAACGCGCGATTGGATGGCCGGTGAGGTACAGGCCGAGCGTTTCCTTCTCGCCTTCCAGTCGCTGTTCTTCACTCCAGGGCGGGACCTGCACAAAGACCGCCGCCGGGGGCGCGCTCGCGGCACTCTCGCCACCGCCCAGGCCAAACATGTCATCCTGGCGCGCCTCTTGCGCACGCCCAACCTGCTCGGCCGCGGCCAGCGCCAAGCTGAGGGACGCCATCAGGGTCGATCTCGACATCCTCTGTTTTGTAGCGTCCACGCTGCCCTGTGTATCGTGCGTGCGCTGCACGCCGAGGCTGTCCAATGCCCCGGCCTTGATGAGGGATTCGAGCACGCGCCGATTGATGCGCCGCAGATCGATGCGCCGGCAAAAATCGAACAGATCGCGGAACGGGCCATCGGCACGGCGCACTTCCAGGATCGCATCGATGGCCGACTGTCCAAGGCCTTTGATGGCACCAAGTCCATACAGAATGGACGCATCATCCAGCACCACAAACGCGTACTCGCAACGGTTGATGTCCGGCGGCAGCACATTGAGCTTCATGTCGCGGCACTCGGCGATCATGGTCACGACCTTGTCGGTCTTGTCCATATCCGCCGACAACACCGCGGCCATGAACGCCGCCGGGTAATGCGTCTTGAGCCAGGCAGTCTGATATGCGATGAGCGCATAGGCCGCCGAGTGCGAGCGGTTGAAGCCGTAACCGGCGAATTTTTCAATCAAATCGAAAATATCGGCAGCGAGTTTGCCGTTCACACCGCGTCCCTCGGCGCCCTGCACAAACACGCTGCGCTGCTGCGCCATCTCCTCCGGCTTCTTCTTGCCCA
>CAYHES010000109.1:0-8466 GCA_964355495.1 uncultured Acidiferrobacterales bacterium
AGTCCTCGTCGGCGCTGTCGCCGTAGTGCCATTTGCCGGCGGCATCCTGGCATTTTTTGATGCGTGTTCCCTTCTTGTCGTCCGCGGCCGAGGCCGGAAGCGTGGCCGCGAACAGGGAAACGAGCAGCAGGGTGAATATGCTAAGGTTACGGATCATGGCAGTGCCTTCAGACAGAGTGTCTACTCAAGATAGGACCGTCGCCCGATCTCTGTCAACACGACCGCCATGGATGGCGGGAGTGCGGAGCGCGAAGCCGTCAGTGAATGAGGCTTCCTTCACTGGACAAACGCAGGAGCAGGTTTCCGGCCGACGCGACGAATGGTGTGGCCAGCCCCCGCGGGCGGCGCGCGCATGACGGGTTTCGAACAGCTCCTGCTGTTCGGCATTTCGCTCGTGGCGAACGTGTTCTCGGCCTTCGCCGGTGGCGGCGCCGGTCTGCTGCAATTCCCGGCGCTGATTTTCCTCGGGCTGCCATTCGGTGTGGCGCTGGCCACGCACAAGGTGGCGAGCGTGGCGCTGGGCGTGGGTGCGACTCTCCGGCATGTGCGCGAGAAATCCATCGAGTGGCGATTTTCGCTGTTCATCCTGGCCACCGGGCTGCCGGGTGTGGTGCTGGGCGCGGCGGTGATTCTGGAAGTGCCCGAACGGCTTGCGCAGTGGCTGCTCGGCGTGCTCACCATCGGCCTCGGGCTGTATTCGCTTTTCAACAAGCAGCTCGGTCAGGAGCACGCGCCGCGCAACCGGCATGCGCGCGGCCTGGCCGTCGGCGGCGCCGGACTGTTCTTCGTCGGGTTTCTGAACGGCTCGCTTACTTCGGGCACCGGGTTGTTCTGTACGCTCTGGCTGGTGCGCTGGTTCGGCCTCGACTACGGAAAGCAAGCTTGCACAAAAATAGCTATTTCTACTGGCGCGCGGTGGCCGCACACGCTGGTGCTGGTCGGCATGTTCTGGAACGGCGCGGGCGCGGCGACGCTCGCGTTGCTCGGCGAGGTTAAATGGTCGTGGCTGCCGGCGCTGCTCGCGGGCTCGCTGGTGGGCGGGTACCTCGGCGCGCATTGGGCGATCGTCAAGGGCAACCTCTGGATCAAGCGCGTCTTCGAGCTTGTGACCATACTGGTGGGGTTGAAGTTGCTCTTCTGAAGCGGCCGCGGCGCGGATACGCTACACTTGCCGGAACGTACCCAGAATGCGGATGATGTCGTGAAACTCCCGAAGTTCCTCGAATGGCGACGCCAACCGCGCCGTCGCAGTGCAGACCAGTTGACCGTATTCTCCAGTCAGATCGGCATCGGCACCCTGTTTCAGGGTGAGTTGAACGGCAAAGGCAGCTATCACATTCAGGGTGAGGTGGTGGGTGACGGCGATATCGAGGGCGCCGTGGTACTCGCGGCCGGGGCCTATTGGAAAGGCAATGTGACGGCCGATTATGTACGGATCGCGGGCAAGGTCGAAGGCAATGTCGTGGCCCGCTTCAAGATCGATCTGACCCCGACGGCCGTCGTGACCGGCGATTTGTCGGGTCCAGTGGTGGCCATCGCCGAGGGCGCGCTGTACGAAGGCGCCATCAGCCGGCCGCGCAAGACCCAGGTGACGCGTTATAACGAGCGCCGCGACCAGGGCACGACCACGCCCCCGGCCTGAGCGCCGGCCACCGTTCGTCGTGCTTGTTGCCGCGCCCGGAAACCTATAGTCTCAGGACCGTAATGTTTAAGAAGGGCATGGGCCACGGTACGCGGCCTGTCGCCACTCCCTGTCGGGAAGCTCCGGCTTATCTGGCCTGAGCCACTCCTTGAAAGAGACACCATGTCCCAACGCCGCAGTCTCGACCATCTTAAAAAAGTCCCCACCATTCTCGGGCGCGAGGTGGTGCATGTCGGCGTGATCGAAGGGCGCGACAATTACGTCGTGCATGGCCGGGTCGAGGGCAACTGCGAACTCGACGGTGTGCTGCTGATTGGCCCGGACGGCCTGTGGATCGGCAACATCACGGCCGATACCGTGATCGTCAAGGGCCGGGTGGAGGGCGGCATTCATGCACACTTCAAGATCGAAGTGCGGCCGAGCGCGCGCATCAAAGGCGATCTTTCCGGCCCGCTGATCGCGGTGGCGGAGGGCGCCGTGCTGCAGGGGCGAATAAGCCCGGACAGCATCATCACGCGCTTCACCGAGCGCCGCACGCACTAAGGAAGCGCTGAATGCCTCCAAAAATAATATTTTTCGCCGCAAAGACGCAAAGAACGCAAAGGTTTTCTCAATAAAGACCCATGTTTTTCTTCGCGTCCATGTGCTGCGCGGCATTTGTGCATCCTGCCCAGTACAGCGACGCAAAGATCCTTCCCGATTGATGGTGTGAAGTTTTTCTTTGCGCCTTCGCATGTTTGTTGCAAACAATCCTGCTTCATCAGAACTTCCCTAATACTGCGCGTCCGTCTTCAGCCACCGTACTGCGCGCGATACGTCTCGATGGCTGCAAGGTGACGACGCGATTCGCGTTGCTCGCCGAGGTAGGCGACAAGCGTGTCGAGGGTCGCAATACCCGTCACCTTGATATTCCACATCTCCTCTACCTCGGCCACCGCCGACAGCCGGCCTTGGCCGCGCTCCTGGCGGTTGAGCGCGATCACCACACCGGCCGGTGTGGCCGCTGATTGGCGGATGATCTCCACCGATTCGCCGACCGAGAGCCCGGCCGAGATCACGTCGTCGATAATCAATACCCGACCCTGCAAGGGGTGGCCGACAATGATGCCGCCTTCGGCATGCTTCTTCGCCTCCTTGCGGTTGAACGCATACGGCACGTCGCGCCCGAAGTGCTCGGCCAGCGCGATCGCCGTGGTGCAGGCGAGCGGGATACCCTTGTAGGCCGGCCCGTACAGCATGTCGAACTCAATACCGGCATGGCGGATCGCCTGTGCGTAGAACCAGCCGAGGCGCGCAAGGCTTTTACCGGTGTTAAACAGCCCGGCGTTGAAAAAATACGGACTCACGCGCCCCGACTTGAGCGTGAACTCGCCGAAGCGCAGCACGCCGGTGGCGAGGCAGAAGTCGAGGAATTCGCGTTGATAGTCTTTGATCGGGTTGGCGCTCATTTGGCAGGTGGCATATCGACAACGGGTGGAGGCGGGACAGCGGTTTTTGATGGGTTGATGTCCAGTGAATCCACAACGCTTCCATCTGCGCGGCGCACGGCCAGCAACAGTGTCTGGTAGCGGCAGCGCAGCGGCAGGAACGCGTAGTCTTGAGTCGTGCCACCGTACCGGGCGAGGAAGTGTTCCAGATTTTCGCGGTTCTGTTCGGAGACAGCCGGATATCTTCCGATCTCCACCGCGTGCGCCAGCACCTCCTGCAGGTTTGAATTCCCGAGCAGTTCATAACGTTCGCCGAGCTGGTGCATGGGGTTGCCGGAGAACACAGTTTTAAGCCTGAGCTCCTGCCGTTCACGCGCGTCCGCGGGCAGGCGCACGAAAGCGTATGGCGGTGCTGAGGAGGACTGCACAGCGACTGCGGGCGCCTGGCCGCCGGCAGCGAACACCTGTTCGGTGCTGAGGGTATAGAAGGAGCCATCCGCATAGGTGACCATGGCGATGCGCTGGTCGTACACCAGCCAGGTGCCCCAGACGAGCGCCACCGTCTGCAGCAAGCCGATCAGGGTGAGGTCGCGCCGCAATCCCGGCTTGCCGGACTTGAAGACAATCAGCGTCAGCAGCGGTCCGAGCACCAGATCCACGCCGGTGATCAATTGCACGCCCTGCCAGCCGCCATCTGCCGCGAAGTACGGTTGCGGGTACCACAGGAACACAATAAGGTAGAGCAGCGCCACATAGATGACGGCGGACAGGCCGAGATGAATCAGAGATGCTTTCCAGCGGGTCATTGGCATTACTTCCTGGATCGGTGTTGATTATATAAAAGGCTATTGTGGCCGGTAGGTCAAAGATTGCTCCAGAGATTCGAACACATGCGCATCATTACCGGCAACCTCAATGGCATCCGCTCCGCCGCCACGAAGGGCTTCTTCGACTGGATGCGGCGCCAGAACGCGGATGTCATCTGCCTGCAGGAGGTCAAGGCCCACGAGGCCGATCTCAGCGAGGCGATGCGCGCCCCCAAAGGCTATCACGGCTACTTCAACTGCGCCGAAAAGAAGGGCTACGCCGGGGTGGCCCTCTACTGCCGGCGCGAACCGGACAAGGTGCATGTCGGTTTCGGTTCGAAAGAGCATGACGATGAGGGCCGCTACTTGCAGGCCGACTTCGGCAAGCTCAGCGTCGTGTCCCTGTACCTGCCCTCCGGTTCCGCCGGCCCGCACCGGCAGGAATCCAAGTACCGCTTCATGGAACACTTCCTGCCGGTGCTGAAAAAGCTGCGCCGCGACGGGCGCGAGTACATCCTGTGCGGCGACTGGAACATCGCCCACAAGGAAATCGATCTCAAGAACTGGCGCAGCAATCGGAAAAACTCCGGCTTCCTGCCGGAGGAGCGCGCCTGGCTCACGCGGGTTTTCGAGGATCTCGGCTGGGTGGATGTATTCCGCACCCTCAACGACAAGCCCGATCAGTACACCTGGTGGTCAAACCGCGGCCAGGCCTATGTCAAGAATGTCGGCTGGCGCATCGATTACCAGATCGCCACGCCCGGCATTGCCAAGAAAGCGGAGAAGGAGCATATCTACAAGGACAAGAAATTTTCCGACCACGCGCCACTGGTCATCGATTACGACTACGAACTCTAAGCCCTGCCGCCGGGCAGGGCGCTTCCTGTCCATCGTACGCCTCACACGGCGTAGCGATTGCGGCCCGCCTGCTTTGCCCGATACAGCGCCGCATCGGCGGCCTTCAGTAATTGCTCGGCGGTCTGTTCCCCGGCAAGCGCCGCAAGCCCCAGCGAGAAGGTAACCGGCGGCAGTGCGGTGCCATCCTCGGCGCCGACTGGATGCTGCGCGGCCGCCAGCACCAGGCGCTCGGCAACGATGCGTGCCTGGTCGAGCCCGGTGTCAGGCAGCAGCAGGCAGAATTCTTCGCCGCCGTAACGGGCCACCTGATCGGAGGGACGCAACTGGGTGCGCAGCAGTCCGGCGGTGGCGCGCAGCGCCGCATCGCCGCCGGTGTGTCCCCACGTGTCGTTGTAACGTTTGAAGTGATCCAGGTCGAGCATCGCCAGGGCGAACGGCCGTTGCGAAACGCGTGCGCGTTGCAGGTGACGCGGCAGCATTTCTCCGAGCCAGCGGCGATTGAAAGCGCCGGTCAGCGCGTCGGTGAGGGCGTCGCGCTGGCTGGTCTCGGCGCGCGCGTGGCTCTCGGCCAGCGACTGGTTCGTGTGGCGCACCCGTTCGGCCATGATCGCCAGCAGGTTGCGCGCTATCATCGGATGCCGGTCGGCCAGGCCCCAGAGGGTATCGACATCGATGGCGAGCAGTTCGCACTCGCTTGCCGCCACGACCGGCGCCGACACGCGCTGGCCGTCGATCACCGACATCTCGCCCACGCATTCTCCCGGCACGATCATCATGGACGCTGGCGTGTCGCCGCCGCCGAGCAGCACCTGCAAGGTTCCCGAGAGCAGCAGGTACAGGGTGCGGTTCGGTTCCTCAAGTGTTAGCAGGGGTTCCTGGGACAGCAGTCGTCGTCGTGGGCAGGTCGCGAGCGCATCGCGTATCGCCGCGCCCGCGGTGTCGCGAAACAGTGCTGAATGCAAAGCGATGTCTTCCGCGGAAGGCTGCATGATCTGCTCTATAAATATTGCTGATTTCAACCAGAGGTGTCCGTAGTCGCGAATGAAACCAATCGCGCCCAGAGGCCGCTCCTACGGATGGTGCGGCAGGGCCCCGCCCCAATTCCTTGCGTGTGCAATCAGGGTTTACATTAAAACAATGACTCAGGGCCAATTCAAATTGTAGGCCAACTCCCCGATGAATGAGTGATTCCATGGTTGGAGAAAAAGGCCGTGAATACCGGCTGTCGCGATGTTGGCCTCGGGCCGCGCACGGGGGGAAACCTGGCCGCAAACGACCCGTTCGAGCGCTCATAGTCGTCGTATGCAGCCTGTGGGCCGGTCGGGGTACCCATGCAGTTTGCGGGTCTGTCCAGAGGTGAGTATTATCTAAAGGTGTGTGCGCCTCAGCCAAGGCGAGAACCACGCAGGCAGGCCTGAGGGCAAAGGGAGTCGGACAAATGGATAAACTGGCGCTCAAGAACATTTTCACGCGCATGCTTGCGCACAAGGACGAGCAGTCCCCCGCGTCGGCGCAGCCGACCAAAGATGCCGCTGTCCTGATTGTCGATGACTCGCGCACCATCGTGCGCGCCCTGCAACTGATGCTCGAGCGTGAAGGTTATCTCACTTATTCCGCGATCGATGGCGTGCAAGCCATCGCCATGACCAAACGCCAGCGCCCGGACGTTGTGCTGATGGACGTGGTGATGCCGAACATGAACGGTTTCGAGGCCACGCGTGCGCTGGTCAACGACCCGGAGACGGCTGCCATCCCGGTCATCATGATGAGCGGAGCCGAGCAGGTCTCGGACCGCGTCTGGGGCATCCGCCTCGGCGCCAAGGGGTTCCTGGCCAAGCCGATCAACAAGGAAGAGTTGCTGGGCAAGGTCCGCAGTGTGATCGCCGTCGCGCGGCGCACGCAGGGGCGCGATCAGATCGCGGCCGTCACCGTCACCAGCACACTCCTGCGCTGAGCTGGCGCAACATGCGCCAGTTGGACTTCCGTCAATCTGGCGCGCAGTTCTCTTTTTTCCCCCGGCACTAACCGTCCTGAATTTCCGGAGCGGTTATCTGCGTTGATTGCGTGCCTTGGCCGCCGCCGCCGCGGCGGTGGTGAGGGCCATCAGCGCACCGAACAGCAGTATGCCCACCAGCTCCATCCAGCCCCCCGCGCCTTGCGGTGCGACGAGTGCCGCCAAGGGCGTCCACAGATCGAAATTTTCCTGCGGCGCGGCGCGCATCTGCCGGAAGGCACCGAGCAGCGCCGCGACGCATGCGGCGAGAGCAGTTCCGAGCACGCCGCCGAACAGGGCGCGCCGCGCCAGGGCGCGGCGCGTGATCGGCAGGCCGTGACCGGTGGCGAGCGCCTCCATGTCGGGGTCGCGCACGCCGAGCGGCGAGAAACGCTGCAACAGCACCATGCCCGGTATGCCGATCACCATGGTGAGAATGAAGAAATCGTGCCAACCCATCGCATCGACGGCGATCCCGGTAACCGGCCCGGCCAGGATGCGCGGCAACGCGAACAGGCTTGAGAACAATGCATACTGGGTCGCCGAGAATTGTTTCTGGGTCATGCGCAGCAGCAGCACGCCAAACGCGCCGGTGCCCATGCCGCTGGTCAGGCTCTCGAAGGCCATGGCGCCATACATCAGCGGACGGTCCACGCCGATGTCCGCAATCAGCACATAACCGAAGTTCGAGGCGATCTGCAAGATGCCGAACACCCAGAGCGCATGTCCCAGGCCCATGGACGTGGTCAGCACGCCGCCGAGCAGCGTACCGAGCAGGGTGGCAAACAGCCCGATCGTAGCCGTGGCGATACCGACGTCGAAATCGTTGTAGCCGATTTGCACCAGAAACGGACGCACCAGCGCGCCGGCCAGGTTGTCGGCCAGCTTGTACAGCACGACAAACGCCAGAATCTCGAGGGCGCGTGCCTTGGTGAGAAAGCTGACAAACGGTTCCCACACCGCCGCGCGCAACGACATCGGGGTGCCGGTCTGGTCGAACTCGGGGCGCGGCGCCAACGCCGTGACCAGCATGAACGGCAGGTAGAGCAGCGCGATCAGCATGAACACCACCGGCCACGACCACAGTCCGGCCAGGGTGATGGCTGCGCCGCCCGACACGAACATCGCCGCGCGATACAACGCGGTGCGCGCACCGACCGCGACGCCCTGCTCCTCCGGACGCAGCACCTCCACCGCATAGGCATCGACGACGATGTCCTGGCTCGCCGAGGCAAAGGCGATGGCGAAGGTGAGCGCGGCGATGATCCAGATGGCATCCGGGTGGCTGGCGACACCGCCGAGCAGCAGGGTGGCGATCAGCAACCCGATCTGCCAGAACAGGGTCCAGCCGAGTTTCCTCCCGAGGGGCAGTGCCGGCAGGCTGTAACGGTCGAGCAGCGGCGACCACAGGAATTTGAAGCTCCACGGCGCCTGCGCGAGCGTGAACAGGCCGATGATCTTGATATCGACATCGGCGCGCGCCAGCCAGGTCGGGATGGCGATCCAGACCAGCCCGAGCGGCAGACCGGAGGAGAACGACAACAGGCTGACGGAGGCGGTACGCCAACTGCGCATCGCCAGCCACACCGCGTGCCACGAGGAGATTTTTGCGGTCATGTTTTGTCAGGTTCGAACGCTGCCCGCAGTCTAATCAGCGCGGCACCCGGCGGCAATGCGGGAGGTATTGAGAAGAACGGTAAATAGTGCGCACCCCGACATGTCTTGGGTCCCTTCTCCCTG
>CAYHES010000110.1:0-8431 GCA_964355495.1 uncultured Acidiferrobacterales bacterium
TCACCGCCGCCTCGATGCTACCCCCCCCTTCCATGAAGTTCTTCGAGAACTTCGGGCTCGGACGTGGATAGAGTCCGAGCATGTCCTGCAACACCAGCACCTGGCCATCGGTATCCACACCGGCGCCGATGCCTATAGTAGGAATGGCCAGCTCGGCGCTGATCGCTTTGGCCAGTGCCGCCGGCACCGCCTCCAGCACCAGCAGGCTCGCGCCGGCCGCTTGCAGCAGCTTGGCATCGTCACGCAGACGCTGCGCCGCATCGGCCTCGCGCCCCTGCACGCGGAAACCGCCGAGCTGATGCACCGATTGCGGGGTTAGCCCCAGGTGCGCGCACACCGGGATGCCGCGCTCCACCAGAAAGCGCACGGTCTCGGCCATGGGCGCGCCGCCTTCGAGCTTGACCACCTGCGCGCCGGACTGCATGAGCATGGCGGCGTTCTCGAACGCCTGCTCCGGGCTCACCTGGTAGCTGCCGAACGGCATGTCGCCGATGATTAGGGCGCGCGTCACGCCGCGCGCCACGCAGGCGCAGTGATAGGCCATGTCGTCGATGGTCACGGGCAGGGTCGAGGCGTGGCCCTGCATGGTCATGCCGAGCGAATCGCCGACCATGATGGCGTCGAGTCCGGCGCGGTCGAGCAGGCTGGCGAAACTGTAGTCATAGGCGGTGAGGCAGGTGATCTTCTGACCGGCCTGCTTCAGTTCGCGCAGCGTGGTGATGGTGACCGGCTTCATGCCGAGGCCCCCGCGGGCAACGGATTGAAGAAATGCCGGCCTCCGCGCGCGCTGCGGACAAAGGCCAGCAGCGACTGGAAGTCGGTGTCGCTCTCGACGAAATTTACTTCCGCGGCATTCACCATGAGCAACGGCGCTCCCGTGTAGTGGTAGAAGAAATGCGTATACGCCTCGTTCAGGCGTTCGAGGTAGCCGCGCTCCATGCTGCGCTCGAAATTGATGCCGCGCCGCTGCACCCGTTCCAGCAGCACCTCGACCGGCGCCTGCAGGCAGATCACCAGGTCCGGCACCGGCAGGTCGATCTTGAGCTGCTCGTACACCTGCTCGTACAGGCGCAGCTCGTCGTCATCCAGGTTGAGGCGCGCGAACAGCCGGTCCTTCTCCAGCAGGAAATCCGCCACGCGCGTGGGCGCGAACAGGTCGCGCTGTTTCCATTCCTGCATCTGGCGCGCGCGCTGAAACAGGAAAAACAGCTGGGTCGGCAGGGCAAAATGCTTGTGCGACTGGTAGAAGCGTTCGAGGAACGGATTCTCCTCGGGGCGCTCGAGCAGCAGGTCGCTGCCGAACGCCAGCGACAGCTTCTGCGCCAAACTGGTCTTGCCGACGCCGATCGGGCCTTCCACCACCAGGTAGCCCGGGGTGATGCCGGCCGGACCGGGTTTGTCTTGCTGAATGCTCATGCGTTCGCGGTTTCCGAATTCATACTTCTATTAACTATCATTTGCCGCAAAGGCGCAAAGGACGCAAAGAAAAGCATGAGTTTTTATTGAGGGGTCCTTTGCGTTCTTTGCGCCTTTGCGGCAAAGAATATTAATTTTCAATAACGGCAGCGAGCCGCTCGATTGCCTGCCCGGCACAACCGGCGCGCAGGGTTCCCAGCGGGCCGCGTCCGGGAATGTTCAAACCGGGTGCAAGCTCGGACAAAGGATACAGCACGAAGGCACGCTCGTGCAGCCTGGGGTGCGGCAGGGTGAGTCCGGGCTCGTGGCAGACCAGATCGCCGTACAGCAACAGGTCGAGATCCAGGGTGCGCGGCCCACCCGGTATGTCACGCTGACGGCCCTGCGACTGCTCAATGTCGAGCAGTGCCTGCATGAACGCGCCTGCCGGCAGGCAGGTCTCGACCTCACACACTGCATTGATGAAATCCGGCTGTTCGATGATGCCCACCGGTGCGGTGCGATAGAGAGATGAGCAGCACACCAGGTGCGTGCCGGGCAGCTTGCCCAGCGCCTGTGCGCCAGCACGCACCTGCGCGACCGGGTCGTCCAGATTGCTGCCGAGTGCGACGTAGGCACGCATCGCGTTTACGCCGGCGCCGTTCCGCCCTTCGGCTTGCGCTTGCGGCGTCGGCGTTTTTTCGGCCGGCCTTCGCCACCGCTCTCGGTGGGCGCGAGGTTGCGCACCATCTCGGCCTGGCCATCCGCATCGACTTCCTGAAAGCGCGTCCACCAGTCGGCCAGCTCCTGGCTCTCCTCACCGGCATGCGCACGCAGCAGCAGGAAATCATAAGCCGCGCGAAAGCGCTTGCCCTCCATCAGGCGGAAGGCGTTCTTGCCCTGACGGCGCGCGAAACGCGATTGCAGCTCCCAAATCTCGCGCATCGGGAAACTGAAACGCTTCGGGATGGACACATGCCGCTGTTGCTCGCGCAGCACCTCTTCGCCGGCCTGGGTGAGCGCCTCGAACGGATGCTGGCCTTGCGCGACGCGCCGCTCCATGCTGAGCCGCACCGGCTCCCACAGTATGGCGGCGAACAGGAACGCCGGATTCACCGGCTTGCCGTCCTGGATGCGCTGGTCGGTGTTGGCCAGCGCCTGCGGCAACAGCACGCGCGGGAAGTTCGCGTCCTCACCGGCGAGGCTGTCCTCAGTGAGCGGGAACAGAAAACGGAACAGGTCGAAGTGGCGCAGCATCTCGTAGGTTTCGAGCGCGTAGCCGCCGTGAAACAGCTTGAGCACTTCCTCGAACATGCGCGCCGGGGAGACATTCAGCAGCGTGTGGCCGATGTCGTACATCGGGTCGGCCGTGGCCGGGTCGATGCGGAAACCGAGCCTGGAGGCGAAGCGCACCACGCGCAGCATGCGCACCGGGTCTTCGCGGAAGCGCGTTGCCGGGTCGCCGATCATGCGCATCAGGCCGGCCTCGAGGTCGGCGACGCCGCCCACGTAATCCTTCACCGTGAAGTCGCTGATGTCGTAGTACAGGGCGTTGACCGTGATGTCGCGCCGCACCGCGTCCTCGTCCTGGCTGCCGAACACATTGTCGGACAGCAGCCGGCCGGTCTCGTCCACGTCGTCGTCGGACTCGCCCTCTTCCTTGCCGGTGTGCGGCGCGGCGCGGAAGGTCGCGACCTCGATAATGTCCTGCCCGTAGCGGATGTGCGCCAGGCGGAAGCGCCGGCCGATCAGGCGCGCGTTGCGAAACAGTTCCTTGATCTGCTCCGGGCGCGCGTTGGTAACGACGTCGAAATCCTTGGGTTCGCGACCCAGCATCAGGTCGCGCACGCAGCCGCCGACGAGAAAACTCGCGTAGCCGGCATCTTTCAGGCGATACAGGACTTTGAGCGCGCTGTCGCTGATGAGGGTGCGGGAGATAGTGTGCTCCGCGCGCGGAATGACCAAAGGCTTAGTGATGGTGGGTACCCTGCTGTCCTGTTTTGGCCAGATTCTTGTTTGCGTTGTGAAATAAAACCGAGCCGGTATAATACCATCTCTTCGCAGGTCGGCGGCAAAAAGGCTTGCGGAACAGTGCGTTTTGCCCTGCTCCCTTCGTCTAGCGGCCTAGGACATCGCCCTCTCACGGCGAGAACAGGGGTTCGAAACCCCTAGGGAGCGCCACTTACCCCATACTTGAAACCAGCCGGACCCGGTCGCGCTAATTCCCGCAATTTCGGCACGAACCAGCCCGCAACACCTCCAGATCTGCGTCGAAGCCATGACCCCTTCGCCCCACATCGCCGACGTTACCCAGCAAACTTTTGAGTCCCTGGTGCTCGCCAAGTCCCGGGAAATCCCGGTGTTGGTGGATTTCTGGGCGGCCTGGTGCGGCCCGTGCAAACAGCTCATGCCGGTGCTCGCCAAGCTGGCCGACGAGTACAGCGGCAAGTTCTTTCTCGCCAAGATCAACAGCGACACCGAGCAGCCGCTGGCCGCGCGCTACGGCGTGAAAAGCCTGCCGACCGTGAAACTCTTCAGGAACGGCCAGGTGGTGGAGGAATTCATGGGCGCGCAGCCGGAGAAGACCATCCGTGCCCTGCTCGACCGGCATATCCCGCGCGAGTCCGACACGCTGGTCTACAGCGCCATGCTCGCGGCGCGTTCCGGCAAGCCCGACGAGGCGCTGGCCATCCTGCAGCAAGCCGTCAATTCCGATCCCGGCAACGACCGTGCAAAGCTGGAACTCGCTCGCCTGCATGCCTATCTCGGTCATGCCGCTGAGGCCGAATCCACGCTCGCTTCATTATCTGTTGAAGCGAGGGAATCGACCGATGCCGTGGGCCTCAAGGCACAGCTTGAATTCGTGCACATCGTTGCCAATGCGCGCCCACCCGATGCATTGCTGACAGCCATCGCGGCCAATGCCAGGGACAGCGCCGCGCGCTATGAGTTGGCCGCGCACCTGGTGCTGCGCCAACAGTACGAAGCCGCGCTTGATCAGTTGCTCGAAATCGTGCGCACCGACCGAAAGTTCCGCGACGATGCCGGGCGCAAGGCCATGGTGTCGATTTTCAACTTGCTTGGCGGAACAGGCGAGATCGTCAATGAGTATCGACGGAAACTTTCCCTGGCATTGAATTAAGCTCAGCGCCGAATAACACCGTGAGCCGCCTGAAGGCGGCATACATCACTCCTTCCCCCTTTCAGGGGGAAGGTGGGGATGGGGGTGCACTGCGTGAACACGGACACGCGCATCGGCATTGCACCCCCACCCTCGCCCTCCAGTGAATGAAGCCCCATTCACTAGGGGGAGGGAAACAAATCTCGACCGCGCTAACGGTCGAACCGTTGTGGGTTCCCCGGCAGAGCCGGGGGTTTACCTTAAACTGAATTAAGCTCAGCGCCGAATCCAATGATTGTCATTCCGGCGGGGCCGGAATCCAGGGTTTCTATAAAACATCCGGCGCAATTCGCGTTGCTCATTACGCCCTACGCAGTGCTATTACGATGTGCCCGGAACCTCTGTAGTTCGGGCTTTAGCCCGACGTGTCGGCCTGAAGGCCGACCTACGACCGAATCAGGCCATGTGCCAGTAATTGGCAAGCACTACACCAGTGCACACAACGCACGCTAGGTGCGCAACAGATCAAGCGGCTGAAACTTGCCACTGAACAGACTACGCGCCGGCAGACCCCACCACCTTTCCGCCGCGGTCGCATAGAGCTGGCGGAAATCCACGGCATGCCGCAGGTTGCCGCTCACAAGCTGCGTCAATGCCGGTCGCTCACCATACAGGCCGCCCTGCACACGTCCACCCAACACGAAGTGCGCGTTCGCAGTGCCGTGATCGGTGCCGCCACTGCCGTTCTCCTGCGGACGCCGGCCGAACTCGGCGTAGGTCATGACCAGCGTCGTGTCCCAGCGCTTGAGTTCCTGCATGGCCGACTTGAAGGCCGCGAGACCCTCGGCCAGCTCAGTGAGCAGGCGTGCATGCACCGTCAACTGGTTGCTGTGCGTATCAAAGCCATTGTGGGAAAGCTTGATCACCGCCACACCGGCATTCGCCGCTACCACCTGGGCAGCGGTCTTGATGTTGTTACCGAAGCCATGCTTCGGGAAGTCGGTGCGGAAGCTGTGCCCACTTCTCAGGCCACTCGCCGCCTGGCGAATGTCACCCTCGACTTTCAGCAGGTGTGCAAGCGCCGGATTACGGCTTTGCCCGCCACCGGCCTCCATCTGCTTCGCCTGACGCAGAAACTGCTCGGTATTGGCGAGCGCGATGGCGCGCGTACTGCCACCGGCCAGCGGCCCGAGTTCGGATGAGCCGACCACCACGCCATCGGCGGCAAACGGGCGCGGCGGCGGATTCCGGCCGAACACCTGGCTCAGCCAGCCCTGCTCCAGATAGTCGTCACTGTCCGAGGCGGTGTCCCAGATTTCGATGGAACGGAAGTGCGACAGATTCGGTTTCGGGTAACCGACACCCTGCACAACGGCCAGCTCTTGCGACTGCCACAGCGGCCACAGCGGCTTGAGCGCGGGGTGCAGACCGGTCGCTGCATCCAGCTGCACGACCTGATCGCGCGCGATACCGAGGCGCGGGCGCAAACGGTAGTAACCGGCATCGGCATACGGGATCACGCTGTTGAGCCCGTCGTTACCGCCCTTGAGTTCGACCAGCACCAGCAGCCGGCGGTAGTCCGCGGCCGGCGCGGCTGCGAATGCCAGTTGTGCATTCCAGGGAACAAGCGCAGCAGCGCCGATGAGGCGCAGGAAATCACGGCGAAGCATCGGGCACCTCCTCACTTCAACTGATAGACCGGGTCGAGCACCAGTGCGCCCAGGAATGAAAGATTATCGATGCTCGCCGGCGGCGTTTCTTGTGGTGCCGTGGCCAACACCAGTCGCGTGACCTGTTGTCGCGCGGCGCTGCCCTTGGCACCGAACTGGCTGAACCAGTGCGCGCCGTTAAAACGGTAATCCGGCTGCATGCGCATGGCCATGCGTTGCGGACGCTTGCCGTCACGCCCGGCCATGCCATCGTCGGAGGCCGCCGGCATTTCCTCGGCGCGAAACAGGCGCGCCAGCAACTGGCGACGCCCAAGCAACGTGGCGCTGTTGATCCAGGCTTCGCCGCCCGGCCAGCCCTTGACGTTGGGCGGACCGAACAGATCCTGCCCGAGATTGCGCGCGGCCAGCGCCACCGGCCGCAGATCCGCCGGATGAATCTCAAACAGGCGCAGTGTGCCGACAACCAGCTCCACCGGTGACTTGATCAGCACCGCGCGATTCTGCGCAGCAAAAAATGATTCCGAGGTGAGCAGCGCGTGCATCAGTGCCCGGGTGTTGTAGCGGCTGTCGCGAAACACGCCGGCGAGGCGCTTGACCTCCGCGGCGTTCGCTGCCGGTGAAATGAATTCGCGCCACAACTTGCCGGCCACAAACTCGGCAGTCACCGGTTGCGCCAGCAGGATGTCCAGCACCTCATCGCCATTGAACTGGCCGCGCTGCCCGAGCACGGTCTTCTCTCCGGAATCGTGCAGCCTGCGGTAGAAGCGGTATTCGCCGGTTTTGCGGTCAAGACTCCAGCCGGTGAAGGCGCGCGCCGCCTCCTTGATGTCCTGTTCGCTGTAATGACCCTCACCGAGCGTGAACAGCTCCATCACCTCGCGCGCAAAATTCTCGTTCGGACTGCTCTTCTTGTTGGACACATTGTCGAGATACACGACCATCGCCGGATCCCTGGCCACCGCGTGCAGCAGTTCGCCAAAATTGCCGAGCGCATGCCGGCGCAACAACTGGTTCTGGCGTGCCATGAGCACCGGCGACTTGACCTTCTGCTGGCTGGAGACGAAATGGTTGTGCCAGAACAGCGTCATCTTCTCGGTCAGCGGCGAATCGGTTTCGAGCATCTCCCGGTACCACCAGGCACGCAGCTCCAGGCTCTTTTCGATCTGCTCACGCTGAAACGCCTTGCGTTCCTCTTCCGTGGCGTCCTTGAGCTTGCGCAGGCGCTCACGCGGCACGAACTCAAGGGCCGATTCCGGAAGGGGTGTACGCGCCTCGGTATGCACTCCGGCCAGCAAACGGTCGACCGCCGCGACCCGGGTCAAGGTCGCGTATTCCTGAATCTCGCGCTCGGTGGGCGCAAAACCGCTGCGGGTGAGCAGATGGCGCGCGTCGTCATAACCCATGCCCGCGGCAAAGACCGGCATGGGCAGCAGAAACAGGACAGTCAGCAGTACACGCATGGCGAGGGGAAATCCGCAGGGTCTGTTCCCATAACGTGTCGCCGGCCCGGGCGTTGACAAGGCCGGCAGTTAAAATCGTTCGGTTTTGATCCGCTCCGGACGCTGTGCTAGGTTGATCGGGAACGATGCGATTCCACCCTCAAGGAGAACAGCCATGCTGCGACGGATGCTTCTCATACAGTTGGCGGCCCTCTGCGCCCCCGCCCTTGCCGCTGAACCACAGGTGATTGAGGTGAAACTCGAAAGCTATGCCGTCAAGCCGGACACGATCACGGTCAAGGTCGGTCAGCCGGTCACGCTCAAGGTCAGGAACGAGGCGACCTTCATCCCGCACAACCTGGTCATCAAGGCGCCCGATGCCGGCATCGACGTGAAGCTCGACCTCGCCGCCGGCAAGAGCGGCGAGGTGAGCTTTACCCCAACCAAGGCCGGCCGCTACGAAATGGTTTGCGACAAGGCGCCGCCGATCGGCAAGAGCCACAAGGAAAAGGGTATGCACGGCATACTGGTGGTGGAGTAACGCTTCACGTCACTTGCGGCCAGGGCCGACCCGGCCCGGGGCCAGACCACCGTCACCTGCCTCGACCGGGCACTTGCCCATCACCCACTAGTACTTTGTCAAACAGATTTCTCCGGATACTTTCTGGAGGGCTCCCTCTCCCGCAGGGAGAGGGTTGGGGTGAGGGGATCATGCAGTTTCCCATTGGTTATCCCCTCATCCTGTCCTTCTCCCGGAGGGAGAAGGGACTCCTTGTTCTGCTCCGCGCCTTGGAACATGCGGAAAA
>CAYHES010000111.1:0-8428 GCA_964355495.1 uncultured Acidiferrobacterales bacterium
CCCTTGAGTTTCTTTCCCTGGGGCCTGGGTGAAGTCGCGGGCGGGAAGGTGCCGGCGACCGCCATGGATGGCGGAAGTGCGGAAAACGCAGGAGCAGCTTTTCCGCATCATTATTCCGGTGTTATCGAGAAGCTGCGCGATTGGGGTTTCCGCACCACGGACCTGTTCCGCAAGCTGCGCGGTATCGAGGACTGCCTCGCGTATTCCGAGGAGATCGGCGCGAAACGCGACAAGCTGCCATTCGAGATCGACGGCGTGGTGTACAAGGTCGATGACTTCGGCGCGCGCGAGCGCCTCGGCTTTACCGCGCGCGCGCCGCGCTGGGCGATTGCGCACAAGTTCGCCGCGCAGGAAGAAAACACCGTAGTAGAGGATATTCTGGCCTCGGTCGGGCGCACCGGCGTGATCACGCCGGTGGCGGTGCTGAAACCGGTGCACGTGAGCGGCGTGACCGTGACGCACGCCACGCTGCACAACCAGGATGAACTGGAACGCAAGGACGTGCGTATCGGCGATACCGTGATCGTGCGGCGCGCCGGCGACGTGATCCCGGAGGTGGTCGGGGTGATTGCCGAGAAGCGCCCGCACTTCACGCGCAAGTGGCACATGCCGAAGAAGTGCCCGGAGTGCGGTTCGGAAGTGGTGCGCGAGGAGGGCGAGGCCGCGCACCGTTGTATCGGCGGGTTGTATTGTCCGGCGCAGCGCATGGGCGCGCTGCTGCATTTCGCTTCGCGTCGCGCCATGGACATCGAAGGGCTGGGCGACAAGCTCGCCGAGCTGCTGGTGACCAGCCGCCTGGCGGAGACGGTCGCCGATCTCTATAAGCTGAAGGACAAGAAGCAGGCGCTGGTCGATCTCGAACGCATGGGCGAGAAGTCGGCGCAGAATCTCATCGACCAGATCGACAAGAGCAGACGCGCCACGCTGCCGCGCCTGTTGCATGCGCTCGGCATCCCGCAGGTCGGCGAAGCGACGGCGCTGGCGCTTGCCCAGCATTTCGGCAGCCTGGATGCGGTTATGGATGCGGATGTCGAGACGTTGCAGGAGGTCTCCGGCATCGGGCCGAACGTGGCCGCGGAGACTCACGGCTTCTTTCACCAGAAGCACAACCGCGAGGTGATCAAGGCCCTGCGCAAGGCCGGAGTGGAACCGCAGCACCTCGTGGCCAGCCGCAAGGCACAGCCGCTGGCCGGCAAGACTTTTGTGCTCACCGGTACGCTCGCCAGCATGGCGCGCGACGAGGCCAAGGAGAAGTTGATCGAACTCGGCGCCAAGGTTGCCGGCAGCGTGTCGAAGAACACCGATTACGTGGTGGTGGGCGAGGAACCGGGTTCGAAGGCCGACAAGGCCAGGGAGCTTGGCGTGGCAATGCTCGGGGAGAAGGAGTTCCTCAAGCTCATCGGCTCGTTATGACGCGCTGGCACAGGGAGGTTGGCATGCAAATGAAGACCGGGTTGGTTTGGCTTGTGGCGGCGCTCTGGGTTGGCGGGTGCGCGACCGTGACCAGCATCGATAGCGCCGAGCACGGTACCCCGCTTGTCTACAGCGGAACCCGCCTCGACCTGGCCGCGATTGCCGATGATGAAAGCGGCCTGCGAAAATTCAAGACCTTGCCGCCGGGCTATCCCTGGCTCGATCTGCCGTTCAGCCTGGTCGCCGACACGTTTATGTTGCCGCTGTCGTTCGGGGTGGCCGCCTACGAGTGGTTGTTCTACCGGCGATCGCTCTAGTCCGTGGCGCTCATCGATCCAGCAGTTCGAAATAGACCAGCAGGGTGCGCTGGATAAATACATCGTTGTCGTCGCTCACCATGAAGAAGCGGTTGTCGTGGTGGCGCGCCAAGCCCTCGAAGTTGTCGATGTGCAGACCCTGGTGGCTGTCGAGGGTGGCCACGGTCTCGGTGGCCAGCAGTGTATCCGCTGGCGTGCCGGGCGGCAGACGCAAGCGGCGCAGCGTGATGATCCAGCGCAGCGTGAGCGTGGAGTAGTCGCGCTCCATGACCAGCACATCGCCGTCCGGCAGACATTCCAGCGCGACGATGCCGCCGCGGCTCGGCGCGAAGCGCCAGACACTGCCATCCGTGCGATAGAGGCGCGCCGTTCCGGCCTCGCCATTCAGCGGAACTTCCGGTGCCGTCAGCACGCCTTCACGTGGATGGATGCACACAGACTCGAGCATCTTGTTGTAGCGGTAGTTGCGGATGTTGCGCAGCGGATCGGACAGCGGCACATCCGCGATGAACTGGCCGTCCGGCCGGTAGCGAGCGATACGCGGCTCGCCTTCGAAGCTCACGATGAGTTCGGCATCTCCTTTGCGCCCATTCCGGCCATTCAGGATATCCAGCCCCTCGGCGTCGCTGCGTCGCCACTTCACCGGCTTGTGGGTACGGGGGTCGATGAGTGGCGCAGAGTGCAGCAGCGCGACATCCACGAGCTGGCCGTTGCGGAAGATCGGGCGCAGGTGGAACAGGGCGCCGTGATCGGCCAACGCGTAGAGCAGGTTGTCGTCATCGTTCCAGGCGAGACCGGAGAGCCCGGAGAAACGCACGCCGTTCACGCTGCGTGACGGCAGCTCCAGCGCGCCGAGCAGGCGCAGCTTGCCGATGCGCTCGCACGCCGACGGCGTATCGCACAGGTCGACGGCTCTGGCCTTCAGGGAGGGTAAAGAGTCCTGCGCCCTGCCCGCCGCGGGTGCGGCGGCGAGCAGGACGAGCAGGAGGTACCGCAGAAAGGCATCCATGCGCTTCAGATGTGGCGGCGCGGGAAGCGCCGCCGCTTAGTCGTTGATCTTGACCTTGCCCTTGTCCTTAAGAGATTTGACCAGCGCGTCCACGCGCTCCTGCTGCACCAGCTGGCGGATGTTGCCCTTGGCCTGGTCGAAGGTCGGCATCTTGCGCGGGCGGCTGTCCTCGAACTTGATGACGTGAAAGCCGAAGTCGCTTTTCACCGGCGCCTGCGAGATATCGCCCTTCTTCATCGCGGTCACGGCGCTGAAGAATTCCGGCACGATCACGTCCTGGCTGAACCAGCTGAGGTCGCCGCCCTGCTTGCCGGAACGCACGTCGATGGATTTCTTCTGGGCGAGGGCATTGAAGTTCGCGCCCTTCTTGAGCTGGGCGATGATCTCCTTGGCTTCCTCATCGGTGCGCACCAGGATGTGGCGCGCGCGATACTCGCTCTTGTTCGCCTTCTCCATCTCCTGCTCGAAGCGTTTCTGCACCTCTTCATCCGAGATCGGATTGTCCTTGAGGTACTTGCGCAGCATGGCGCGGGCCAGCACGTTTTCGCGCTGGCGCTTGATCTGGAAGTACACATCCAGTTCCTGGTCCACCTTCTGGTCCACGGCGTTGTGCACGAGCAGCACGCGGTTGACCATTTCGTCGAGCACCACCTTCTTTTCCTTGTCCTTGTCCGGAATCGGCGGCTGCTGCGCCTGGCGGGCGCGCAGGTAGTCCTCGTAGTCCTTCTCGGTGATGGTCTCGCCGTTCACACTGGCAAGCACCTTGCTGTCATCCGGGCTCTTCTTGCTGCAGGCGCCGAGTACCAGGCCGGCGCTGAGCAGCAGGATTATAAAAAGTGGGCGGCGGGTGGTCATGGAATCTCCTTGGGGTAGATTATGCAGATGTTGTCGTTGCAGATGTCGTCGTTCAGGTGTCATTGTTATTCAGATAGCGTCGTGATTCAGGCTTCGTCGGGGCTGAAGGCATGGATACTGAGCGCGTGAATGTCCTTGCGCATCGCCTCGCCGAGCGCATCATAGACCAGGCGGTGGCGTTGCAGAAGGCCCTTGCCGGCAAACTGTGAGGCAACGATGGTGACGTCGAAGTGGCCGCCACCGTCGCGCGCGCCGGCATGGCCGGCATGCTTGGCGCTCTCGTCCTTGATCTCAAGACGCAGTGGCTGCAGCGCCGCGCGCAGGCGCTGTTCCATCTGGGCGACGCGCCCGCTCATGGCAGCACCTTGCGGAACGGTGTCACGTCCACGGCGGCATACACCCCGGCGGCGACATACGGGTCGGCCTGTGCCCAGGCGCGCGCGTCTTCGAGTGAATCGAACTCGGCCACGATCAGGCTGCCGGTGAAACCGGCCGGGCCCGGATCCTCGGCGTCGATAGCCGGGAACGGCCCGGCGAGCAGCAGGCGGCCGGCGTCGCGCAGTTTTTCGAGGCGCGCGAGATGCGCCGGACGCGCGGCCTTGCGTTGGTCGAGGCTGTTCGGCACGTCCGCGCCGCGGATCACGTAGAACATCAGTTTTTGCCCTTGCGCGCCGACGCATCGCCAGACGGTGCATCGTCCGTTTTCAGTTTCAGATGGCGCGCCAGGTACAAGCCCTGGAGCAGGATGAAGACGATGGTCAGGCCGATGGTTCCGGGAACCTTGAAGTTGGCCCAGACGTCCTCTTTGTGCCTGGCGGTCTCGCACAGGGCCTGGGCGTCACCGCTGAAGTCCGCCGCGCAATCCAGATTTTCGATCTTGCTCGCTTCGATGTGCGGTGCGGCGGCGCGCAACGCGGTCTCGGCGGCGACATAATCGCGTACGAAATAGATGTTGGCGGCGCCGGCGACAAAGAAGAACGCCACCCACATGTAGCTGAGCCGCGACCAGACCCGGTCCGGCAACTCGATTTGCGCGCTCAGCAGGCGGCGGATCAGCGGCTGCTTGCCGATGAAATGGCTGCCCAGGAAGATCGCGGCGAACGCCCAGTTCACGGCGGTCGGCTTCCACATCACGAACGACTTCGCATGCAAGGCCAGGGTCAGCCCGCCCAGCACTGTGACCAGACCCATGGTGATCACATGCATTTTCTCGAAACGCCCGTTGCGCAGCCGGAACCAGGTGACCTGGATAATCGAGGCCACGATCACCACGGCCGTGGCGATGAAAATGCCGTAGATCTTGAAGGCCACAAAGAACAGCAGCAGGGGAAAGAAATCGAAAAGAAATTTCATGCCAGACATCCGCGAAAGGAGCGGTATTTTCGCATTAATGCAGAGGTCGGGCAAACCGCTGAACGGCGCGGTCGTTCCGCATGCTAATCTAGGCGCATGCCGGAAACCCGCGTCTACGACCTGCATACCCACACGTTCTATTCCGACGGCGCGCTGGCGCCGGCCGAGCTGGTGGCGCGGGCCGCGGCCAATGGGGTGCAGGTGCTGGCGCTCACCGATCACGATGTGACCGACGGTGTGCCCGAGGCGCAGGCCGCGGCGCAGCAGGCCGGCATCACGCTGGTGCCGGGGGTCGAGATCTCGGTCACATGGGGCGCACAGACCGTACACGTCGTGGGCCTGCAGATTGATATCACCCATCCCGGATTGCAGGCCGGTCTCGCGCGCCTGCGCGAGTTCCGCGAGTGGCGTGCCGAGGAGATCGGCCGGCGTCTGGCCAAGGCCGGCATTCCGGGTGCCATCGAGGGTGCCCGCGCCCGTGCCCAGCGCGGCCTCGTGAGCCGTACGCACTTCGCGCAGTTTCTGGTTGCCGCCGGGCATGCCGCCGATGTGCGCAGTGTGTTCAAGAAATATCTGGTGCACGGCAAGCCCGGGTATGTGCCGGGACAATGGGCGGGGCTCGACGAAGCCATCGGCTGGATTCGTGCCGCGGGCGGCCAGGCAGTGCTGGCGCACCCGGCGCGTTATAAAATCACCGCCACGCGCCTCAAGAAGCTGCTGGGCGAATTCCGCGACGCCGGCGGCGCGGCGATCGAAGTGGTTTCCGGCAGCCACAGCCGCGATGACATGTTCCGCTTCGCACAGCTCGCGAACAGTTTTTGCCTGCTTGCCTCGAGCGGCTCGGATTTCCACGGACCGCACAACTACTACATGGATCTGGGGCCGATGCCGTCGCTGCCGGACGGGTGCACGCCGGTATGGCAGGCCTGGGACATTGCTGTACCGGTTGCCGGCAGTCTTGCCTTCCCCGCCCACCCAATGCCATCCTGATCGCCTACCCGCCCACAAGGAAGTGCCCCATGGCCGCAACCTCCAAAATTATCGGCACCGTCGCGAAGCCCGAGAAACCGAAAGACATCGGCCGCTTCATTACGTCCACTGAGGGGCTGAAGATTGTGTCGGTGGCGCAGGGATGGAAAGACACGCCGTATGCAGCCAAAGGAACAAAGTACGCAGGCGGAAATCCGATGAAAAAGGTAGGCGCCGATTGCTCCGGCTCAGTCTGGGCCATCTACAAAGAAGCCGGTTTCTCCTACGGTCACTATTTCAACACGGTGAAGTTCGTGAATCTGGTCGCCTCCGACCCGAACTTCATCGCCGCTTGGCTCCAGAAAATGGCCGGTACTGAAACGAACTTCGTCAAGGGCCAACACTTCTTCAAGAAAGTACTTGTGCCGCAGCCGGGAGACATCGGGTGGTGGGAGGGGCATATGGCGATTTATGATGTTAACGCGGGCAAGACCGAGAAAGGCCAGGTTGCGAATCTCTGGTCGGCGAGCCAGCCTGGGGGGCGCGACTTTGGCCCAGCGCACACCAATTTTTACGATAACAAGCACGGAGCTGGCGCTGTTACGTGGTATCGCTATTGGAAAGCGCCATGAGAATACAGCGATATTTTGTTATCGTGGCGTTCTTTCTGCTTCTCGTCGGCGGTGCTGTCGTTTTCCTCTTCACCGGCAACAAGAACACGCTGGAGTCTGCGCGCCAGACCGTCGAGACCTATTGCAAGGTTGAGTTTGATGGCGCGTGGGTGGAGGACAGGTGGGCAATTCTAAAATTCAGCGACGAACGCCAGGAAGAAAATCGATATCGAGAAATCACGGACTCGGCCGTGTTTGGTCTCCGGCCCCACTATCCCTTCATCGTCATCGCCTCCTATGCCATCCACGAGGTTCGCGTACTTAGCCCGGTTAGTGCCACCGCAACGGTGGCTTACCGGCGGCTTGCGCATTCGGAAAGCGCAACCGATCGTAAATGGCGCCTCATCTCCGAACCCGCCCACGACGAAACGGTTACCTTGAACCTCGTCTTCAACGAGAAAAAATGGTGGGTCTTCGACCCGCCGGTTCCCAGGATATCGAAGCGGTTTTTGCTTGAGTATCATGAATATGAAGTGGAAAGAAATTCTTCGAGATGGGAGCAGGAATTGCGCGATCCTGCTTACAATAAAGAACAGAAAGCGAACGTGCGCGCCAGCCGAGACCAAGCAACCGGAGCCTTGCGAGTTCTCAAAGGTCTTCCATGAGCCGCGAGCGCTTTGGTTCCTTCTAAGCGAGCGTTTCATGATGGTTTTCATCCCCTCATCATGAAAGGAGCCCGATCCGGCTCCAGGCGCAGTTCATGTTGGACATGGCTAGGCTTGTCCGCGCACAGGCCTGTGATAGTGTGAGCGCGCCGTTCCCGACAACAACACGCCACAAGGAGGGAGTATGGATCAGGTCAATCTGATTGTGGACTCGGTACGCACCTATCTGCTTGAAATCGGGCGGTTCCTGCCCAAGCTCACCGGCGCGCTCATTGTGCTGGTGCTCGGCTGGCTCATCGCCAAGGCCGTGCAGTGGGCGATTGTGCGCGGCCTGAAGCTGGCGCGCTTCAACGTGATTGCCGAGAAGGCCGGGGTGGACGACTTCCTGAAACACGGCGGCAGCCGCAAGACCACCATCGATGTGCTCGGCATTCTCGGTTACTGGCTGGTGATCCTGATCACGCTGCTCACCGCTTTCAACACCCTGGGTCTGGGCGTGGTGTCGGAGCTGCTGCGGCGCGTGGCGTTGTTCGTGCCGCACGTGATCGTCGCGGTGCTGATCATCGCCATCGGTCTGTACTTTGCCCGGCTGCTGGCGGAGAGCGTCATCACCTACGGCAAGAACGTGGGCCTGGAGGACGCGGAGATCCTCGGGCGCATCACGCGCTACGCGATCATGACGTTTGTCGTGATCCTGGCGCTCGCGCAGATGGACATCGGCGGCGAGATTCTCAAGAACGCCTTCTATATCGCCTTCGGCGCCGCCTGCTTTGGCGCGGCCCTGGCCTTTGGCCTCGGCAGCCAGAAGTGGGCGGGTGAGATGCTGGAGCGTTTCCTGCAGGCGCGCGGGCGTAAAAAGCAGTCGTGAGTCGGGAGTCGGGAACGCATAACCATGGCCTCAGTTGTTACGCCTTTGACTCACGACTCGCGACTCCCGACCCGCGACTAATGAAATGGCCCAGTACTTCCAGGTTCACCCCGTCAACCCGCAACCACGCCTCATCCGCCAGGCGGTGGAGATCATCCGGCACGGGGGCGTGATTGCCTATCCCACCGATTCCAGCTACGCGCTCGGTTGCCATATCGGCGACAAGCAGGCGATGGAGCGCATCCTGCGCATCCGTCGTCTGGACGAGAAGCATAATTTCACGCTGGTGTGCAGTGACCTGACGCAGGCCGCCGTGTACGCGCGCATCGGCAATGCCGATTTCCGCCTGCTCAAGGCGCACACGCCCG
>CAYHES010000112.1:0-8253 GCA_964355495.1 uncultured Acidiferrobacterales bacterium
GTGCATAGATTAGCCCGCAGGGAGAAGGGACCCAAGACATGTCGGGGTGCGCACTGTTTACCGTTCTTCTCAGTAAATATTGCCACAGATGCGTCGCAACTGTAGGCGTAGGGTGGGCATCGCCCACCAGGTGTGCCGGTCGAAGCCGCATGTGGTGGGCGATGCCCTACAAACCCCGGCATTTTTTGTGTCGCCATGTTTAACCCGCGAGTTTCGCGTAATGCGCAAACATGCGGCGGCGGGTTGCGGCATCCGGCAGGCGACCGAACCCGGCGCCCATGTTCTCGATCATGTGCGCGACCTGCGACGTGGCGGGAATGGCGCAGGTCACCGCCGGGTGGGAAACGATGAACTTGAGAAAGAACTGCGCCCAGTTCGTGCAATCGAATTCAGTCGCCCAGGCGGGCAGCGGCTTGCCGCGCACCGGGCCGAACAGCGCCCCGCCGTCGAACGGCCGGTTGATCATCACGGCGATGCCGCGCTCGGCGGCCAAGGGCAACAGGCGCTGCTCGACGTCACGATCGGCCAGGTTGTAGGTGAACTGCGCGAAATCAAACGGCTCCTTGGCCAGGGCGCGCTCCAGTTCCTCATGGCGGCGCCCGTGCGAAGTGGTGATGCCGATATAACGAATGCGGCCTTCGGCCTTCCACGCCTTGAGCGTTTCCAGGTGCCCCTGCCAATCGAGCATGTTGTGAATCTGCATCAGATCGAAACGCGCCACGCCCCACAGCTCGCGCGCCGCTTCCATCTGCTTGATGCCCAGCCACTGGCCGTAGATCCATACCTTGGTGGCGGCGAACAGCGTGCTCTTGTTCTTGATCTGCCGCAAACCGTGGCCAATGACCTCCTGCGCGGAACCGTACATGGGCGAGGAGTCGATCAGCGCGCCGCCGCGATCGAAGAACGCCTGCAGCACCTGCACGCGTGTGGCGCGCGCCGCGGCATCATCGCCCACATCAAAGGTGAGCCACGAACCCATGCCGATGACCGGGATTTTTTCGCCGCTGGCGGGAATGGCCTTCTTGATGGCGACCTGACCGGGTGCGGCAAGGCCGGGCCCGAGCGTGACCGCTGCCCCGAGGCCGGCGAGCCACTGCAAGAACAAACGACGCTGCTGTGCAGACATGTCCTGACTCAAGGCGCACTCCTTCAATTACACATTGCGCAGCATTACCGCAGGGTGGGGGCCTGCCCACCCTGAAAACTGTGGATGCGCGGCCGGCAACTTATTGTGCGTCCCCGCTTGGCCACAAGCAAAGGCCCGTCAATAGAACAAATAAACGCCGGGTCCAGGTTTAACATCAAACTCGTCTGTGTGCGTTGTATAGTAAGCAGACAACGGTGTCTTGCCGACCACGCTATGCTGCCCATCCACAAGCTGTTGAGTCGCATCCGCTGGGACCCGCGCTTCCGCGCGGGCCGGTTTGAAATCGGCTATTACGACCGGCGGGTGAATGGCACCCTGATGGTGCCGCTTGAGGCAATCCGCTTTCCGGTCGACACACGGTTTGTGTTCGAGCTGTACGATGACGAAGGCGAACTGCATCGTATTCCGTTTCACCGCGTGCGGCGTGTGACCCGTAATGGCCGAGTGATCTGGCGGCGTGCGCCGCTGCACGAGCACCCGCAGGGGCCGGGCTAGGCTGTTGAAAAAATGGCTCGTCACACCGGCGAAAGCCGGTGTCCAGAAATCAAACCGGTGGTTTCATCGACATCTTGGATTCCGGCTTTCGCCGGAATGACGAAGTTTGATGTTTCGGTGTGTAGTTCAACACCTTGCTAGAATGGCTCGCCGCCTTAACGCAGCGATTTGCGCAGCAACTCCATGCGCAGATCGGCGCGCTTCGGAATACCAAAGCGGTCATCGCCATAGGGAAAGGGTTTGAAGACACCGGTACGGTGGTAACCGCGCCGCTCGTACCAGGCGATAAGTTCGGTGCGCAGCGTGATTACCGTCATCTGCATCTCCTCGCAACCCCACTCCTCGCGCGCGCTGCGTTCGACCTCGGCCAGCATGGCCCGGCCGAGACCCCTGCCCTGGCGCTCGGGACACACCGCGAACATGCCGAAGTGACAGACCGCAGCCTGCTGCTGCAGGTGCGCCGAAGCTAGCAACACGCCGTTCTGCTCACACAGCAGGATGCGGCTCGCGGGCACATGAATCAACGCTGCCACCTCGTCGGCATCGGTACGCTGGCCGTCGAGCAGATCGGCCTCGGTGGTCCAGCCGGCACGGCTGGCCTCGCCGCGGTAAGCAGACTGCACCAGCGCCACGATGACTTGCACATCGGCGGCGCTGGCGCTGCGATACGTCAGGGATTCAGGCTGGCTGTCCGGCATGTGCCGATTGGCCGATCAGCCGGCGCTTGGCAGCGACGGGCATGCGTTTGATGGCGATCTCACGCTTGAGCGCGGCGCCGCGGCCGGCGACCGCTTCCTGATAGACCAGCTTCACCGGCAGCCGGCCGCGGGTGTATTTTGCACCCTTGCCGGCGTTGTGCGTGGCCAGGCGCGCCGCGAGATCGGTGGCGACCCCGGTGTACAGGCTGTGGTCGGCACAGCGCAACATGTAGACATACCACTCGACCATGGTCGCGTCTGATTCCTGCAATGGGCCCGGCTACTCTTTACCCTTCAAGAGGCTCTTGAGATTGGCGAAGGGATTGTGCGTGGCACTGGTTTCCGGCTTGCCACCGGGGATCGGCTTGCCTTGCGCCGCGGCCTCCAGCAGACGCTGGTGTTCGTTGTCGTGGCAATAGAGGCACAACAGTTCCCAGTTGCCGCCGTTTGCCGGATTGTCGTCATGATTGTGGTTGCGATGATGCACGGTGAGTTCTTGCAGATTTTCACGCGTGAACTCGCGCTGGCAGCGTCCGCAGATCCACGGGTACAACTTGAGCGCCTGCTCGCGGTAGGCCTGCTCGCGTTGCAACTGGTTGCGCTGCGCACCGGCAACAATTTTATTCAGCCGGTCGCTGCTGGATTCGGGTTTCTTCGGCATCGTTACACCTGAATATACTGTATCGGGTTGTGCAGACACTGGAATTTTACCGCGCATTACACCATGGCCGCCACGGGACTGGTCAGGCGCCAGAATTCCGGCGGAAGTGCCGCCGGCACCGGCGTCACTTGACCGCGTTGCGCTTGCCCATGGCGTAGAAGATGCGCGTCGGCTGGCCCTTGTCGCGGTAATCCAGCCAGATCAGGTGCAGGTTGCCGCGGCTGTCAAAAGCGATCGCCGGATGCGCCTGCTGGCCGGCGCCGGAGGCAGGCGGCACCGCCATGTCTTCGCTCCAGCCGTCCGCGGTCTTCCACGACAACTGGATATCCGAGCTGCCGTCACGATCATCATCCCAGGCAACCGCCAGGGCGCCGTCGGCAGCGCCGCTGATCGCCGGGTGCCATTGGCTGAAATTTTCGCCAAACGAATCCTGCACGATCTCGTTCTTGCCGAAGCGACGACCGGCATCGCGGCTAATGGCGGAATAGATGTCGTAGCCAGTGCTCATTCCGCGCTTGTCCATCCACGCGGCGCCGACCTGATCGGCACCGAACACCGCCAGTGTCGCGCGCGTCACGCCGCTGCCGCGTCCGTAGGTGGCTGACTTCTGCACCACTTCGTTGAGCTCCGCCGCGGCGCCGAATGGCTTGCCGGGTTCGGCGAAGCTCGTCAACAACACGGTATGTCCGTGACGGCGATCTTCCCAAACGACGGTGACGCCCTTGGTGGTCACGGCCAGTGTCGGGTAGAGCTGTTCATCCGCGGGTGGCGTGGGATCTGCTGGCCGCGCCGCGCCCGCACTCACTGCCTTGTCGGTTCCACGGATGGTGATGGGCGCCACCACGATCTGACGATGGCGCCCTTGTGGCTGCGCCCAGGCGGCATGGGTGCCGCGCGCGCCCGTGGCGAGCGTGATCTGGCCTGCATCGACACTGCCGAGTTTCACCGCCGGGTCCAGCCCTTGCGGTCCACCGCTGCGCACCCACACGCCGCGGTCCTGTTCCCAGCCCATCAGAAACCGCCCGCCACCCAACGCCACGATGACCGGTTCGTAGGCAGCCAGCGTGTGGGCGCGCGGCGGCGCGTCGCTCACGCGCCACTCCGGTTCAAAGGCGGACGACGGAATGGACTTGAACGCTACATACACCTGGGGAACGCCACCGCGATTGTCCTCCCAGATAACGCCAATGGTGTCGCCGGAAACAGCGATGTTCTTGCGCCCCGACGACTCGACATGATGAAAGGTTCTGGGTTGGCCGGTCTGGGCAACGGTCATCTTTTCGCCGAACGACCAAGGCGCCGCGATCGCTGGCGATACTGCCAGCAACCCCAGGCCACAGAGCAGCAGGCGTCCCATCGGCCGGTTACTTACCCAGGAACTGCGCGAGCGTCTGTTGCTTGTAGTGGCCGCCGTGGATGAACCGGTCGTATTCCAGAAATGCCTGCACGGTCTGGAAACCCGGGGCCTTGTGAATGACCCGCCCATCCGGTTCGAGATACAGGAAATACGGCGTCACCAGCGTTTTCATCATCGCACCCAGTTCCATTTCCGTGATGGTTTCGCCGGACGGGAGTTGCAGGCGCCGGCCGCTCTCGGCATCCACATACACCAGGACGTAGTGCCCGGTGTAAAGCTTGCGGAGTTCGGCGTTGCTGAACGACTCCTTGTTGGTTTTGTCGCAGAACCCGCAACCGTAACGGCCGAAATAGGCGAACACCCGCTTGCCGTCGCGCTTGGCGATGCGCAGACCTTCGTCGTAGCGCAGGAAGGTGTAACCTTCCGGCGGATCGGCGCGCCCGCTGGACATGGGCAACAAGGCCAAGAGAAGGATCGCCAGCAGTGGCAAGCTGCTGCGAAGATTCTGGCGTCGCATCATGGTGTATGTCTCCTGCGTTTTATAATCGTGGACGAACAGGCGTTCCGGCGCCTTTTGCTGTTCTCAAAGTCTTGCAAAACCCGGCTTGGGCCCTCACACGTGCAGCAGCTCATAACAGATCTTCAGGGCGCTGCCGGCAATCAACACGGACAGAATTCCACGCAGCAACCGGCGCGGCGTACGCTGGCTCAGCGCGCTGCCCGCCTGCGCGCCGATGATCACGCCGGCCACCAGTACCGCCGACATCAGGTAGGGAATCTGGTTTGTGCCCATGCGCCCGATCAGCACCGCCGTGGACGAGGCAATGCCGATGGCAAGCGCCGTGCCGATGGCGATGCGCATCGGGATCTTCAGCAGAAACAGCATGGCCGGAATGAACAGGAAGGCGCCGCCCTGGCCGATCACTCCGGAGAGCGTGCCGATCGTGGCCCCGATGACCATGGCCAGCGGTTTGTTGAAGACCAGTTCGCGGGCGTGGGTGTCGGCTTCGACATGGCTCTGCGGAATGAACATCATGACCGCGGCGATCACGGCCATCCCCGCGAACACCAGCAGTATCCATTCCGACGACAGAAACTGGGAGGCGACCGAACCCGCCAGCGCGCTGACGGTCATGCTGCCGCCCATGTAGAGCGCGAGCGGCATGCTGATGCGGCCGTGGCGCTTGTGACCGACCGCGCCGGAGATCGCGCCGAAGAAACTCTGCACCGAGGTGATGCCGGCGACCGTCTTCATCGTCAGCAGGCCGACCTGCAGGGCCGGCGGTACGTACAGCAGCAGGGGCACCATGATGATGCCCCCGCCGATGCCGATCAGTCCGGAAAGAAAACCCCCCAGCAGACCCAGCGTGAAGAGCGTGATCGCAAGACCTGCTTCCATAACGACTGCCCGTGTGAAGCCGAACTGCCGCTTGTTGCTACCGGTTGAAGATCACCGGGGCATCGGTACCGTTGTACGCCGTTACCTCGCCGATGACGGCAACCTGGTGGCAGCCGCGCTCGCGCAACCCGGCCAGGATGGGTTCGACCTGGTCGGGTGCCACCGAAATGAGCAGGCCGCCATTGGTCTGGGGATCGGTGAACACCAGCTGGTGATCGATATTCCACTCGTCGTCGAAGCTGAGTGAATCGGCATAGCCGTTCATGTTGCGATACGCCGCCGTCGGGACTACGCCCTCGACGACCAGCGACCATGCCTCCTCCATGACCGGTACGGCCGAGGCCTGAATCCGCATGCGCACGCGCGCACCCTTCGCCATTTCCAGCAGATGACCGGCCAGCCCGAAGCCGGTGATGTCGGTCATCGCATGCACGCCGCGTTGCTTGCCCAGCCACGATCCGACTTTGTTCAGCGTGGTGATGTTGTCGATCAGCTCCGCATAGCCGGCCGGAGAAAGATTACCGGTCTTGATCGCCGTGGTCATGATGCCGATACCGATGGGACGCGTGAGTATCAGGACGTCGCCGACCCTGGAGGCGGCGTTGGTTCTCACCATGTCCGGGTGCACCATGCCCACGGCCGCCAGACCATAGATCGGTTGCGGGTTATCGATGGTGTGGCCACCGGCCAGCGGAATCCCGGCCTCCTGACAAACATCGGTGCCGCCACGCATGATTTCCTGCACCGTTTCCACCGTCAGCTTCCCGACCGGGTAGCCAAGAATGGCGTTGGCGAGCAACGGATCCCCGCCCATGGCGTAGACGTCGCTCAGGGCATTGGCCGCCGCGACCCGGCCATAGATATACGGATCGTCGACAATCGGGGCGAAGAAGTCATTGGTAAACACCAGTGCCTGGTGCTCGTTGATCTGATACACGGCGGCGTCGTCGTGGTTCTCGATGCCGACGAGCAACGACTTGTTGGCGTGCTTCTTGGGAACATTGGCAAGCAGCGCGTGCAGGGTTTCCGGCTCTACCTTGCATCCACAGCCACCACCTTGGGAAAACTGCGTCAATCGAACTGCCAGAGATTCTGTGCCCAACTTCCCAGCAACTTGAAAATCCATGTTCATCCTCCTGGTGGATGTGAAGCCCGACGCATCGGGATCTGGTTCTGGTGATCGGGGCTCTTGCTGGCCCTTCGGTCTTGCGTATCGTTATCCCCGCCCTGTTTGATTCAGATTAAGCCGAATACATCGCCGTTCAGAAACGCTCGGGTCGAGGTGAGCGCGGCGATTATAGCATGTGCATGTGACCGGTCACCCACCATGAGTTAAATCATAGAATACTAATATTAGCTCATGGGCCTGAACATGCGGGCGCAATGGGACCAATGAGGTGCTTGTTCAGACCGAAGGGCGTGGATTCTTAAATAAACACACCTGATATCTGGAAAACCGGTCGTGTGGCACTGCGCAGGCGTGGCTCGGTCAGTGGACGAGATGCATGCCGGCCGCCGGATCGCGCCCCGCTTTCCCTTGTGGCAATTCCGTCAGCCAACGGGCAAAAGCCACGCTATTGATTGGCCTGCAGTAATGGTAGCCCTGTGCCGTGTTGCAGCCCAGTGCCAGCAGCATGCGCGAGATGGCCTCGGACTCCACGCCTTCCGCCACGACTTTGAGGCCGAGGTTGTGCGCCAGCTCAATGGTGGATTTGACGATAATGGCATCGTCTTCATCGGTATCCATGGAGAGCACAAAGGACTTGTCGATCTTGATGATGTCCACGGGTAGCTTCTTCAGATACGCCAACGAAGAGAACCCGGTTCCGTAGTCGTCGACCGCCAGCGCGATACCCATGGAATCGAGTTTTTTCAGTGCGACCAGCGAGGAGGCGGGGTCGGCCATCATGGCGCTTTCGGTAATTTCCAGTTCCAGCAGATTTGCCGGCACCTGCCAGTGCACCAGCATGTTCTCGATCTCCTCGATCAGCATCGGGTCTTGCAGGTTCCACACCGACAGGTTTACCGCGACACTCAGCTCAATGCCTTGTTCGCGCCATTGTGCACACTGTTGCAGGGCGGCGTTGAGCACCCACAGGGTCAATCGCTTGATCATGCCGTTGTGCTCGGCGATCGGAATCATCTCGTCGGGCGGAACCATGCCGCGTCTTGGATTCTGCCAGCGCAGCAAGGCCTCGACACCCGTCACCGTGCCGGTCTGCAGGTCGATCTTGGGCTGGTAATACAACTCCAGCTCATTAGCATCAATGGCATCGTGCAGTTCGTTGGCCAGCTCCAGGCGCTTGATGGCATCGCGGTCATGCTCCGGGTGGTACACGGCGCAGCCGGTATTGGAGCGCTTGGCCACATACATCGCGGTATCGGCATGCTGTATCAGGGATTGCGCGCTGTCACCGTGCTGCGGGTACATCGCGATGCCGAGACTGGCGCCGATATGCAGGAAATGGTTGTCCAGATTGAACACGCGATTGAGCG
>CAYHES010000113.1:0-8032 GCA_964355495.1 uncultured Acidiferrobacterales bacterium
ATCCCCACCTTCCCCCTGAAAGGGGGAAGGAGTGATGTGTGCCGCCTTCAGGCGGCTCACGGTGTTATTCGGCGCCTTTGACGACTGCATGGATGCAGGAGGTACGAGTCCATGGATGGACGAGGTAGACCGCGCCGGGAGCTGGCGGTCGAGAGCAACGCAGGGAGCAGTTGCCGAGGCGCTCACAAAATAAGTCCCCGGCTTTGCCGGGGGGGTCAGTTAACTCATTCGCGACCGGAGGTCGCTCCTACGCTGCGCGGGCAAGTCCGGCACGGGAATTGCCTTTTACCACTCAGAAGGGAGCCGTTTCCGGTTCCGCACTTGATTAAGGAGCGAGGCATGTCGCAGTCAATGCAGGTGCTGCCACCCGTGGGCCGGGCGATTCCGGCCGCCGGAGCGCCCGGCGGGGGCGCAGAAGCCCCGGATTCCGGGCAATCTTTCGAATCCGCGCTTGCCGGCCAGCTCGCTACGGGCGAGACCCAGGCTGGGGATTCCCGGACGGCGGACAGCGCCGCGCCCGATACGGTGGCGGATGCCGATGCGCCGCTGGCTACCGAACTTGCCGCAAGCGGCAACCCCTTGCCGCTTGCGTTGCCGCCGGTTCCGGTGGACCCGGCCGCGGGCGCAGAGGCGGCGGGGTTGCTTGCCGGGGAAACCGCCGCGCCCGCGGGAGCGGTGGCCGGCGACGTGCAGGATTTTTCCGCCACGCCGGAAAGTATTGCCGATGTCCTGGCTGATGCTGTACCCGGTATTCCGGGATCGATTACGACCACGCCGGCAACGCCGCCTGGTCAACCTCCTGTTGTTTTGCCGGCCACGGAAGGCCAATCTCTTTCCGCCTCTTCCGGGTCGGCGTTGAATCGCCCGGCTGTTTCAAATGTGGCCACGCGCAGCGCCGCGGCGGATGCGCAGACGCTGGCGGCCCTGGCCGCCGAGGCCGCGGCATCGCCCGCGAAAACCGCGGCCATGGCGCCCTCCCTCGAAGTGTTTCGCGCGGCGCTGAAGGAAATCGCGCCGGCGGCGGATGCCCGCCCCGTCCTGACTTCCCTGTTGTCTGCATCCGGAACACCGACGGCAGGCGGTTTCACGAACGCGCTCGCCAGTGCCCCGGCCGGCGCACCGGTTCCGGGCGCTTCGATCGCTGTTCCCTTCGGCCAGGCCGGCTGGGGACAGGCATTCGGCAACCAGGTGGTGTGGGCGGTGAATCAGGGCATGCCGGCCGCGGAGCTGCACCTGTCACCGCCCGATCTCGGCCCGATGAGCGTGCGCATCAGCATGGATCAGGACCAGGCCAGCATCGCGTTCAGTTCGGCGCACGCCATGGTGCGCGAGGCGATCGAGGCGGCGCTGCCGCGCCTGCGCGACATGTTGGGAGCGCAGGGCATCACGCTCGCGGATGTGAATGTTTCGCAGCACGGTGCCGCCGGCTCGCAGCGCGAGACGGGCGCGGGTTGGAGCGCGCGCCGTGACGGCGATGCGCAGAGCGGAGCCACTGACATCGCCGCGCCGCAGCGGATCGCGACCGGCGTGCTGGATATCTACGTTTGATTCGAGTCGGGAGTCGGGAGTCGAGAGTCGAGAGTCGAGAGTCGAGAGTCGAGAGTCGAGAGTCGAGAGTCGTAATGTGGTGCGTGGAACGCACCCGACCGGCTACGGGCTGTGCGTAGGAGCGGCCTCCTGGCCGCGATTGATTTCATTCGCGACCGGAGGTCGCTCCTACAAGGGGGGGCCGACTCGCGGCCCAGACATGCCCTGGCATGAATAATGCTTTTCACCTGCTCACGGCGTGTCTGCCGGCCGGGCGGGAACCGAACCCGTTGGCCAGACCGGGATTTCGTGTGCCCTGGCGCGACGTCATTCTGACGCGGCGCCAGTGTTCCGGCGTGACCGCCGGACACCTCGGGGCTTCCGGGAATGAACATGGACAAGTCAGACAACATGCTGTCACTCGGCTGGATCACCGACCTGTACCGCATCGGCCAGGCGGTCGCACAGGCGCCGGACCGGGATGCGGCCATGCAGGACATCCTCGCGCACCTGGTGGGCGGCTTCGCCGCGAACAGCGGCAGCCTGGCGCTGGCCGCCGACGACGGCCGGACGCTGCGCATCGTTGCCGGGCTCAAGCTTCCGCCCGGCGTGATCGGCAGCACCCTCGCCTTCGGCGAGCGCATCCTCGGCTGGGTGGCGGAGCACGGCGAGGCGCTGCTGCTCAACGGCGACGTGTCGAAGGACACGCGCTTTCGCAATCTCACCGCGCGCAGCGGCAGCGGCATCCCGATGGTGGCGTTGTGCTGGCCGCTCACGGTCGAGTCGCGGACGATTGGCGTGCTGAGCCTCAATCGCGAGCAGGGCGCGGCCGCGTTCACCCAGGACGACCTGAAGCGCGGCCAGATGATCATGAACCTGGTGGCGATCGTGATCGAGAACGCGCGCCTGCACGCCGGGCTGCTGCGGCGCTTCGAGGAGGTATCGAGGCTCAACCAGATGCTGCAGGACGCGCAGGCCCAGTTGCTGCAATCCGAGAAAATGGCCTCGATCGGCCAGCTCGCCGCCGGCGTGGCGCACGAGATCAACAACCCGGTGGGCTACATCGCCTCCAACCTCGGCACGCTCGCCAAGTACGTGGACAGCCTGCTGGAGATGGTGAACCTCTACGAGGTCAGCGAGGAGATGCTCGACAAACAGTTGCCGTCCTATCGGCTGATCCAGCAAGTCAAGGAAAAGACCGACCTGCATTTCGTGCGCGGCGACGTGCGCAGCCTCGTGCAGGAATCGCTCGAGGGCGTGGACCGCGTGAAGAAGATCGTCGCCGACCTCAAGGAGTTCTCGCACGTCGACCGCGCCGTGTGGCAGCAGGCCGACCTGCGCCTCGGGATCGATTCGACGCTCAACATCGTGCACAACGAGATCAAGTACAAGGCCGAGATCGTCAAGGACTACGGTGAGCTGCCGCTCATCGAGTGCATCCCCGCGCAGTTGAACCAGGTGTTCCTGAACCTGCTGGTGAACGCCGCCCAGGCGATCGAGACCCGCGGCACGATTACCATCCGCACCGGCACCGACGGTGCCCACGCCTGGGTGGAGATCCAGGACACCGGCCGGGGCATGCCAGAGGAGGTGCGCAAGCGCGTGTTCGAGCCGTTCTACACCACCAAGCCGGTCGGCCAGGGCACCGGGCTCGGCCTGTCGCTGTCGTACAACATCGTGAAAAAACACCATGGCGAGATCGGCGTCACCAGCAGCCCCGGCCAAGGCACGACCTTCCGGGTGACGGTGCCGGTGCGGCAGCCGGAATCGGAGGCGGCGGCATGAAATACCCGCGCCTGGGGATCACGCGCAAGATCGTGTTGCTCGCGGTGATTGTCGTGCTGGCGACCGCGGCCGCGGTCGGCGGCGTCGTTTACCGCGACAGCCGCGAGCTGCTCGAACGGCGTCAGTCCGAGAACATCGAGTCCGGCGTGGAGCTGCACGCGCTGCGGCTCGAAAACGCCGTCGCGCAGCTCAGGCAGGACACGGCCTTCGTGGCGCAGGCGCCGGCGGTGGTGGAGTTCGTGCGCGCGGCCGGCGCCGGGGGCGCGAGCCGCGAGCAGCGCGCACGGATGACGGCGCTGTTCACCGGCCTGCTCAAGACGCGCCCCTATTACCGGCGGGCGCGGCTGATCGCGCCGCACGGCGCGGGGCGCGAACTGGCGCGCGTGGAACACGCGGGCGCACGCGGGGCATCGGTGGCGGCGCCGCCGGAGCGGACGCCCGAGCCGTACCTCGCCGAGGCGCTGCGCGCGGCGCCGGACGAGATCCTGCTGTCGCGTGTCGCGCTCGCGCGCGCGCACGACCGCCTCGTCCTCCCGCACCAGCCGACGCTGCGCGCCCTGGGCGCGATTCGCGACGGCGCGCGCCAGCCGCTGGCGATCGTGGCGATCGACTTCGATTTCCGCTCGCGGTTCGCGGCGCTGCTGGCCGGCGCCAACCCGGCGTACGAGCATTACCTGGCGAACGAGGAAGGCGATTACCTGGAGCACCCCGACCCCGGCAGGACCTTCGGCTTCGAAGTCGGGCGACGCCAGCGCCTGCAGGAGGATTACCCCGCGCTGGCGGCGCTGTTCGCTGGCGGCGGCCCGCGCCAGGCGACGATCCAGGTCGCGCAGCGCGCCGGGTTGCTGCATGCACGGCGGCTGGTCCTCGATCCCGGCCGGCCGGGGCGCTTTCTGGTGCTGGCGCGCTTCGAACCGCGTGCCGAGGCGCTGGCGTTCAGCCAGTGGGTGCGCGGCCGCAGCGTCGCGCTGATCCTGGCGATGAGTCTCCTGGGCGCGCTGGCCGCGGCCGCGGTCGCGCGGCGCATCACGCGTCCCCTGCGGCGCGTGACCGAGGCGGCGGCGCGCATCGCCGCCGGCGACGCCGCCGCCCTGCCCGCGGACGAGGCCGGCGAGGTCGGGCAGATGGTGCGCGCGATCGAGGCGATGACGCAACAACTGCACGCGCGCGAAGCCGAGGCGCGCCTCGGTTGGGCGCGGCTCGAGGCGGTGGTGGACAGCACCGCCGAGGCGATCATCACCGTGGATGCCGAGCAACGCATCGTGATGTACAACAAGGGCGCGGAGGCGATCTTCGGCCACGCCGCCGCCGAGGTCATCGGCCAGCCGCTCGCCATGTTGCTGCCGAAGCGCTTGCGCGAGGCGCACGCGGCGCATCTCAGCGCCTTCGCTCAGGGTCGGGAAGGCGCGCCCCCACGGGGAAAGCGCCGCGACATCGTCGGCCTGCGCAAGGACGGGCGCGAGTTTCCGGCGCAGGCGAGCATCTCGCGGCTCACGCTCGACGGCCGTTTCTACCTCACCGTGGTGATGCGCGACGTGACCGAGCTGCGCCAGGCGCAACTGGAGCAGGGCCGCCTCTCCGCCATCGTCGAGAGCACCACCGACCTGGTCGGCACCGCCGACACCCAGGGGAACATGCTGTACATGAACCGCGCCGGCCGGCGGATGACCGGCTTCGGCGACGACGCGGACCTGCGCGGCCTGCGCATCCCGGACTTCCACCCCGAGTGGGCGGCGCGCAAGGTCCTCGACGAGGGCCTGCCGGCCGCGATGCGCGACGGCAGTTGGCGCGGCGAGACCGCGCTGCGTGCCCGCGACGGCCGCGAGACCCCGGTGTCGCAGGTTATCGTCGCCCACCGCGCGGCGGATGGCGGCGTCGAGTACCTGTCCTCCATCATGCGCGACATGTCCGAGCAGCAGCGCGCCGAGGCCGAGTTGCGCGCCAGTCACCGCGATCTCAAGGCGGCCTTCGAGTGTCTCGAACAGGCGCAGGCCCAGTTGCTGCAATCCGAGAAAATGGCCTCCATCGGCCAGCTCGCCGCCGGCGTGGCGCACGAGATCAACAATCCGGTGGGTTACGTGAACTCCAACCTCGGCACCCTGCGGGGCTACATCGATGACCTGTTCCGCCTGCTCGCCACTTATGAAAAGGCCGGGCCGCTGCTCGCCGGCGATCCGCTGCTCCAGGCCGAGCTCGCCTCTCTCAAGCAGACCCTCGATCTCGGCTTCCTGCGCGAGGACACACTCAACCTGGTGAAGGAATCGCAGGAAGGCATCACGCGCGTGAAGAAGATCGTCGCCGACCTCAAGGAGTTCTCGCACGTCGACCGCGCCGTGTGGCAGCAGGCCGACCTGCGCCTCGGGATCGATTCGACGCTCAACATCGTGCACAACGAGATCAAGTACAAGGCCGAGATCGTCAAGGACTACGGTGAGCTGCCGCTCATCGAGTGCATCCCCGCGCAGTTGAACCAGGTGTTCCTGAACCTGCTGGTGAACGCCGCCCAGGCGATCGAGACCCGCGGCACGATTACCATCCGCACCGGCACCGACGGTGCCCACGCCTGGGTGGAGATCCAGGACACCGGCCGGGGCATGCCAGAGGAGGTGCGCAAGCGCGTGTTCGAGCCGTTCTACACCACCAAGCCGGTCGGCAAGGGCACCGGACTTGGTCTATCCCTTTCCTATGGCATCGTGCAAAAACACCACGGCCGCATCGACGTCGTGAGTGAACCCGGCCGCGGCACCAGCTTCCGGGTGTGGCTGCCGGTGGGGCAGGGGCAGGAAGGCCAGGCAACCGAAAAACAGAGGAACGTGGGCACATGAGCGGCATCGACGCACCAACACCGGCGGCAACGCCTCCGACACTGCTGTTCGTGGACGACGAGCCCAACATCCTGTCGGCCCTGCAGCGACTGTTCCGGCCGCAGGGTTATCGTATTTTCACGGCCCCGGGCGGGGCCGAGGCGCTGGCGCTGCTGGAGCGGGAGAACGTGGACCTCATCATCTCCGACATGCGCATGCCGCACATGGACGGCGCCCAGTTTCTGGAGCAGGCGGCGAAGCGCTGGCCGCAGACGGCGCGCATCCTGCTTACCGGCTATGCGGATCTCGGTTCCGCGGTCGCCGCCGTCAACAAGGGCAACATCTACCGTTATCTCTCGAAACCGTGGGAAGACAACGACATCAAGATCAGCGTGCAGTTGGCGCTGGAAAAACAGCGCCTCGAACAGCGGGTCGCGGAACAGAATGCACAGCTCAAGGAGCTCAACACCGGCCTGGAAACGCGCGTGGCGGCGCAGACCCAGGAGATCCGCCAGGTGCTGAGCCAGTTGGAGCTCACGCACGAGGAACTGAAAAAGAGTTTCGTGACCAGCGTGCGGGTGTTCGCCAACCTGGTGGATCTGCGCGAGGGCGAGCTGTCCGGTCACTCGCGGCGGGTCGCGGAACACGCCCGCGCCCTGGCGCTGCGCCTCGGCATGAACGAGGTGGATGCACAGCAGGTGTTGTATGCCGCATTGCTGCACGACATCGGCAAGATCGGCCTGCCGGATGCGCTCATCCACCGCCCGTATGTTTCGCTTTCGGCCGAGGAGCGCGCCAGGGTGGCGCAGCATCCGGTTGCCGGCCAGGCCGCATTGCTGGCGCTGGAGCCGTTGCAGGACGCGGCGCTGCTGATCCGCCATCACCACGAGCGTTATGACGGCCAGGGGTTTCCGGATGCCCTGAAAGGCGAGGCGATCCCGCTCGGCGCGCGTATTCTGGCGGTGACGAACGACTTCGATGCGCTGCAACGCGGTACGCTGGTGGAGGGCAAGCAGTCGCCGGCCCAGGCGCGCGCCTTCCTGATGGCCAACAAGGAGCAGCGTTACGATCCGAAGCTGGTGGATGCCTTTGTCGCGCTGCTGGACGAACTGGGCAATGCCCCGCCGGCCGCCGCCACGGAGATGCGCCTGTCTTCCGACAACCTCAAGCCGGGCATGGTGCTGGCGCGCGACCTGATCAACAGCAAGGGCATGCTGCTCCTGCCGCGCGGGCGCGAACTCAGCGCCCCGCTCATCACCAAGATCCGCGCGTTCGAGCGCGAGGAAGACCGGGGGTACACGATCCATGTCCAGAACAAGTGAACGCCCGAAGCTGCGCCTGATGCTGGTGGACGACGAGGCGAATATCCTCAGCGCCCTGCAGCGGGTGTTTGCCCGTGAGCCGTATCAGATCGAAACCTTTACCGACGCGACCACGGCGCTGATGCGCGCCAAGGAGGCCGACTTCGATCTGGTGCTGTCCGACTACCGCATGCCGGAGGTCGATGGCGTGGCGTTTCTGACCATCCTGCGCACCCTCCAGCCGGACACGGCGCGCCTCATCCTGAGCGGCTTTTCCGACATGGACGCGCTGCTCGGCGCCATCAACGACGCACACATTTTCCGCTTCATCACCAAGCCCTGGCACGACGGCGATCTGCGCTCCACCGTGGCGCAGGCACTGACCCACCGCGCCACGCTGCTGGAAAACCGGCGGCTGGCGGATCAGGTGCGCGCCCAGCAGGCGGTGTTGCACCGCCAGCAGCACGAGTTGGAGCGTCTGGAGCGCGAGCATCCCGGGATCACGCAGGTGCGGCGCGGTAACGACGGGTCCATCTTGCTCGATGATGATGGGAGTCGTGAGTCGTGAGTCGTGAGTCGGGAGTCGGGAGTCGGGAGTCGGGAGTCGGGAGTCGG
>CAYHES010000114.1:0-8020 GCA_964355495.1 uncultured Acidiferrobacterales bacterium
GAGCAGCTGACTCTTAATCAGTAGGTCCCCCGTTCGAGCCGGGGACGGCCCACCAGTAAAAGCAAGGGGTTAGCTCACAAGGCTAGCCCCTTTTTCTTTTCATGGGACACTGGCGGGACACTAAGCCAGAACAACCGTGATCCTCGCCGCCTCGCGTGGCCATCTTTCCCGCTGCCTAAAAATGGCAATTCAGCACGTTGCCGGGCATTTATCGCGTGCTCGTGTCCCACCAGTGTCCCACCAGATCAGCACAGAGACAAAAACACATTCAGAACAATGTGATAAAAGCATGCCGCTACTGATTGTCTATCTATTGTTGCAGATTATCCCCCATTATTTTAATATGTGCGTGAGTATTCCCGATGCACACAAAGGGGGTGGCAGATGGCCGTTATCGAGAAGCGTCTGGGTGGTGATGGCACGACCTCGTATCGCGTGAAGATTCGCATGAAGGGCAGGGCGCCCGAGTCGGCAACATTCGCCCGGCTGACCGATGCCCGCGAGTGGGCCAAGATGACCGAGGCCGATATGAAGGCTGGCCGTCACTTCGGCGTGAGCAAGCGCCATACCCTCGCTGAGCTGCTGGACCGCTACGAAGAGAGAGAATTACCCAGGCTCAAGTCTGCTGGCACCGTGAAAGCCAAGCTCGCATGGTGGCGCGACCTGCACGGCAACACACTGCTGCTGGACCTGACCCCGGACGTTATCGCCAAGGCGCGTGACAAGCTCAAGGCGACCCCCAAGCAGCGAGGCGGCGGCACACGCACAGCGGCAGACGTGAACCGCACGCTGGCGGCACTATCGAGCGCGTGCAAGTTCGCTGTGACGGAGCTGGGCTGGCTGGAGCGTAACACTCTGGAGCGCGTGTCCAAGCCTAGCGAGAACAAGGGCCGGGACCGCTTCCTGTCTGACGCCGAGCTGCCCAAGTTCTTGCAAGCATGCCGGGACTCCACCAGTGGTGACCTCTATCTGGCCGTGGTGCTGGCGCTGACAACAGGCGGGCGGCAGGCGGAGGTCATGGGCCTACGCTGGCCACAGATCGACCTCACGCGCCGCACTGCCATGCTGGGTGACACGAAGAACGGGCGTGCTCGTGCACTGCCGCTATCGGGAGAAGCCGTCACGCTGCTACAGGCACGCGCCAAGGTGCGCAGCCTGACCGATGACCGCCTGTTCCCGCCCAAGCCGGGCAGCAAGTCACCATTCATGGACCTGCGCACACCATTTGCCACAGCGCTGAAAGTCGCTGAGGTTACCAACTTCAAATGGCACGACCTGCGCCACACTGCTGCGAGTTATTTGATGATGTCCGGAACATCGGAGCTTGAGATTGCCAAGGTGCTGGGCCATCGAACGTTGGCCATGGTGGCGCGCTACTCGCACTTATCATCTGGGCGCGTGGTGGAGCTTGGCGACCTGCTGGCCGAGCGCTTGGGGGTGGGAAAATGAAGCCGCACAATCGCGCCCTTGCCGCTGGTGGACTTCCGCACCTGGACTATCGCACGTATCAAAAAATCCGCGCCTACTGTTGGCAAGACCTGGCCACCTATATCGACACGCCCGTGAGAAATTCGGTGCTCAAATTGTCGGCAAAGCTTGCCGGCGGGCAGATAGGCGAGATCAAGCACGAACAGGGATGCGCAATTGAACTCTACCGATGCCGCGACCTGACCCCACAAGAAAATTCCGCCGCGCACCTGCTGGCCGTCATATCGAATCATCGGGCGATCACATGGCATAGGGAGCCGCACCCGCCCGCTGGCAACGAACCCGCGTCACCACTTGAGCAATGGCAAACTGAAGAATTAGCGCGCCAGACCGGCGATGCGGTAAAACAGTATGCCGCCTACCTGCCCGAACGCGAGGCCGCCGCGCTGCTGGCCGTTTGCACAAGCGCAGTGGCGCCTGCACCCGCCGAGCGCAACAAACCCATGTTGCGATCAGCGGCGCAAGATGCCGCGATCCTTGAAGAAATCCGCCACCAAGGTTATGACCCGCGTGTACTGCCCAAGGCACCGGCCGGTAAGCGTGGGGTGAAGGCAGATATTCGCGCAGCGTGCCTGGATCACAAGGATACATTCCAGAGCGATGGCGTTTTTGATGCTGCATGGCAGCGCCTGCGCGACCAATCTCAAATAAGCGATAGCAACCCCACCGCCTGACCCCACCGCCTGACCCTACCGCCTGACCCTACCGGTAAAAACTGGATACCGGTAGGGTTGCGGGGAGGATACCCCGCTAAGAAATACTGTGAGCCATGCCGCGCAAGCGGGCAACATGGGACACGGTGAAATGAACTCTGAGCAAAGCGCAACCGCTGGGCTTCCGCGCCTGGCGACAGTCGAAAAAGCCGCCGAGATTTTTGCCGACGCTGGCGAAACTCCCGCTGCGATTAGGGCAAACATTTTCAGAGCCGCTGATCGTAAAAATTCCAAGGGCGAGAAAATTCACGGTAACGGGCTGGCGAAGACCGGCGCGATCATCCGCCGTGGCCGCAAGGTACTGATCGACCTCGACCGCTACGGCGCGTGGCTGGCTGGCCGCGCGGCTTGAGGCGCGCAATGCATAACGCGCTTTCACAATTCCGCGAAGCGATCCAATCCGCCGGCCTGATACCACCAGACGCAGGGGAAGTCGCAGCGCCGGGCGCGCCGATGAACAACGCCCCGACCGCTATGAATCGGTGCGCGCTTGGCTCGAAGCCCAAGAGCGGGGAAAGTCGCAGCGCCGGGCACGGTCTGGGTCGGCGTGATTAAGGGAGCCATGCCATGACCGCTGACGCGCTGCTGGTGGCCGTCGCCATCAAAAATCAGGGCGCACTGCCAGAAACTGACGTAACAGGCGTAACAGACGTACAAGCCAGCAACGGCGCGGCTTCTGACGTTACGGCTGACGCTGCAGCTGCCGTAACAGACGTAACAGACGAAGGCGAGGCGATCCCCGACGCCGCCCAAAGGCCGACATTCAAGGTCTTCGATGACTGGGCTCCGCTGCCTGACGGCGGCAAGCTGCGGCCGGGCGTCTGGTTTTTCGGCATCCGGGCCGGGAAAAAAGCCGATGACGCACCGGCGCTTATTCAGCAATGGATATGCTCGCCCCTGCGTATCGAGGCAATTTCCTTCGACGGACAAGACAACAATTTCGGGCGGCTGCTACGGTTCAAAAACACGCTGGGCCGCTGGCGTGAGTGGGCTATGCCGATGGAACTACTGCGCGGTGCGGGCGATGACTTGCGCGGCGAGCTGCTGGCGATGGGCGTGGCCATCGACCCGCACGCGAAAAACCTGCTGGCGCAATACCTGCAAGCCAATACACCGAAACGGCGCGTGCGTTGCGCGCTGCAAGTCGGCTGGTGCGGTGATTCCTTCGTACTGCCTGATATCGTGATCGGGCCGAAAGCAGCGAGCGTGATCTTCCAATCCGGCGAGCGCGGGCACGACGAGCATACGCAAGGAGGAACGCTGGCCGGCTGGAAATCCGACATTGCGGCGCGGGCCGTCGGTAATCCGCTGCTGACCCTCGCGCTGTCGGCATCCTTCGCCGGGCCAATGCTGGCGCGGTGCAACGGCGAGAGCGGCGGCATTCATTTTGTCGGAGATAGTTCAACCGGAAAAACCTCGGCGATAGATGCCGCATGCGCTACCTGGGGCGGAGCGAATTTCCGCCGAAGCTGGCGCGCGACGGCGAACGGCGTGGAAGGCGCGGCGGCGCTTTTCAATGATTGCCTGCTGGCGCTGGACGAAATCAGCGAATGCGACCCCCGCGAGGTCGGAGCAATCGTTTATGCACTCGGCAACGGGCGCGGCAAGCAACGGGCAAACCGCGCCGGCAATGCGCGAGCCGTAACCCGCTGGCGCGTGATGGTGCTATCGAGCGGCGAGCGCACCATCGGCACCACGATGGCCGAAGGCGGGTACCGTGCAAAGGCCGGGCAATCTGTGCGCCTGCTGGATATTCCGGCGGCGCGGCGCTTCGGCGCCTGGGATGAACTTCACGGCCTGCCGAACGGCGCGGCATTCGCTGACGCAATCCGGCGTGCCGCGGTGGTGCACCACGGGCACGCCGGGCGGGCTTTCCTCGAAAAGCTGACCCGCGACCGGCGTGACTTTTGCGAGCTCTTGGAACGCTTCAAGGCATTGTCGATATTTTCCGCCGACGGTGGCGAAGGCCAAGACAAGCGAACCGCCGGACGTTTCGCGCTGCTGGCGATGGCCGGCGAGTTGGCGACGGAATACGGGATAACCGGATGGCCGGAAGGTGCGGCAACCGAAGCGTCGGCGGAAGGCTTCAAGGCGTGGCGATCCACGCGCGGGCGCGGCAACGATGAGCGGCGGCAGATTCTTGATCGGGTGTCGGGCTTCATTGAACGGCACGGTGACAGTCGATTCTCTGACGCCGAAACGCATTCAACCGATGAGCCGATGCGAATCAACCGGGCGGGTTGGTGGCGCGGCGATGGAAGCGGGCGCGTCTATCTGTTCAACAAGGACGGATTGCGCGAAGCCTTGACGGGCTTCGACTTCAAGCGGGCGCTGGATGCCTTGCAGGAAGCTGACGCACTGCCCAAAGCAGACGCCAGCGGCGAACGCGCCAAGGCGCAACGCATCGGCGGGCGGCTGGTGCGCCTGTACCCGATCCAAGCCGACAAGCTGGGGGGCGATCATGGCGCTTGATGCGCTGCTGTCAAGGCTGGAAGGCCGGGCCGTTACGCCTGTTACGGCTGGCGCTGCAGCAGACGTAACACCGAAACCCGCGCCAATGCTGGCTTGTACGCCTGTTACGCCTGTTACGTCAGAAAACGACGATGCTCAGCGCCACGGCCTGACCCTAGCCGACCTGAAAGAAGCCGCTGGCACCGATTGGAACGAGATCGCGGGCGACCGGGCACTGTTTGAAACCTTCGCCGCTGCGGTGGCTACGCGCCGCATGCGCGCGCGCGGCGAGGTGCCGAGTCTTTACACCGCGTCAACGACCTGCGCTGGCTGCGGCCAAGTACCGATCTTCGAGGGCGCGCCCGCGCGCGTGGACGGCTGTCCTTGGTGCTTCAATCGGCACGCCGGCCGTCCGGTGCCGAAGCTGCATGAGCGTTGACGGCCACGACGCGGCGAACTACGGCACATTAATTCTTTTCACTCACGAAGGAGGTTGTTATGGAAACCGCATCACGACCCGGCCGGCGCATCAAACGATCGCTCCAAGAAATCCCTGAATTCCGAAACCACCTGGCGCGCGAGGGACTCAGCTTCGCCGAATGGGAACGTCGGCAACGTCTCACCGCGGGACCCGACGCGACGAGCGAAGCGCTGGCCTTGGCCTGGCGGAAGGCAAACCTCAAACGTGCTCGATAGCAAACCAAAACAACCCGACCGGGCGGCCCCCGGCGTTACTGAACTGAGAGGAACCAAACCATGAACGCAAAATCGAGAATGCCGAGCCTGGACGACGATGACGCATACGCAGCGGCAACGTTGAAGTTGGCCGGACTCCGTAACGAACTCGCCAAGGTCTCCGCGCGCCGCGAGACTGTGCTCAACGGCCTGAACGCGGCGACGATCGACCCACGGCGCATCGACGCGATCACCGCCGCTGCCTACAAATTGCTTGGCGATGACACCGCAACGGCCGGCGCGTCCGCAAGCGCGCTGCGTGAAGAGCTCGCCGAGCAGACCGAAAAGTTGCAGGTACTGGACACCGCCGTAGGGATTCAAAAAGCGACCGTGGACGCCCTTCGTGGCATAGCATCGAGGGCTGCCATTTCTCAAGTACTGCCGGTGCATCGGGCCGCGGTGGTCGAGATCGTTAAAAGCATTTTGTCCCTGGACTGCGCCCTTGCTGTCGAACACAACCTTACCGACGAGCTGCGTCAGCGCGGTATCTCACTCGGCGAGCTGCGGCCGATGCCGCTGCATGGCTTCGGCACACTGAGCGATCCGAACTCGCGCGCGTCGGGGTTCGTGCTCGAAGCGTTTGAGTACGGCTTCATCGGCTTGGACGAAGTGCCGGCCAGCATCCGGGCCTGGGCCCGGGCGAAGAAAGCGAAGCCGGCGAGGACCGAACCAGTGCGCGCAGGCGATAGCGACGGGTGGATCGGGGCGTGAACCTACGGCGCACGCTCGGGCGGATCAAGCCCGCACTGGAGTGGATAGACCTGCGCGACGTGCTGGCATTCGGCGGGATAGGCGCGACCGCGCATGGTCTCGGCATGATGTACCCGCCGCTCGCGTGGACCTTCGGCGGGTTAGCGTTGCTGTGGCTTGGGATGCGCTGACCATGCGAACCGAACCTTCGGCGATAGCGCGCGCACTGAGGAGGGATGCCCCGGTGAAGCGCGGCAGGGGGTACGCCCCTTAAATCCCTACAGCTTTTCGTTTAAGTACCGCGCTCAGCCCACATTTTCACACCGTCAGTCCCAAATTCCGGAGAATCCATGGCCGCACGCAGACCTCCCAGCTTGAAATTGATCGCCGGCACCTCCCGGCCGGATCGCGCCGCACCCGTGGGGCCGGCGCTTCCCGCGCTCGTGCGCGTACCGCCCGCGCCCGGCTGGCTGCCCAACGCGCACGCGACGCAGGAATGGCGGCGCTTGGCGCCTGCACTGGTGGCAAACAAACTGCTACACGCGGGCAATATCGGAGCCTTCGGTCAGGCGTGTGCTTTGTGTGGCAAACTTGTGGCACTGTGGGCTGCTGGCGAAACTCCGACGGCGGCGTTGGTTAACGCGTATCGATCGTTGTGCAACGATCTGGGGCTATCGGGCTGGGCCTTGCCCGCGCACGTAAACAAATCGAACCGTTTTTCCAACAACGCAAACCCGCGAAAGGATGCATGATGAGCGACGCACCCATAGACCTGAATCGCTACCGGCGCGCCGACCTGCGCCACCGCATTGCCCGGGCGCGGTTACTTCGCCAGATTGCACGGGACGATGTAGCGCTGGCGGATCTGCTGAAATTCGCGCGAGAGATCGGCGACGAGGCTGTAGCGGACAACTTGAACGCGTTTCGCCAGGCGCAAGACGATGCCTTGCGGATCGCGCAGGCAGAACTGGGCTTGCTGACCGAACCCGATGGGGGCACCTCTTGACCACTACCCTGCACGCCTGACGACTTGCCGCTGAACACTTCGCCTAGTAATGTATTTACATTATGGCACGCCCGAAAACTCTGAAAGACCGGCGAGCGGTGACGCTCTACCTTGAAGGCCCGCAGAAGGCGGCGCTTGATCGCCTGGCCGAGAAGCTCGGGCGACCGTGGGCCGAGATCGTGCGCGAGGCCATCGACGTGATACTCACCCGGCACCAGAAGCAGACCAAGAGGAAACGCACATGAGAGTCGCCATCTGCACCCCGCCGGCATCAGCGGCACAAAGAACAATCGGCCGGGCTACTTGGCCATGCTCGCCAGCGCAAAGGCCAAGGCATTCGACGTGCTGCTCGTGGACGACCTCTCTCGGCTCTCGCGTGATGACATCGAGACGAAAACAGTAATCCGTCGCCTATCCTTCCCGGCGCGGGCACTGTTGCGCGTGGCGGATCGTCACCCGCGCGCGCTGCTGTGCTGAACCGTAAAACTCACGGCACCCTGTACGAGTCCGGCGACCTGCGCGGAGCGCTGGCCGCACCCTTGCCGGAACGGCCTGAGTGGATCGCACACGAACTTGAGGCACGCGCGGGATCGCATCCGGAAAGAGCTGGGGGAGAACGTGAACAGCGCTCAGAAGTGCCTGCACGTCTGACCGCCACCGGCCCGCCAACTATGGCTGGTGTTTCTTCCGCTGAACTAACTTTCCATGGGACACTGGTGGGACACTGAGCGGCAAAAAACAGGAATAAACTAGAATCAACGTGAACAGTCTCAAGCTCGTTTCCTCTTGATTTCATTACTCTAGTTTGTTTTGTGTTATTCTGCGTTACGCACTTGCGCGGACTCTTAATCAGTAGGTCCCCCGTTCGAGCCGGGGACGGCCCTCCAGGGCCCGGTCTTCGACCGGGCCTTTTTTATCTCCAGGGATGGAGTGTATG
>CAYHES010000115.1:0-7989 GCA_964355495.1 uncultured Acidiferrobacterales bacterium
TCATTGATATTCTTTGGGTGGTTTTTTGCCGCTCCTAATTCAGGCAGGTGGTTCGCAAATAAAAAGGAATAAACCCCCCAATTCCGCAACCCCCCCTAAGACTAAAGGGGGGTTGCGGCGAATCTCAACATCTAAAAATACTTCTAACAGGAGCTTCTCGCTCTTTTTTCAAGATAGCGCCCCCCCCATAAGGAATGGGAGGGTCAAGGTAGAATGTCTGCGGACATCTCCACCTTGACCCCCCCGCGCTCACTTGAATTAAAAGAGCGAGAAGCTCTCGCGGTTTAGTCGACCGCGCAAAAACGAAAAACAATCATGAGTAAAAAAGCAATGACAACTCTTAATATGATACGCCGGATGAAAGAACGCGCCAGCAAAGATTACAAGCTTTGGGACCACGCTCTCACCTACTCAGAAAAAGAGCTTGAGAGATTATCCGATAAGTGGAGCAGGCAAGATTTAGACTGGTAATAACAAAAAAGGGAGTCTGGCATTAGAGAAATCTGATGCCAGACTCCCTTTTTTTGTGCTTGAAATAAATCGGCTTCAAAGAAAGCGGACTGCGTCGCTTTTATATGGGACCTTAAAAAGAAATTTCCCAACAAATTTACTCAACAACGCAATCATCGATACAGATGCGAACAATTTTCAATCTTTCTAGGGGGTGTCTCTCTCCGCATCTAGCGCAGGGATAAATCACAATCGGCGGCGCGTCAAAATGAGACGGAGGAAGTGGAGCTAACTCACCACTCTCAACTCGGGCTAATAAATTTTTATGCTCTCTGATAGCATCGCGCAGGGACCGGACAGTCAGGCCGTTTTCTATGGCCGACATCAACCACTTATATTTTAATTCGTCGTCGTCAAGATCTTGAAGCGCCAAAGCAATGCCTAACGGCACCGCTTTTTCTTTGAGCGCGTCCTGTAAAAATTCCGGCATTTCGGCAATCGCCAACCGGTCATAAATATAGGCATCGCTCCTATGAATCATTTTCGCGAACTCTTGGATCGTGAGCGAGAGATCTTTAATGCTTTGGGCGAAGAAGTGCGCTTCGCTGACAACGTCAACGTCCTCTCTGATAAGATTTTCATGGACTCGAAGTATAGTTGTTTCGCGATCGCTTGAATCGCGTACCACAGCAGGGACTTCCCTGAGGCGGACAATGAAAGCGGCGGCAAGACGACGATGACCGGCGATAACTTCAAATCGGTCCCCTTTTCTCCGCAAAACGAGTGGTTCAATGATTCCATAGTCGCGGATGCTAGAGGATAATTCTCTAAGGTTGTCTTCATTTAAGTCAAGACGCATCGAGCGTTCAGGATCATCGATTTTAGTAATCTCGACAAGCTGATACGTTTGTTCTGGCGTCATTTGTTTAATATCTGCTCCAGCACTCCTAAAATCATTCCTAAACGTATGATAATTAAAAACAGCGCGCCTAAGACGCAGAAAGCCCAATTACCAACGCTCATTTCTTTTCGCGCTCTAAACAATAAAACCAAAAGAATTGCCGGAGCAATAATTAGAATTAGATTTAATATTTCCATAATCCTACGGGGGAGGGGCATGGCATACCCACTCTAATTAATTTATTTTTCGACCTTTACTTAATCCTAGTCTATCCTAGTTAGTCTGTCAAGAGCGAGTTATCCACAGGCGCCCTATTGACAAAGATCTCGCTATTTTATACACTTCTTATCAAGAGTTTATTAACAAGTTTTCCACAGGGTTTTTTCAATTAGATACTGGGTATTTGCCACTTTTAGGCGAGTTATCCACACCCTCTACTACTACTAGCTCTTTATATTAATAGATTAATCACTATACATAGAATAGGCAAGAGGTATAGAATAAAGAGGGAAATCAAAAATAAAATCGGCGATTCAAAATTTCGAGGAAATTTCAAAAAGGTCGACCCCAAACTAAGTTTAAATTAACGTGCCAAAAGGAATATCAGTACAAGAAGCAGCAAATAGATTAGTAGAATCGGGCTTGAGATTGGCCGAGAGGTATCAGCGTGGTACTCAGGGCAAAGGCGGTCGTTGGATGCAAGGAGCGTCCGGCGCCGAAGCTAACTACAATGCCGGAGTCCAAGCGTCAATAGCCGCGAAAAAATACGGCAGAGGCGTTCAAGATGCCGGCGCTCAATCTTACGATCAAGGAGTCCAAGGCAAAGGCGTTCAAAACTGGCCGACTGGAATGCAGTTCGCCGGCGACAAATACACTCGCAAAACTCAAAAATTTGCGGCGCTTTGGAACGCTCCCTTAACAACTCCGCGCGGCGCCCGACGCTCACCGGCAAACAGAGCTCGAATGGCTGAAAATATCGATAGATTCCAAAAAACAGCTGGCGCTTAATTGAGGCGATAAAAAACAATGAGAATATTACCTATTGAAGACGCAGCATCACCAAGCGCGACACCGGGCGCAGTTTTTACCGCCTCAATCGGCACTAAACAAATAGTGCCGCAGGGCAAATTCTTAGATTCTTTAGTTTTCGGATTAAAAGGCGCGGTAGCTACGGCTGCCGTAGTTATCGAAACATTTGTCGGCCTTTTATCGGAATACGCTTTGAGAGTCGGAGATAAAACTCGGCTTCAGCTGGCTTTTGACGAATTAATCGCTCTTTCAGCTTGGTTCTATAACAAGATGCCGAGATTATGGGAGAACACCGATGCCACGGGCAACGATTTTATTTTCGATGTCCGGGTGCCGGTCCATGAATCAATATCGGCTGAAAGACCGCTTTATCATTCCGCCACGCGAACAGCTCAAACAAATATCGCGACCGAGACTTTGTTAATCGCCGGCAAATGGACCGAAGCTGTCCTTGATAGAAAACCAATTTCCGCGATTCGCATTCCCTACACAACCGCAGCCGCGGCCGGCTACACGATGATGGGTATTACTTTGCCGCCAATCGGCAAATTAATCGGCCTTATCGTAAAACAAGTGGCCGAATTCGCGGACGGCGATATTGATTTATCAGTCCAGCGAGTTAAAATTTACGAAGACGGTGAAGTGTCTTGTGAATTAAACGTTGCTGGAGGAAGCGGCGTCGGACCATTTATCACCGACGGCACCCTTTCGCCATTAACGGATCTCTTAAAAGATTTCCACGCCTTTGATTTTCGCGATGAACCTATTGACTTAAAAGCCAAAAAAGTCGAACTGGCTATTGAGACCCAAGACGTTTCGGACGCAGTTGTTATAATCCCAGTCATTGAATTAGAATAAATCAATGAGAAATATTATCGACATCGGCACAGAAGCGAAACAAGTTTTAAAAGCAAACCTTAAGAGGCGCAGTTGGTTTGTCCAATTTTACGCGAACAGTCAAGACGCAGGAAATTCCGGCCGGATTTTCGTTGCTCGGGGATTCCGGCCGGTTCCAACCGAAAATCACCCGAGCCAAGGTCAGCCTGTTACACCAGGAGGGTACACCGGCGACAATATAGAATTAATTCTCCCTGAATGTCCCTACAAGGGCGATGTGTGGGTTGCCGCCGAGAACGCCAATCAAACTATTGAAGTTTTTGAAGACGTTATCGGCGAGGAATCCGCTTAATATATTTATGGCAAAAGAAAAAAGCGAAAAACTTAATATTGGAGAGGAAGTGTACGTAGACTCGATAAAAAAAGCCGGCGTTGTCGTCAAATTCGTCGAACCCACCGAGGCAGTGCCTACTGGCTATTACGAGGTCAAGCTGGCGGAAAATGACACTAAGCATTTTACGCCGGACCAACTCGAAAGAGTCAAATAAAACAGAAATGCCTTACAAAAGATTACTCGCCTCTAAAACATTTTGGCTGGCTGTGATTCAAGCCGCCGGCGGCATTCTTATTGCGGTAGAAACCGAATTTGGAGGTTTGGGCGGGATAATAATCGGCAAATCAATTCTCGATGTTTTTCTACGGCTTTTGACCGACAAACCAATCAAATAGCCGGATTATTACCCCAATGAACCAAAGAGAAATTATTAGCATAGTCCCAAAACGCGGAATTTATCACCACACCGCCGACGCTTCACCCGAAAATCAAACGGACAAAATCAACGCTGTCCATAAAGCCCGAGGATTCCCTCTCTCAAACTATGGCTTTTATATTGGTTATCACTACCTAATCACGAGAGAGGGATTCCGGCTTTCGGTTCGGCCTAGAAACGAAATGGGCGCGCACGATCAAGGAGAGAATTTTGACTCGATCGGCGTTGCTTTCATGAATGATTTTAATATTAATAAGCCGAATCCGGCCGAAGAAATGGCAATGGCTCAACTAGTCGACGAGAGCATTCGCGAATTAAACTTTAATCTTTTAAGCTGGGAACCGCATCGCAAAAATGATACGACCGATTGCCCGGGCAAGAACATACCGGAAAATTGGGCTCAACTCTGCTATTTGCGATACAAAGTTAGCTGGCTTCAAAGAATCTTATTATGGTTAAAATATCAAATCTAAAAAAACTCATTTACGTTTTAATAACGATTGGCATTACTGCTAGCTTATCCTTAGGCTTTCAATACGCGGCCGCCGGCCCGGTTTATGTACCAATAATCGGGCAAATAGCGCCAAACGATATCACCAGCTCGCATATTCTAGACGGCACGATTGTAAATGTGGATGTTTCGGCAACAGCGGCGATCGTAAACTCAAAACTCGCTTCGTCCACGGCCGCGGCGTTCGTTTCGGGTGCGTCATTCTATAATCTCTCGAGCGTTCCGGCTTCGGCTGGAACAATACCGTCCGCTAATGTGGGAGCGGCAACATCGACAGACATTCAAACATATTCGTCAGCGACAACGACTACTTGGACCAAACCGGCTGGCGCGAAATTAGTATTTATTCAAGTTTGGGCCGGCGGAGGAGCCGGCGGCGGGAACAACGGAAGCGGAGGAGCCGGCGGGGGCGGAGGCGGCGCTTATAACGAAAAATGGTACGAAGCGTCCGAATTATCAGCGACATCGTCGGTTACTGTTGGAGCTGGTGGAGCCACTAGCACAACGAACGGCGGAACCGGCGCGTCGTCAACATTTAGCGGTTTAGTCACGGCTCACGGCGGCGGAGGTGGTAAAGGAGATAGTGTGTCTAATACTGGAGGAGGAGGAGGAGGAACAATGGCATCAGGAACAATATCAGGAGTTGGAGGTAATCCTAAACCCGGAACTTTAGGTACGGCAGGCGTAGCAACCGGGGACTCAAATGTCCCGGGTCAAGGAAATGTTTTTGGCGGCGGCGGAGGTGGCGCGGCTTCGAGCACGGCTTTAGCTGTGGGCGGTGATTCCACTTGGGGCGGCGGGGGCGGAGGCGGAAACGCCAACGCAGGCGGAGCTTCCGGCGGAAACTCCACTTATGGCGGAGGCGGCGGAGCTTCCGGCGGAGGTAATTTAGCGGCAGGAGGCACAAGCACTTATGGCGGCGGTGGCGGCGCCGGAACGGCGACAGTTGGCGGTGACGGCACGGCGCCGGGAGGAGGAGGAGGAGGAACTATCGGTCCGGGAGGAGCAGCCGGCGGAAAAGGCGCAATAGGAAAAATAATCATTACAACTTTCTTTTAGAAATAAACTAAAATGCCCCATATTGACAACGCTTATCCATATCAAATGCTCGATTGGTATCCGCATATGCGACCGAAAGACCGGTTGATTTGGGATATATTTATTACTCAAAATCCCGACGCCTTTTTGAAAGTTTGGTATGATGTCCGGGTTGGCGACGACGACGATATTGAAAAATCATGTCCGGCTATAATTCAAGCTGACTGGCATGATTTAACGATGTGGCAAATCGATGTCGTGGCCGAGGACGAAAAGAAAATTTACGTTATTGAAATCAAACCAATGGCGAACGCTAAAGCGGTAGGCCAAGCGCTCGCTTACGCCGCGCTCTATGAAGAAGACCATAAACCGAAAAAGCCAGTGGTGCCGGTTGTTTTAACCGATGTCGCGATTAAAACCCTGCTCCGTTGCGCTCAACATTGCGGAGTCGAAGTCTGGGCTATATCATAAATTACGCCAATGTTCGAACAAATAAAAGCTATCGTCGGCAAATTCTTTAGGACAATGATTGACCCTCTGACTGAGGGCCAAATTGACGACTTGAACGCCGAGGGCATGCGAGATCTAGCCAAAATTCTAAAAGAAACCGAGGGTATCGAACAGGAAGAAGCCGAAGCCGCTTCGGTTAAATTCGCGGAAAATATTTTTGTAGCCGCCGGTATGGCCTTGCCGATGGGAAAAGCAAGAGCGGTGAAAGCCGGCAGTAAAGCTTTTGGCCGATATGTCAGCGAAGATGTTTTTAAGAAAACTACCGCCAAACTTTTCGCCAAAATCAGCGCGATCAGCGTTAGCTTGCCAGCCCTGACCGGCGTTGTCGCGAAAAAAGGATTAAGAGCTTGGTTCGGTAAATTAGTCAGCAACCCGACCAATATCATTATGCTCTTGGTAGTAAGCGATGTTTTCTTTTGGGGAGCTAAAATGCTTTCTGAGGGCCTCCGAAACTGGGGATTCGGCGAATTCTTTGACAACCTCCAATACAAAAAAGTCGGCGCCACGATTACCATAAGTCAAGCCGAAGATATTACTAAAGCTTTTCATAGCGAGGGCTTTGTTAATATCTTTGATCCTGACGACAATGAACGATTAGACCTGACGCCGGCCAATGTCCTTTATGTTTACGAGCAAATCAGACAAAGAGCGATCGTCTACGGCAAAAGCGTTTTGAGAGACGATTTAAGAAACGAGCTCAAAAAATGGGTTTCAAAAACCACTGTATTTAAACCAACGGGGTTTGACGAAAAACTTCCGCCGGCTTTCGCTCAAATTAAAGTCGAGGGTTTAACGTTCGGTCAAATTCTTATTCCGCCGGTGATTGTCGAGAAAATCACTAATGCCAGCGAGCTTCAATCAGTCATCAAAAAAGTCATTGCTGATTTTCTCAATCAGATAGACGACCGCTTAAGCTTTGAGGTTCAAATGGTTAAATACTGGGTAACGCCCGGCGGCGCCATAATCACGCCTAATCCGCCGGCTTATGTTGAGCGAGAAAAAAAAGGCGATACCGAAATCTTACGGACAATCCAAAATAAAATCGTCATTCTTAATATTTATTTTACTAGTCATGAGAACAAAAGAGTAAAAATATTCAGCGTGCCGCTCGATTATTCGGTAGCCGATAAAGTCATTACGCCGGCGCCCGAGGGAATCACAGAACCCTTGCCGGTGATTGTTGAAATTATTAAACAAATCATTTCAGTGCCGTCGGTCCAAGCGGCCACGGGGCAGCCTGCGGCGGTTGTGCCAACGGCTGGGCCGCTTGGAGCGCCGACAATCGCGCCGACGCCGATAATTTCAACTATTTATGTAAACCCGGCGGCGATTGCTTTTGCTGAAAGAATGGGATTTAATAATTTTAGCGCCGAAGGGGAAAGCTACACAAAAGAAAATGGTTTATGGTACAGAGACAGAGGTCACATATTAACAACAACAATTCTATCTGCGGTAACGCCGGTAATCGCCGCGCCGGTAATCGTCGCGCCGACGCCGATAATTTCAAAATATCCGCGAACCGTAACCGCAATTTTCAACGGCCTCAAAGTAAGAAGCTCGCCTAATACAGCCGCGGCTTTAGCGGGCACCGGAAGCTTAAGCTATGGCGATACTTTTATCGTAACCGATTTTGTCTATGGCGAAATGGTCGAAAGTGAAAACCGATGGTGGAAATCTCAATTTGGCAATTATGTTTGGGTTGGCGGAACAGCTGAAAAACCATGATTACTAAATACAATAAAATTATAGTCAGCTTGACAGCGATCATATCGATTGCGACAATCGATATAATGGCCCTAGTTCAAGGAATAAACGGCGTTTTAATGATGTCTTCAATCGCCATTATTGGCGGAATCGCCGGCTACGGCATAGCGAAGAAAAAAGAAATCGAACCACCTGCCTGAATTAGGAGCGGCAAAAAACCACCCAAAGAATATCAATGA
>CAYHES010000116.1:0-7901 GCA_964355495.1 uncultured Acidiferrobacterales bacterium
TCATGCCCAACAGTTGCGACTGGATCGCGAGGAAGCTCTCGACATGCTGCAGGAACATCCAGGCGAGGATGAATTCCACCACGGCCAGAATGATCCAGGCGAGCGGCGACAGGAACAAACGGCGCAGTTCGTGGCGGGCGATGGTGAGAATCACGGCCGCTCCCCGCTTCCTGCTTCCCGCGGCACTTGCACCTCCCTCGGCCGCTGTTCCCGACGCGGCCCTACCTCCTCCGTCCCTGGAGTCGTGTGCGTCGCGGCGGCCTCGGTGTGTGTGCTGTCATCCCTGGTGAGTTCAAGAAAAATATCTTCCAGGCTGGCGCGCTGCGGGATGAGCGCCGCCAGCCCCCAGTTCTGCTCGACGGACAATTTCACCAGTGCTTCCGTCGGATCGCTGGACGGTTCGTGGTACACGCGCAGGCTGCCGCCCTCGGTACTCTCCACGTTCTTCACGCCCGTGAGTTTTCCAATGGCCGCCAGGTCGGGCGTATTCCGGAAACGCAGCGTGAGCACCGCCGACTGCATGCGTTGTGCGAGTTCGTCGCTGCTGACGTTCAGCACCAGTTCGCCCTTGTTGATGATCTGCACATGATTACAGACGGTCTGCACCTCGGTCAGGATGTGCGTGGACAGGATCACGCTGTGGTCCTTGCCCAGTTCGCGCACCAGGTGGCGGATCTCGCGAATCTGGATCGGGTCGAGGCCGGCGGTCGGCTCATCGAGAATAATGACCGGTGGCAGATGGATAATGGCCTGGGCGATGCCGACGCGCTGCTGGTAGCCCTTGGACAGGTTGCCGATCAGGCGCCGCCCGACTTCCGTGAGGCCACATTTTTCCTTGGCGGCATCGCGCGCCGCGCGCCGCTGGCCGCGCGCAATGCGGTTCAGCGCCGCGCAGTAGTCGAGGTACTCATCGACCGTGAGATCGCGGTACACCGGCGGCTGTTCGGGCAGGTAACCGATGGCGGCCTTGGCGGCGCGCGGGTCTTCGAGCAGGTCGTGTCCGGCGACCGTGATGCGCCCCTGGCTCGGCGCGAGGTTGCCGGTGAGCATTTGCATGGTGGTGGTCTTGCCGGCGCCGTTCGGCCCGAGAAAGCCCAGCACCTCGCCCTGCCGCACCGCGAAACTGATATTTTTGACGGCCTGGAGCGGGCCGTAGAAACGGGATAGGCCTTCAACCTGCAACAGGGTATCGTGATTCATGGTTATTCTTGGGAAAGGCGTCCTTACCTTTTGAATATTTCGCGCGGGGCAAGGACCGGGATAGCCGCAGCGCCGAGCTTGACGTCGGGCGCCATTCAACGCAGCCGGGCCGGGTTTGTCAATGTAGCGCACAAACAGCGGTTTGGTCTTGTCTCTCAGGACGGGCGTCACTCCAGCCGACGCTGGAATTCAGGTCTGATCGTCGTAGACCGGTGTGGTGTCAATGGGTCAGGGTTTTCGCCTCACGGTAAATTTGTTCTCCCAGTAACTGCTTGATTAATACTGTCGAAGAAGCCGCGCTGTTTTGTCCCCTCGCCCACTTGTGGGAGAGGGTTAGGGAGAGGGGAAACTCTTGAAAAAACCTCATGTTCCAGTGCGCTCCCTCTCCCCCAGCCCCTCTCCCGCAAGCGGGCGAGGGGAGGAGAACAAATTTACCCTGGTTTTCGCCTGCGGGTCGCGGTCCACCCCGTCGTTCTCGGTGCCGCCGTCGTCCTGCACGCGGAAGCGGAAGGCGGCGTAGCCGGTGCCGTTGTCGTTCGGGGCGGGTGCAAAGACCAAGAGACCGGCGGCGATCTCGGCGGCGGCCACGCTCTGCCCGGCGGCGAGGGTCGTCCCGTTCGGGGTGAGACTGCCGACGACCGGGACGCTGTCGAGGGTCACCGCCAGGAAGTGGTTGGCCACGGCATCGTTCAGGTCGCTGAAACCGAAGTCCGCCACTTGGAACACGTAAGGCACGTCTTCCTGCGTTGCGACCGTGGCATCCAGGCCCTGCGGGGCATCGTTCACCGAGGCGACCGTGATCGACACGGTGGCGACATTCGAATCGAGCTCTTCGTCGCGCACCCGGTAGGTGAAGCTGTCGGTGCCGAAGAAGTTGGCGGCCGCGGTGTAGCTCACGCTGCCGTCGGCATTGGTGGTCAAGCTGCCGTGGGTGGGGCCGGCGACGATGCTGGGCGTCAAGGCGGTGCTGTCGACATCGGAGGCGTGGTTACGCAGGTCGAGGTCGAGGGTGGTGTCTTCGAGCATGCTGGCCGCGATATCGGCGGCCAGCGGGGCGTCGTTCACCGCTTGTACGTTAAGCGTCAGGGTGGCGAGCACGGTGGCGCTGCCGTCGGTGACGCTGAAGGAGAGTGAGTCGGTGCCGAAGAAGTTGGCGTCCGGGGTATAGATAAAGGTGCCGTCGGCATTCTGAGCGAGCGTGCCGTGGGCCGGGATGCCGGGCAGCGCCTGCAGCAGGTCGCCGTCCACGTCGGTGGCGCCGGCCAGCGGGTTGAGAATCAGCGGCGCATCTTCATCCAGCAGTACGGTGTAGTCCGCAACCGTCGGGGCGTCGTTCACTGGGGTGACGGTGATGTTGACCGTGGCGAGGTTCGATTCCAGCTCCTCGTCGCGCAGGCGGTAGGTGAAGGAATCCTGCCCGAAGAAGTTGGCATTCGGGGTGTAGGTGAAGCTGCCGTCGGGGTTGAGCGCGAGCGCACCGTGTTGCGGGCCGGCCACGAGCAGCGTGCTGAGTGTCGTGCTGTCGAGGTCCTGATCGTTGGCGCGCACGTCGATGACCAGAGCGGTGTCTTCGGCAGTGGTTGCCACATCATCGGTGGCCAGCGGGGCGTCATTGGCCGCGGCGACTGTCAGGCTCACGGTGGCGAGGCTGGAATCGAACTCGCCGTCGCTGACGCGATAGGTGAAGCTGTCGGTGCCGAAGAAGTTGGCGTTCGGCGTGTAGGTGTAGGTGCCGTCGGCGTTCTGGGTGAGCACGCCATTCGCCGGGCCGGTCACGATCAGGGCACTAAGCGTGGCGGAGTCGATATCCACCGCACTGGCAACGAGATCGATCGTCAGGCCCGTGTCTTCCACCGTGCTGGCGGCGACATCGGCCGCCACCGGCGCGTCGTTCACCGGGTTGATGGTGATGCTGACCGTGGCCAGGTTGGAGTCGAACTCGCCGTCGTTGGCGATGTAGGTGAAGGCATCGGCGCCGAAGAAGTTGGCGTTCGGCGTGTAGGTAAAGCTGCCATCGGCGTTCGGCGCCAGCGTACCGTTCGAAGGTGCCTGCACGATGATTGGCGTGAGGGTGTCGCCTTCCGCATCCTGGTCGTTGGCCAGCATATTGAAGGTAAGCGGCTGGTCTTCCAGCGTGCTCACGGCATCGTTCACTGCCAGCGGCGCGGAGTTGGTGGCGATGGCGCTCAGCAGGCGCACGTCATTGATGGTGACCTGGCTGCCGTTACCGCCAAAGCCGATCAAGTCGAAGGACAGGTTCACCGCCGTGTCGGCGGCAATGCCGGACAGATCGACCAGATAGGTGCGGCTGCCGTCGGCGTTGTCGATGCGGGTAATGCCTTGGCTCACGCGTTCGGTGCCGTTGGCTTGCAGGTTAAAGAGCGCATCGGTGCGGCTCAAGTTGAGCGCCCCGGCCAGCGAGGCGCCGGTGTTGGCATCGAGCAGCGCCGCCTCAAAAGCATCGTCCGGGCCGATGAGCTGGTCATCGAGCACGGTGCCGCCGAGGGTGAAGCTCAGGTAACGGTCTTGCGCACCGACCATGAACACCTGGCTCAGGCGGGTTTGGCTGTTGGAGACTTCGTTCAGCACGGCTGTGCCGTTGGCAAATTGCACGTTGCCCTGGCTCAGCCAGCCCTGTGCGGCATCGAGGTTGCCGTTGACGAGGGTGGCATTGGCGACCACATCGTATTGCACTATTTCCCTCTCCCTCTGGGAGAGGGCTGGGGTGAGGGCAGCGTTGTCCGCAGCCAGACCACTCAAGCGACAGACCACTCGAAAGGGGACGGAGGGATTAAAAATTAAGCAGTCCATCGCTCTCCTTTCGTGGCCGCCCCCGGTCCATCTGGCCGAGCTTGATGCCATAGCGTTGTTCAATCTGTTGCCGGAATCTTTCATCGCCTATCGGCTGGCAGTAATGCGCGGCCCGGCGCACCAGATGTAAATCTTCCTCACTCAGTTGCGTCTTGAACAACTCCCGATAGGCAAACCCGCGTTCGACCGTTGTTGCACCCAGGCGCTGATACTCCGGGTGCGGCGTAAGCCAGCTGCAGTCTCCCCAGGCATTCACCCCATAGCTCGACCAGCGGTATTCCTCCGGGCGTTTCACCATCTGCGCCCGCACCGGGTTGAGTTCGATATAGCGCATGCAAGTCAGCAGGTAGCGTTCCGTTTGTACGAGGCTGGCCCGATGGCGTCCTTCCCACAACGTTCCGGTGCGGCGGTATTTCTTGTTGATGTATTGGGCATAGCGGCTGCCCGCAACCTTCATGGTGCTGGAAACCGCCATGTCCCGCTCAGGCGTCACCAGAAAGTGCACATGGTTGGTCATGAGGCAGTAGGCGTGGACGCTCAGCCCGTAGCGCCGTGACAACTCCTCCCACAGCACCAGATAGAACTGGTAGTTCTCGGGTTCGATGAAACAGGCTTCGCGGTTATTGCCGCGCTGAACGACATGGTAGGGCAAACCCGGAAGGTACATCCGTGCACGACGCGGCATGGCAAATCCTTTTGCATGACCGAATGATGGCAGGAGAATAACAGGACGGAAGGATTGCTTAAAGTTTAATCCCTCCGTCCCCTTTTGCCGGAGTACGGTGAGCAGGTCCATCTTGCCCGCGGCTTCAGTGCCGGGCAGAGCTACCCACTCGTTCGGGTTCGAGGTGGCGACATACTCCGCGTTGTCGTAAGGCGTGGTGTCGAGGAACCAGCCGTGGCCGGCGGCGTTGGTGTCGAGCGTGATCGTGTTGCCCTGAGTCTCTCCGAGGGCGCTGCCCGAAAGGTCGGCGAAGGTGAGGTTGGCCTGGACCACGCCGGCCAGGGCGCTCGTGAGTTGATACGGGTGCTCGAAGGTGTAGACCGGTGCGTTGGGGTCGTCGGGGTTGAGGGAGATCTTCCACACTTCTCCTTGCGGACAATTCTTCTTGTCCTGATATGGGTCGTAGCGGTAGTTGCCACCCGGGACGTGTGGCATCACCTTGAAGAAATAAATCACCTTGACCCTGTAGCCGCCGATTTCGACCAGCACCGTGGCACGGTCGGGGCCGACGTAGTTGGGGTTGGCAGGGAAATATCCAAAGTTTCCTTTCTTATCACTTTCAAATTCACCATGCTCCGGTGCCTGCAACAAGGTCACGTTGGCGGCCCTATAGCCAGCCTCATCGATGACCGTGTTCTCCTGCCGCTTGAGATAGCCCCACGCTTCTCCTACTGGGCTCACGGTAGCACCCGAACCTAACTCAGGGTTGTTTTGGATCAGTTGGCAAACACCAATGGTACGGTCAGTCTTGGTCGGGTCCTTGGCCTGCGAAGCCTGGGCCACGACGATCGGGGCATACTGCGGTGGCACGTCCGGTGGCACATCCATAACAAACATGGTGAGGTCTCCTTGTTCATAGCCGAGCTGCGGCTGCACCTCGGCAAGCAGGGTCTGGGCGGCGGCACGCAGGACATCGCTTGCGTGGGAAAGGGGACGTGGGAAAGGGGACGCTACCCTTTATTCAACATGAAGCAGGGTGTTGGGGTTCATGGATATTTTTGGGAGAGGCATCCTTATCTTAAAAGGAAACAGCTCGCACGCAGCGCAGGTTTTTTGCCGATTTGAATGTCGGGCGCCATTCAACGCAGCCGGGCCAGCTTTGTCAATGCAGGCAGGACGTACAAGGCGCGCATCCCGCCTTGATGCCGTTTATCGGCCAGTTGCCGCAGTACAGCGGCAATCCGCATTCCCTCGGTGCGTCCCGTCCGCCGGTAGCGGGTCGATAGTAATTGTAAGATCAGTCACTTAGGACACATTCCGGACTTGGCACGGGGAATGCAATTATCAGGCAGATCCCTGAGCATACGAGGGCAACAAGAATGAAACGGGTCTGGACCAAACCATTTCTGGTCGCGGTACTGGCGGCGGCGGTAACGCTTGGCTGGACCGGGAGCAACGAGGCCATCAGTGTGCCGGTGCTCGAAAACGAACTGGTTTCCGGCGCCGCCGACTGCCCGTCTACTGAGCGCTGTCCGGTGATGGCCGGTAACATTTTGTCGCACTGGATCAGCCGGACAAACAGCGGCAACCTGTTTCTGGTGTTGCAAACCGATTGCCAGAGCCCCGAGCGCTGCGCGTCTTGGTTCGTGGAGCGCACGGCGCGCGGGGTTGCCACGCGCCTGAATATCGAAGGCCAGTTCCGGGTGCTGCACAGCAGCAAGCCGATTCCGGACGTGCAGACCTGGCGCGCGCGGTCCGACTCGGAAACCGAGTACACCCGCTACACCTGGACGGCCGGTGCGTATATCAAGATCGAGACCCGCACTGCCTATCGCGTGGATGGTGTCGAGTGTGGTTCGGCCCTGGAGTGTTACCAGGCGGCCAGCAAGGCGCACGCGGAGCGCAACACCGGCCGGGCACTGAAGATCTGGGAGAAAGTGCACAACGTCTCCTTCATTTGACGCGCTGTAAAAATGCATTCAGCCACAGATGAACGCAGATAGGCGCAGATAAAAACACCGCAGCCGGTAATCGCAATACGATCTGTGCCTATCCGTGTTTATCCGTTGCAAGCCCTGTGCTTCTTGACACCTCTCCGTGAAACCCTTGCCGGCAGCGTGACGGGCGCGTAGCGTAACGACGTCTACCGCTACGTGCTTGCCATGCCCGTTTCGCACACCCATCACCATGACCACACCGGCCAGCAGTGCGGGCTGTACGCGGCGCTGGCGCTCACGCTCGGCTTTGCCTTCCTGGAGGCATTGGGCGGGCTTTGGTCCGGTTCGCTGGCGCTGCTCGGCGACGCCGGCCACATGTTCTCCGACAGCGTGGCGCTCGCGCTGGCGGCTTTTGCCGCCTGGGTAGCGCGGCGCCCGCCGTCGGCACGCCATACCTACGGGTTCGCGCGCGCCGAGGTGATCGCCGCGCTCGTGAACGGTCTGCTCATGCTCGCGGTCGTGATCGCCATCGTGGTTGAGGCGATCGCGCGCCTGCAAGCCCCGCGTCCCATTCCAGGCATGGCCGTGATGGCGATCGCCGCCGTCGGGCTGGCGGTCAACCTGCTCGCGCTGTTCATCCTGAGCCGTGGTGCCGGGGACATCAATACACGCGGTGCGCTGTTGCATGTGTTCGGCGACCTGCTCGGTTCGATCGCCGCGCTCATCGCCGGCGCGGTGATCCATTTCACCGGCTGGATGCCGGTCGATGCGCTGCTGTCGCTGCTGATCTGTGCGCTCATCCTGTTCTCCACGCTGCGCTTGCTGCGCGAGGCCTTGCGGGTGTTGATGGAAGGCGTGCCGCTGAACATCGATCTTAACGTTGTCGGCCGGAGTCTGGCGGCGCTGCCGGGCGTGATCTCGGTGCACGACCTGCACATCTGGACGCCGGCATCCGGCGCGCCGGCGCTGTCCGCGCATGTCGTGGTCGAGAGTCTGGACGACTGGATGAAGACGCTGGAGGCGTTGCGCGCATTGCTCGGTAGCCGTTACGGTATCGAACATGTCACGCTGCAGCCGGAAACCCGCGCGGGCATCATTCCCGTGGCGCCGCTGGCGCGCATGGCGCGGCGCGTGCCGCGCCGCGGCGAAGATTAAGTAATAGGGTTCTTTTTCCAAGCGCCGTTAAAGTCCCTTGCGCCAATAACGGCGCCTGGATTGGCGCAATGGACTTTGTGCAGTTTGTAGATACTCTGTTCCCCGTCAATAATTTTTCTGCCTTTTTTTGCTTC
>CAYHES010000117.1:0-7865 GCA_964355495.1 uncultured Acidiferrobacterales bacterium
TTCCCTAATATGACTATTCTTGTGCAGGCTTGCCTTCCCTAAATGAATCCGCACGTTTCCAGTTTTTCTGCCGTATGCCGAGAGCCCTTGCCCTGATCCTGGGACTGCTGGTGGTGCTGCCCGCGCAGTCCGCCCCTTCCGAGACTCTGCCGGCGGAAGTCGCGCAGGTGCTCAAGCGTCATGGCCTTTCGGCCCAGGGTTTGAGCGTGTATGTGCAGGAGGTCGGCCAGCCCGAACCCGTATTGGCGGTGAGCGCCGATGCGCCGCGCAATCCGGCCTCGACCATGAAGCTGCTCACCACACTCGTGGCGCTTGAAGAGCTCGGCCCGGCCTACACCTGGAAGACCGAGGCCTATGCCAGTGCGCCGGTGCGCGCCGGGGTGCTGGACGGCGACCTGTATATAAAAGGTTACGGCGATCCGTATCTGGTCATCGAACACTTCTGGCGTTTCCTGCGCGCACTGCGCAAGGGCGGATTGAACGAGATTCGCGGCGACCTGGTCATCGACCAGGGCTTCTTCGAACCCGCGCCCGGCCAGCCCACCGACTTCGATCGCCGCCCGCATCGCGCTTACAACGTGCAGCCGCAGGCGCTGCTGGTGAACTTCCAGGCGGTCAACTTCCGCTTCCTGCCGCAGCCGCGCCAGCAGCGCGTGCAGATCATCGCCGACCCGCAGCCGGCGCAGCTCGCGATCGACAATCGTGTGCGTCTCACCAACGCCCCGTGCGGCGGCGGTGCGCGCGGCGTGGGCATGCAGGTCGCGGATCGCGCCGGCCTGGTGAATGCGGCTTCATTCACTATGGTGTTCAGCGGTCGTTACAGCGTGCATTGCGGCGGCGACGATTTTTATCGCGTGGTGGCCGAGCCCGGCAACTATATCCACGGGGTGTTCAAGACGCTGTGGCAGGAGATGGGCGGACGCTTCGCCGGCGGTGTGCGCGAAGGCGTCGTGCCAGACGGCGCCACGCTGCTGCACAGCGCGATGTCACCGCCGTTGTCCGAGATCATCCGGGTCGTCAACAAGTACAGCAACAACGTCATGACCCGCCAGCTCCTGCTCACGCTTGGCGCCGAGAAGCAGGGTGCGCCCGGGACGGTCGAGAAGGGCATTGCCGTAATATACGAATGGCTCAGGCAGCATAACCTGGAGTTCGCGGAGCTGGTGCTCGAGAATGGTTCCGGCCTGTCGCGCGAGGAACGCATTTCCGCGCGCCATCTCGGCGCGGTGCTGCTCGCCGCCTGGCAGAGCCCGTACATGCCCGAGTTCCTGGCGTCGCTGCCGATCCTGTCCATGGATGGCACGCTCAAGCACCGCAGCGGCGGAGGACTGGCCGGACGCGCGCACCTCAAGACTGGAAGCATCAACAATGTCCGCGCCCAGGCCGGCATCGTGCTCGACGAACGCGGCCGGCGCATGGTGGTCGTGATTCTGCATAATGCGGCCAGGGCCGATAGCGCGGCCGGCGAAGCGGTGCAGAACGCCGTGCTCGGCTGGGTAAACAGCCGGCCGTAGTGCGACAGAATGCCGTGCCTTGTCGCGCTGCGCGCGCCGCTTTAGACTGACACGCATGTTCCGCCTGCGATCCTCCTCCCTGCGCGCCACGCTCGCTCCGTGGCTGGTTTTGCTGCTGCTTCTGGCGCAGGGGCTGCGCCTGTGCGTTCCGGCGGAAACGACGCATGGACACGACACACACGCGGCCGTGCATCTGGAAAGTGTTATCAGCAGCGCCGCCGATCAGCATGAATCGGACTCCCATGATGGCGATCTGGAGCTACCACTGTCCGCCGTGCTCAAGGCATTCCAGGCCAATCCGCTGTTCTGCGCGCTGTTTGTCTTTGTCCTGCTCGTCTCGCTCCCGCACCGCACCGGGCCCGGTGTGCGTCCGGAAACGTTGTCGTTCCGTCCGCCACGCGGCCATCGCCTTACCCCACCACTGCGCGCTCCGCCGCGCTGACATTCCCGTTCGCCAGTAGCACAGCCGTGTACCGGGGTTGCCCGGTTACGGGCTCAATCGTGTACTGAGTGTGAATCGCCGTGCATCCGCCCGGATGTCCGGCAAGGAGTGTCAAAATGGTTGCCGAACATTTTCTGCCGGCCGCGGGCCGGTTCTGCATGGGCGTGTTGCTGGCCAGCGCTTGTGCAAGTGTGCAGGCACAGGTCTGGAATCTGGAATCGAGCGTCGAACGTGCGACCACGGTGGCACCAGAATTACGCGCCGCCGAGGCCGAGGTGGCCGCACGCACCGGCGAGCTGACGCAGGCCGGCGCCTGGCCGAACCCGGCGGTCGAATTACGCACCGATGAAAAACTCGGAATTGATGATGGTCGCGGTGGCTATAGCCTCAACCAGATGTCCATCACCCAGCCCATACCGCTGCGCCGGCTGGCACATCAACGCCGCGCCGCCGAGGCCGGCCTGGAAAGCGCACGCGCGGGACAGCGCTATCAACGCTTGCAGCTCGAAACCAGGACGGCGCAGGCGTTCCACGCGCTGCAATTCGCGGCCGAGCGCCAGCATCTCGCGGAGGAGCGACTCAAGTTCGCCGAGGGTCTGCGCCCGGGCGCCGATCGATTGGTGCGCTATCTCTCGCCCCTGGAACGCGCGCGGCTCGACATCCTGCGCGAGAGCGCGCGTCAAGATGTAGCCTCCGCCGAGGGCAAGTGGAGCGAGGCGGTCTCTCAATTCCGCGCGTTGTTGGTGCTGTCGCCGGATGCCCAACCCGAAACGACCCCGTTGACACCGTTCAACGCGCCAGCCGCGCTCGCCGAACTGCATGGCCGGCTCGCGACCCATCCGGCGCTGCGCGCAACGCAGCAGGCGCGCAACGCGAGTCGCGCCAATGTGGACGTCGCGCGCTCACAGCGTTTCGCCGACCCCACCGTAAGCGTTTTTCGCGAACGGGATTACCTTGCCGGCAGCCGCCGGGATTACACCGGCTTCATGCTGGGCGTGCAGATTCCGCTGTGGAATATCAACGGCGGTGGCGTCGCGCGCGCCGTGGCCGAGGCCGACAAGGCCGAGGCGTTGCTCGCGGCGCAACACCGCGACCTGGAAAGCCGATTGCGCCAGAACCACCTGCACCTGGGACATCTGATCGAGCAGGCCGAGCATTACCGCACGCGCCTGCTCGCGCCGGCGCGCCAGGTGCTCGATCTCACGCGCAAAGGTTTCGCCACCGGCGAGCAGAACGGGTTGGCGCTGGTAGATGCGAGCAACACCTATTTTGAGGCGCAGGCACGCTACCTGGAGCTGCTGCACGGTGCCTGGATCGAGGCCGCGGAGTTGCGCCTGGCCGCCGGGATATCGCTGGCCGACGGCACGGCGGTGCAGCCATGATCGCCGCGCTCATTCGTTTCGCGCTGATCCAGCGCCTGATGATTTTACTGCTCGCGGCCGCCGTGACCGTCGGCGGCATGTGGGCGTTTCGCTCGCTGCCCATCGACGCCTTCCCCGACATTTCCAGTCCGCAGGTGATGGTGGTGGTGAAGGCGCCGGGCATGGCGCCCGAGGAAGTCGAGGCGCGCATCAGCTTCCCGATCGAGATGGAGATGCAGGGTCTGCCGCGCCAGACGGTGCTGCGCTCGACGACCAAGTACGCGCTGGCGAGCGTCATCCTCGACTTCGAGGACGGCACCGACATCTACTGGGCACGCGCCCAAGTGGTGGAACGCCTGAATCAGGTGTGGAGTTCCTTGCCGGCCGGTGTATCCGGCGGGCTGGCGCCGATCACCACGCCGCTCGGCGAGGTTTACATGTATCGCATCGTCGGCACGGGTTACAGCAACCAGGAGTTGCGGTCGCTGCAAGATTGGGTGATCCGCCCGCGGTTGCGCACCGTGGATGGCGCGGCCGATGTGAACTCGCTGGGCGGTGAGGTGCGCGCCTTTGAGGTTGTACCGGATCCGCGGCGGCTCGCGCTCCACGGGCTGGGCCTCGACGAAATCGAGCAGGCGATCGAGAAGAACAACCGCAACGCCGGTGGCGACCGCATTAACCGCGGCGAGGAGATGCTGCTGGTACGCACCGTGGGACAGTTGCGCAACGCCGAGGACATCGGCAACGTCACCGTGACCACGCGCGCCGGCACCCCGGTGCGCATCAAGGATGTCGCCAACGTGCGCCTCGGCGCGCTCACGCGCTACGGCGCCGTGACCGCAAACGGCGAGGGCGAGGCGGTGACGGGTCTGGTGCTATTGCGCAAGGGCGCCAACAGCCGCACCACGGTGGAAGGCGTGAAGCGCGAACTCGCGGCACTCAAGACAGCGCTGCCCAAGGGTGTGCAGATCGAGCCGTTCTACGACCGCACCGAACTGATTAACGAGGCAGTGTGGACAGTCGAGAAGGCGCTCGGCGAGGCGGTGCTGCTGGTGCTGGCCGTGCTCATTGTGCTGCTCGGCAATCTGCGCGCCGCGATCACGGTGGCCTTGATCCTGCCGCTGTCGGTGCTCGCGACCTTCATCCTGATGCGCGTGTTCGGCGTTTCCGCCAACCTCATGTCGCTCGGCGGGCTGGCCATCGCCATCGGCATTCTGGTGGATGCGGCGGTCGTGGTGGTCGAGAACGTGCACATGCAGTTGAGTCATGCGCCGCCGGGGGTAAGCCGTCGGCATTTGGTGTACCGCGCGACCCTGGAGGTGGCCACCCCGGTGATTTCGGGTGTGCTCATTATCATTGTCGTGTTTCTGCCGCTCTTCAGCCTCACCGGTCTGGAAGGCAAGATGTTCACACCGCTGGCCGTCACCATCTCGTTTGCGCTGCTGGGTTCACTGGTGCTGTCGCTGACGGCGATCCCGGTGCTGGCCAGCTTCCTGATGAAAGGCGGCCAGCACGGCGACGGGCGCGTGCTCGGCGCCCTCAAACGCGCCTACCTGCCGGTCATGCGCTGGGCGCTCAAGCACCGTGCCCGGGCCGTGGGTGGGGCGCTTGCGGCACTGGTGTTGGCGGCGGCGCTGTTTCCCTTCATCGGACGCGAGTTCATGCCAGTCATGGACGAGGGCACCACGGTGATCATCATCGAAAAGTCATCGAGCGTGTCGCTCGAACGTTCGCTCGCCATGGACCAGCCGATTCACAAGGCCCTGATGGAGCTTGCGCCGGTCACCGGCATGGTGTCGCGCACCGGCGCGGACGAGCTGCGCCTCGATCCGATGGGCCTGTACCAGACCGACAACTTCCTGCTGACCAAGCCGCGCAGTGAATGGGGCATGAGCCTTGCGGAGTTCCAGAAACAATTGCGCGGGAAACTCGAGCGCTTCAAGGACTGGGAACTCGACATCGCCTTTACCCAGCCGATTGACATGCGCACCTCGGAGATGCTGACCGGCGTGCGCGCCGCCATGGCAATCAAGTTGTTCGGTGACGATCTCGCGCTGTTGGAGGAGAAGTCACGCCAGATCGAGCAGATCGTGACGCGCATCCCGGGCGCGGTGGACATCTTTCGCGGCCGGCTCTCGGGGCAGAAATATCTGCGTCTCGCTATCCGCCCGCCGGACATCGCGCGCTACGGCATCCGCACCGAGGACATCAACCGCATGATCGAAACCGCCGTGGGCGGCAAGGTCGTGAGCGAGATTATCGAGGGTAACCGCCGCAGCCCGGTGCTGCTGCGTTACCCGGCGGCGGCGCGTTCCTCGCCGCCGGCGCTGGGCCGGCTCCTGATCGAGACGCCGGGCGGCGCCAGGGTGCCGCTCGCGCTGCTCGTCGATATCAAGGAGGTGGACGGGCCGGTGCAGATCACGCGCGAATCGGCCAAGCGTCAAGTGGTGGTGCAGTCCAATGTCGAGGGCCGCGATGTCGTGGGTTTTGTGGATGAGGTGCGCGCCGCCATCGAACGCGAGGTACAACTCCCGGCGGGCTACCACATCACCTACGGCGGGCAGTTCGAAAACGAGCAACGCGCCGCAAAGCGGTTGAGCCTGGTGGTGCCGGTGTCCATTGCGCTCATTTTCCTGATGCTGTTTTCCACCTTCCGCTCGGTGCGCCAGGCCGGTCTCATCATACTCAACATACCGTTCGCGCTGATCGGCGGGGTTGTGAGTTTGTTTCTATCCGGGCTGTATCTCTCGGTACCGGCGTCGGTGGGCTTCGTCACGCTGTTCGGCGTGGCGGTACTGAACGGCGTGGTGATGGTGACCTATTTCAACCAGTTGCGCGCGGCCGGGCGCACGGTGTGGCAAGCCGTGGAGGAAGGCGCCGCGCGACGGCTGCGCCCGGTGCTCCTGACGGCGCTCATCGCCAGTCTCGGTCTGGTGCCGATGTTGCTCGCCACCGGCCCGGGTTCGGAACTGCAACGCCCGCTCGCGGTGGTCGTGATCGGCGGTCTCATCACCTCGACCCTGCTTACCTTGGTGTTGTTGCCGACCCTCTATGCCTGGCTTGAGTCGCGTGCCGAGCAGCGGCTCAAGGAAACCCAAGGAGGAACGCCATGAAGAACCTGACGTTGATCGTGCATGCCGATGTGCAGCAGGCGCTTGCCGACAGGCTGCGCCGCCTGGAGCAGGTGTCCGGCTTCACCTTCACGGCGGTCGAGGGTCACGGCCCGCAGGATGAACGCGACGCCTTCCTCTCGGCGCGCGATCAGGTTGTGGGTTACGTACCGCACGTGCGCGTGGACATTCTGGTCGAGAACCAGGACGTGGACGAGGTCTTGCACGCATTACGCGCCGTCGACAGCAATCTCGCGGGGCGGGGTATTTACTGGATCGTTCCGGTGGAACAGCATGGGCGCTTGTAGTCGGACGGACCGCGTGGCGTCCGACATCAAGGCAGCGTCAGTCTAGTTCAGCCTCAGACTGCGTTTTGTGTGGTGGTCGCGGCGCGGCGGCGCAGCAGCAGCCATGCGACCGCGACTACCGTTACGGCGATCAGCGGCATCACGCCATAGTTCACCGCCTGCCAGCCGAGACGGTGTTGCAACGTGCCGGCGGACAGCACGGCAATGGTTACCGTGCTGAACACCAAGAAGTCGTTGAGCGCCTGGGTCTTGGCTTTTTCTTCCGGCGCGTAGGTTTCGGTGAGCAGGGTGGTGGCGCCGATGAACAGGAAATTCCAGCCCATGCCGAGGAGGAACAGCGCCAGCCAGAAGTGCGTCAGGCTGGTGCCGGTGAGATTAATGCCGACGCACACGGCGCTGAGCAGGCCGCCCGTGAGCATCACTTGCAGCACGCCAAAGCGCCGGATCAGATGGCCGGTGAAGAAACTTGGCGCAAACATGCCGAGCACGTGCCACTCGATCACGAACGCCGTGTCGCCAAACGCATAGTGGTGTTCGTGCATGGCGAGCGGTGTGGCGGTCATGACCAGCGCCATGATGCCGTAGCCGAGCATGCCGCCGATGGCGGCGACCACGAATACCGGCTGGCGCGCGATCGCGCCGAGTGTCCGGCCGCTGCCAAGCGTTTCGCGTGCCGGACGCGGGATATCGAGAAACAACTGTGTCGCGAACGACAACAGCAGGATGGCGGCGAGCGCCAGATAGCTGCCGGCAAACGGCGCCACCAGCCACGCGCTGGTCCAGTGCGCCAGATTCGGTCCGATGAAGGCGGCGACCACGCCACCGGCCAGCACGTAGGAGATCGCCGTGCCGCGGTAATCCACCGTGGCGACATCCGCCGCCGCGAACCGGTAGTAATTGCCGAAGCCGGCGAACATGCCGCTCAGGGCGGCGCCGAGCACGAACAGCGTGAAACTGCCGGTGACGATCGCGACCGTGGCCAACCCGGCCCCGCCGATGCCGATGGTGCTGCCGAGCAGGAAGCCGGCGCGCCGTCCAAAGCGCTGCATGAACAGCGACGCCGGGATGCTGGTGAGCATGCTGGCCAGCATCTGCATCGCCAACGGCAGGGTGGCGAGCGCCTTGTCCGG
>CAYHES010000118.1:0-7595 GCA_964355495.1 uncultured Acidiferrobacterales bacterium
CTCCAGGGCCCGGTCTTCGACCGGGCCTTTTTTATCTCCAGGGATGGAGTGTATGTCGCGTGAACGGCGGAAAAACTGCTCCTGCGTTTCCGGCAACCGCTCCCGGCGTTGCTCTATCTCCTGCATCCATGCAGTCGTCCGCACTTCCGCCATCCATGGCGGTCGCAGGACGCGCGGAGCGGCGCATCTGTTCCCCGCAGCCGGAATCACGGATAATTCCTCCCGCCCTCGGGACATCGGCTTGGGGCACTGCGAATGTGGCGAAACTGGTAGACGCGCTGGATTTAGGTTCCAGTGGGGCAACCCTTGGGAGTTCGAGTCTCCCCATTCGCACCAAATCGAAGGAAGGGATTCTCACTGACTCCCCAGAGTGAAGAAGTGCGCGCGTAGCGCGCACTCGGCTCGCCTCCCTCTCCCACTGGGAGACGAGTGCATGGATGCACGAGGTAGAGCAACGCAGGGAGCGGTTGCCGAGGGAATGAGGGTGAGGGCAGAGGGATGGGGTGAGGGTCGCCAACCGCGGCAAATCCGCCTATATTCTTGGCCTCCCCGGACAGAACCGGTATGATGCCGCGCACGGCGCGGATTTTTGTAACCACGCGTTTTTACTCTATATTTTTGAGATGAGGTTTTTCGATGCACGTCACTGTTGAAACCACCGGTAACCTCGGCCGACGCATGACCGTGGCGGTGCCCGCCGCGCGCATGGAGCAGGAGATCGCGGCGCGCCTGAAGCGCCTGTCGCAGACCGCGCGCTTCCCGGGCTTCCGCCCCGGCAAGGCGCCGATGAAAATGGTCGAGGCCCAATACGCCGGCAAGGTGTTGGAAGAGGTGGCGGGCGACCTAATCCGCGCGACGTTTTATGAAGCGGTCAATGAGAAGGGGCTGAAGCCCGCGGGTGGACCGGACATCCAGCCCAAGAACATGAACCGTGGCAAGGACTTCGAGTACACCGCCACGTTCGAGATATATCCGGAGGTCAAGCGTCTCGAAATCAAGGGCGCGCGCATTGAACGCCCGGTCGTGACGGTCGGCGAGGAAGATGTGAACCGCACCATCGATTCCCTGCGCAAGCAGCGGGTTGGCTGGAACCCGGTGGAACGTGCCGCTGCCAAGGAAGACCGTGTGTTGATCGATTTCCAGGGCATGCTGGACGGTGTGCCGTTCGAGGGCGGTGAGGCCAAGGACTTTCCGCTGGTGCTGGGCAACAACACGCTGATTGAAGGCTTCGAGTCCGGCCTGATCGGCGCGCGCGCCGGCGAAAATCGCACGCTCGATGTCACGTTTCCGGCGGATTACCGCAACACCAGCCTCGCCGGCAAAAAGGTGCAGTTTGCCGTGACCGTCAAGCAGGTCAATGAACCGGTGTTGCCGGAAGTAAACGATGAGTTCGCGCGCGCGCTCGGCGTGACGGGCGGAAAAATCGAAACCTTGCGCCGCGAAGTGCGCGCGAACCTGGAGCGCGAGCTTGCCGAGCGTATGCGCCGCGAACTGCGCGAGCAGGTGTTCAAGGCCGTGATCGAGGCCAACCCGCTGGATGTGCCCAAGGCGCTGGAGCAGTCCGAAATCGAGCACATGATCCAGACCAGCCGCGCGAACCTCGATGCCCAGGGGATGCCTGGAAATCAGCTGCCGGGCGATCCACAACTATATGCCGAGCAGGCCCGCAAGCGCGTCACGCTCGGCCTGATTCTGGCCGAGATGGTGAGGGTGAAGGGTCTGACCGTCGACACCCAACTTGTGCGCGCGCGCATCGAGGAGCTGGCGGCCGGCTACGACAATCCGCAGGAATATGTTGACTGGCATTACGCCAATCGTGAGCGACTCGCGGAGATCGGGTCCAAGGTGATGGAGGATCAGGCTATGGAGTTGCTGCTGGCTACTGCCGATGCAGTGGACAAGCCCATGACCTTCCAGGAACTGATGCGGCCGGGACAGCCGGTCGCCTGAAACACCGCATGCCTACGCAAAGGAACACCGGAATGAATAATCAGATGCAGGATGGCGGCGCACTCGATACGCGCAATCTCGGGCTCGTGCCGATGGTGATCGAAACCACCGGGCGCGGCGAGCGTGCCTACGACATCTATTCGCGCATGCTCAAGGAGCGCGTGATCTTTCTGGTCGGGCCGGTCGAGGATCACATGTCCAACCTGATCGTCGCGCAGTTGTTGTTCCTGGAGTCGGAAAACCCGGACAAGGACATTCATCTTTACATCAATTCCCCGGGCGGGGCGGTGACCGCCGGGCTCGCGATTTACGACACCATGCAGTACATCAAGCCGGACGTGAGCACGGTCTGCATCGGCCAGGCGGCCAGCATGGGCGCGCTGCTGCTCACCGGTGGCGCCAAGGGCAAGCGCTTCTGCCTGCCGCATGCGCGCATGATGGTCCATCAGCCGCTGGGCGGTTTTCAGGGCCAGGCCACGGATATCGAAATCCATGCCCGCGAAATCCTGCGGGTGCGCGAGCGTCTCAATAGCATCATGGTCACACATACCGGCCGGACCATGGAGCAGATCGAGCAGGATACCGACCGCGATTACTTCCTGGACGGGGTGGAAGCGGTGAATTTCGGCCTGATTGATACGGTAATCGAGAAGCGCACCTGACCGGGATTCTAGCCGTTCAGTAAAGGTGTGTACGGATCCCGCATCCGTCGCGATTTCCATGGGATATCGCGTGGCAACAGCGCAGAAGATATCTTTTGTGCCGTCGAACTCCAGCCAACCGGCTTATTTACTGGGGTTTTCGCTATCCGGGTTTTCCGATTACACACTTTTACTGAACGGCTAGACCGGGATTAGGGTTATTTTTGTGCAGGCCTGCCTCCCCTGATTAGGGTTATTTTTGTGCAGGCCTGCCTCCCCTGATTAGGGTTATTTTTGTGCAGGCCTGCCTCCCGGATTATGGATAATTTTGTGCAGGCATGCCTCCCCTATATGCTATAAATACTATTAAGGACGACTTGAAAAGCACGGGCGGACAGGGCATTTTGTCTTGGAGGCCGGAAGAACGAGGACCAGATGGCAGACGACAATCACAACGATCGCGGCACCGGAAAGGGCGAAAAGCTTCTCTATTGCTCGTTCTGCGGCAAGAGCCAGCATGAGGTGCGCAAGCTCATCGCCGGGCCGTCGGTGTTCGTGTGCGACGAGTGCGTCGAGTTGTGCAACGACATCATTCGCGAGGAAGTACAGGAGGAGCAGAATGCCGCGGCCACGCGCAGCAAGTTCCCCGTGCCGCAGGAGATCTGCAAAATCCTCGACGAGTATGTGATCGGTCAGCCGCGCGCCAAGAAAATCCTGTCGGTCGCCGTTTACAACCACTACAAGCGCATCGAGAACGAAGGCAAGATCGGCGAAGTCGAGATATCGAAAAGCAATATCCTGCTGATCGGGCCGACCGGCTCGGGCAAGACCCTGCTGGCCGAGACCCTGGCACGGCTGCTGAATGTGCCGTTCACCATTGCCGATGCCACCACCCTCACCGAGGCCGGCTACGTCGGTGAGGACGTCGAGAATATCATCCAGAAACTGCTGCAAAAATGCGACTACGACGTCGAGAAGGCGCAGCGCGGCATCGTGTACATCGACGAGATCGACAAGATCTCGCGCAAGTCCGACAACCCGTCCATCACCCGTGACGTGTCGGGCGAAGGTGTGCAACAGGCGCTGCTGAAACTCATCGAGGGCACGGTCGCCTCGGTGCCGCCGCAGGGCGGGCGCAAGCACCCGCAGCAGGAATTCCTGCAGGTCGACACGCGCAATATCCTGTTCGTCTGCGGTGGCGCATTCTCCGGCCTGGAGAAGGTCATCCAGCAGCGCTCCGAGAAGGGCGGCATTGGCTTCGGTGCCGACATCAAGAGCAAGAATGCCAGCAAGAAGATCAGCGAGATGCTGCGGTCGGTCGAGCCGGAAGATCTCATCAAGTTCGGGCTGATTCCGGAATTCGTCGGACGCCTGCCGGTGATTGCGGTGCTGGATGAGCTGGACGAGACGGCGCTGGTGCGCATTCTCACCGAACCCAAGAACGCGCTAAGCCGTCAGTACCAGAAGCTGCTCAAGCTCGAAGGCGTTGATCTCGAGATTCGTCCGGATGCGCTCGCGGCCGTCGCCAAGCGTGCCATGGAACGCAAGACCGGGGCACGCGGTCTGCGCTCGATCCTGGAGCATGCCCTGCTCGACACCATGTTCGACCTGCCCTCGCTCGAGGGCGTGAAGAAGGTGGTGGTGGAGGAGGCGGTGATCATGGAGGGCGCCAAGCCGCTGCTGATCTATGGCGAAGAAGGCGAAACCGCCAAGCGCGCCGCCAATCGCACCTGATTTCAAACCCGCATTGGTATCTCAATGTCAGGTATTTCTCTCCTGGGAAATACCTGACTATTGAAATCAACATAATCTGTCTCCATACTCAAAAAAGGCTATGCTCGCGAGAGTTGAGCCATTCTCGATCCAGGTATTTCTTTCAGATAAGCGGTTGAAATACGAAATTCCAGACCGACATCGGCTTGTGAGCCGTAGCGCTGGTGAACCGCAAAACGAGGTATGAATCCGATGGCCAATGAAGAGAAATCCCTGACACCCGCGTCGTCGCTGACCCTGCCGGTGTTGCCGCTGCGCGACGTGGTGGTGTTCCCGCACATGGTCATTCCGCTGTTTGTCGGCCGCAAGAAATCGATCACCGCGCTGGAGCGCGCCATGGAGTCCGGCAAGCAGATCATGCTGGTGGCGCAGATGAGCGCCTCGGATGACGATCCGACCGCCGAGCAAATCCATCGCATCGGCACCGTTGCCAGCATCCTGCAGCTGCTCAAGCTTCCGGACGGGACCGTGAAGGTTCTGGTCGAGGGCGAGCAGCGCGCCGAGGTCCAGCAGTTTACCGAAACCGAAGACAGCTTCACGGCGCTCGTGAACATGGTTGAGGCGGTCCCGGTGGAAGACCGCGAGGGCGAGGCGCTGATGCGCTCGGTGCTGGCCGAGTTCGACCAGTACGTGAAGCTGAACATGAAGATCCCGCCGGAGATCCTGACCTCGCTGGCCGGCATCGACGAGCCGGGCCGGCTGGCGGACGCGATCGCCGCGCACCTGTCGCTCAAGATCGAGGACAAGCAGAAAATCCTTGAGATGCGCAACACGCGCGAACGTCTTGAGCACATCCTCGGCGTGATGGAGTCCGAGATCGATCTGTTGCAGGTTGAAAAGCGCATCCGCGGACGCGTGAAGCGCCAGATGGAGAAGAGCCAGCGCGAGTACTACCTGAACGAGCAGATGAAGGCCATCCAGAAGGAACTGGGTGAGATCGAGGACGGCCCGAACGAGGCCGACGAGCTGACCAAGAAGATCGAGAAGGCCGGCATGCCCAAGGAGGCGCGCGAGAAGGCCGACGCCGAGCTCAAGAAGCTCAAGATGATGTCGCCGATGTCGGCCGAGGCCACGGTGGTGCGCAACTACATCGACTGGCTGGTGAACGTGCCGTGGAAAAAGCGTTCCAAGATACGTAAAGATTTGACCGAGGCCGAGAAGATTCTTGAGGCCGATCACTATGGCCTGGAAAAGGTCAAGGAACGCATTCTTGAGTACCTCGCCGTGCAACAGCGCGTGAACAAACTCAAGGGTCCGATCCTGTGTCTGGTGGGTCCGCCCGGCGTCGGCAAGACCTCGCTCGGCCAGTCGATTGCGCGCGCCACGAACCGCAAGTTCGTGCGCATGTCGCTCGGCGGGGTGCGCGACGAGGCCGAGATTCGCGGTCACCGCCGCACCTATATCGGTTCGCTGCCCGGCAAGATCATCCAGAACATGTCCAAGGTGAAAGTGCGCAATCCACTCTTCATGCTGGATGAAGTGGACAAGATGGCCATGGATTTCCGTGGCGATCCGTCGTCGGCGCTGCTTGAGGTGCTCGACCCGGAGCAGAACCATGCGTTCAGCGATCATTACCTGGAAGTGGACTACGACCTCTCGGACGTGATGTTCGTGGCGACCTCCAACAGCCTCAATATTCCGGCGCCGCTGCTCGATCGCATGGAAGTGATCCGTTTGGCCGGATACACCGAGGATGAGAAGGTCAATATCGCCATGCGTTACCTGTTGCCGAAGCAGCGCAAGAATAACGGCCTGCAGGAGAGCGAGGTCACGCTGGGCGAGGCGGTGGTGCGCGACATCGTCCGTTTCTACACGCGCGAAGCCGGCGTGCGCAGCCTGGAGCGCGAAATTTCCAAGGTGTTCCGCAAGATTGCCAAGGTGTTGCTGCTCGACAAGAAGCTCAAGACCGCGGAAGTCACGCCTGAGAATCTGGGCAAGTATCTTGGCGTGCAGCGCTACCGCTACGGCGTGGCCGAGCAGGCCAATCAGGTCGGGCAGGTGACCGGCCTCGCCTGGACCGAGGTGGGCGGCGAACTGCTGACCATCGAGGCGGTGATCGTGTCCGGCAAAGGCAAACTCACCATCACCGGCAAGCTCGGCGACGTCATGCAGGAGTCCATTCAGGCCGCCATGAGCGTGGTGCGCGCGCGCGCCAGCCAGCTTGGTATCCCAACGGACTTCTATCAGAAGCACGACTTCCATGTGCATGTGCCGGAGGGCGCCACGCCGAAGGACGGCCCGAGCGCGGGTGTCGGAATGTGCACCGCCATGGTGTCGGCGCTCACCCAGATTCCGGTGCGCGCCGACGTGGCGATGACCGGCGAGATCACGCTGCGCGGAGAGGTGCTGCCGATCGGCGGGCTGAAGGAGAAACTGCTGGCGGCGCACCGCGGTGGCATCAAGATCGTGCTGATCCCGGAGGAGAACCGCAAGGATCTTGCCGAGATTCCGAAGAATATCCTGGATGATCTCGACATCCGGCCGCTCAAGTGGATCGATCAGGTACTCGAGATGGCGCTGGAGCGCAAGCCGCAGCCCCTGGATGAGAAGCCGGCAGTCCCGGCCGAGGCCGCCAAGCCGGCGGACGACTCGGCGGACGCCAGTCTGATCACCACCCACTGAGAGTATCCAGTTTCTGTCACCGGCCGGCCTTGCCGGGTCGGCCGGTTGGCAGACCAGATTGTACATTTCTTGACAAGCCCTTCACGCACTGGCTAGATAGCCACGGCATGCGTGTTCCTGTGTTCTCCACACGCCGCTTGATTCATCAACAATAATATCCGCGACCAGAAATCCGTTTCCGGTCTGTGGATGCAGCCAACACACCACTGGGGATAACGACATGAACAAGGCAGAACTCATCGAGAAGGTGGCGGTTGCCGCCGAACTGAACAAGGCATCCGCAACACGCGCTGTAGAAGCGGTGCTGGAGAATATCGCCGCGACGCTCAAGAACGGTGAGCAGGTTACTCTCTCCGGGTTCGGAAATTTTTCTGTGACAACGCGTGCCGCACGCACCGGCCGTAACCCCCGCACCGGCGAGTCCATCGCCATCCCGGCATCGAAAAACCCGAAATTCAAGGCTGGCAAAGGCCTGAAGGATACCGTAAACTAGCGCGGCTTTATGGGGGATACTTCTTTAGGTAAAGGGGATTTTCTTAAGGGGATTCTCTCAAGGGTGCTTAGCTCAGCGGTAGAGCGTCGCCTTTACACGGCGCTGGTCGGGGGTTC
>CAYHES010000119.1:0-7590 GCA_964355495.1 uncultured Acidiferrobacterales bacterium
ACTATCGTTTCAGGTAGTTACACCCGAGCGACGGAGCAACGTTGGGACACCCCTGATTCTGGATACCAGCTTTCGCTGGCATGACGGCAAACGAGCTTGTTCAGAGCTTCCCTGATGCCTTGATGCCTTAAATAGACTGAACCAATCCGGAAATTCTGAAGATTGTGTAACCTGCCGCCGGCTATTCGTAGTAAGCCGGTGCATGCCGGATTCCGGCATTCTGCTCCAGGTCGTGCTGAATCCAGAGCGTTGCCTGATTCGCTTTGAGAAACTCTTCCACTTCCTGCATGGTCTTGAGGGAACGTTCCTTGTCGAAGTTGAATCCGGGTACGCGCTTGTGCGTCCAGTTGTCGGTGAAGTGCACCAGGTCACCCGAGAGCAGGATATTGCCGGTCTTCGGCAGCTTGACGTACAGGGCCTGGTGACCGGGTGTGTGGCCGAGCGTGCGCTTGATGATGACCGTACCGTCGCCAAAAACATCATGATCGCCTGCCAGCATTTTCACCGGGTTTGAACGCAGCGACGGATACAGGGCGGGGTCGAAGCCGAACTTGCCGGCATCGGGCCCGAAGGCGGCGTCGTGCTCCTCCTTTTGAATCAGGAGCGTGGCGCGCGGGAACAGCCCGACGTTGCCGATGTGGTCGCCGTGCATGTGCGAAATGCCGAGATACCCGACCGTCTCCGGCCCCTGGCCGATTTCCTGGAGTTGCGCGGCCAGCGTCCTGGTCACCCGCATGGTGAACGTGTCGTAAACCGTCTTGCCTTCCGGCGTGTGCACCAGGCCATCCGGCAGTCCGGCATCCCACAGCAGGCTGCCGTTGGGATGCACAACGAGGTAGCAGGAGTCGGTAAGCATCTTGTGCTCGCCCTTGCCGATGCCCGGATGAAAGACCGACACATCCAGCACCTCGATCGAGCCGCAATTGAAAACGTACAGGCGCAGCGCTTGCGCCGGCGCCGGCCGCCCGGCCACGCAGGCGGCCAGAATAAGCATCGAGATCATCGCGAACAGCAAACGAATCGAATGGGTGTGGTTTGTCATCAATGGCCTCTTTCTAATTTCCATATTGAAGATGTGGCGACGTCCGGACAGGGCGTGTGTGCATAACTTAGAGCATGGAGACAATTCCTGCAATCGCTCGCCAAGAGTACAGGTGCTGTTCAGCGCTGGCGACACCGATGGGTCGGGATACCACTGGTCAATGACAGGAATGGCGTGCCCGGCATGGACAGCTCCGTCCGACTCCGGTAGCGTTCCGGCAATGTTGAACAGCCCGCCTGTGCAATCCGTGTCTGGCGCCTACTGGAGCCGGACGCCCGCGCAACTCCTGAACGAACTCCAGGCGACGGTGCAAGGCCTCGCTGCCACGGAAGCGGCGACGCGGTTGCGACAGTATGGCCGCAATATCCTGCGCGATGAACGTGACCAGGCATGGTGGCACCTGTGGTTTAGCCAGTTTCGCAGCCCGCTCGTGCTGATTCTGCTGTTCGCGGCGGCGATCTCGCTGGTCGTGCAGGACTGGCTGGACGCGGTCATTATCCTGGCCATAGTGATTGGCAGCGCGCTGCTTGGATTCGTGCAGGAGCACCGCGCTTCCAATGCTGTCCGGCAGCTGCGCGCACGCGTGGCGGTTCAGGCCACGGTCTGGCGGGACGGAACGCCGGTGCGGATACCGATCGCGCAGGTTGTGCCGGGCGACATCGTGCTGTTGGCGGCCGGCAGCCTGATACCCGGCGACGGCGTGGTGATCGAGGCCAATGATTGTTTTGTGAGCCAGGCGCTGTTGACCGGCGAGAGCCTGCCGGTCGAGAAGGTGGCGGACCCGAGTGCGGCCGGCGCGGCCCTGAGCGCGCGGACCAATTGCGTCTATATGGGAACGTCGGTGCGCAGCGGCACGGCGCGCGCGCTGATCGTTCGTACCGGGCGGCAGACGGCGATCGGCGATATCGCGCACAAGCTGGCGCAACGGCCTGCGGAAACCGATTTCGAGCGCGGCCTGCGGCAGTTCGGTTATCTGCTCACGCGCGTGGCCATGGTGATGGTGCTCGCGGTATTCACCATCCACGTGTTCTTCGACCGGCCGACCATCGAGTCGCTGTTGTTTGCCGTCGCGTTGGCGGTCGGGCTTTCGCCGGAATTGTTGCCGGCGATTCTCACCATCACGCTGGCGCACGGCGCCCGCCAGATGGCGACGCGCGGCGTGATCGTGCGCCATCTCAGCGCCATCGAGAGTCTGGGCAGCATGGACGTGCTCTGTGCCGACAAGACCGGCACGCTGACCGTGGGCGAGGTGCGCGTGGAGCGCGCCATCGATTCGGCGGGCCGCGATTCCGAAGACGTGCTGCGCGCCGCGCTGCTCAATGCGCATTTTCAAACCGGTCTGGCCAACCCGCTGGACGAGGCCATCCTGGAAGCCGGCCGCACGCGTGGCATCGAACTGGCGGGTTGGGAAAAAGTGGATGAGATTCCCTACGACTTCACGCGCAAGCGCCTGAGCGTCGTGGTGCGCGCGCCGGCGGAGGATGGCAGGTTGCACCTGATCGTCAAGGGTGCGGTGCGTGAGGTGCTGGCCGTGTGCACGGCCGTGGAACGCGACGGGGTTGCGGAACCGCTCACGCACGCGCGCCGGCAGGAACTGGAGGCGCAGTTCCGTGCGTTCAGCGAGCAGGGCTACCGGGTGCTGGCGATCGCGCGTCGCGAGTTTGCCGGGCAGCTCGTCTTCACCCGCGCTGACGAGACCGGCCTGGCATTTGCCGGATTCCTGCTGTGCATGGATCCTCCCGATCCGGCGGCGGCGCGGCTGTTGCAGGAGCTGGCGCGGCTCGGCGTGCAGGTCAAGATCATTACCGGCGACAACCGCTATATCGCGGCACACGTGGCGCAGTCGGTTGGCCTGGATGGCGGAGCACTGCTGACCGGCGAGGCCATCGACGCCATGCGCGATGAGGCCTTGTGGCACGCCGTGCACGCGACGCGCGTGTTCGCCGAGGTGGATCCGGGACAGAAGGAGCGGATCATCCGGGCCCTGCGCCACACCGGGCACGTGGTCGGCTTTCTGGGCGACGGCATCAACGACGCACCGGCCTTGCAGGCGGCGGATGTCGGCATCTCGGTGGAGCATGCCGTGGACGTGGCCAAGGAGGCGGCGGATATCGTGCTGGCAGCGCACGACATGGAAGTGCTGCGCACCGGCATCCTCGAAGGGCGGCGCACCTTTGCCAACACGATCAAATATATTTTTATCACCGCCAGCGCCAACTTCGGCAACATGATCAGCATGGCGTTCGCATCGCTGTTCCTGCCGTTTCTGCCGCTGCTGGCCAAGCAGATCCTGCTCAACAATTTCCTGTCCAACATTCCGTCGGTGTTCATCGCCCGCGACCGGGTGGACCCGGTGTGGATGCGCAAGCCCTATCACTGGGACATCGCGGCCATCCGGCGGTTCATGCTGGTCTTCGGACTCACGAGTTCGGTGTTCGACCTGCTGACCTTTGGCGTGCTGTTGGCGTTGGTGAGTGGCGACGTGGCGCTGTTTCGCACCGGCTGGTTCACGGAATCGCTGCTCACCGAGCTGCTCGTGCTGCTCGTGCTGCGCACGTACAAGCCGTTCTGGCGCAGTCGGCCGGGGCGCGGGCTGTGGCAGGCCACCCTGGCGATGATCGGTATAACCTTGCTCCTGCCCTATTTGCCGTTTGCCGGCCTGTTCGATTTTGCGCCGTTGCCGGGCGCTATCCTGGCCGCGGTGATTTTGATCAGCGTGCTGTACGTCGCCGTAACGGAGTGGGTAAAGCGGCGCATCTATCGTATATAGAAGAATGTCCTCCTATTGAAACGAGCGTCACGGCGCCGGCGCGGAGATGGCGCACGGTCTGGCCCGGAAACCCTGCGAATATGATCCATATCAAGACTTGGGCACGACGGACATGGTAATAATTTGCATGGTCATCCCGAAACGGGCGCCATTCCTTGAGTGAGGTGAAACAGCATGGCTCACATCGTTGTGTTGGGCGCGGGCATCGGCGGAATGCCGGCCGCTTATGAGTTGCGCGAGGCGCTGGACAAGACGCATGCGATCACGGTCGTCAATGCCAACGACTTCTTCCAGTTTGTGCCCTCCAACCCCTGGCTGGCCGTCGGCTGGCGAACGCGCGCCGCGATTACCCTGCCCATCGAGCCTTACCTGAAGCGCCATGGCATCGATTTTGTTGCCGGCTGGGTCGAGAAGATCGATGCCCCGAACAACAAGCTGCTGATCAAGGGCGGCAAGGAAATCAGCTACGACTTTCTGCTGATTGCCACCGGTCCGCGCCTTGCGTTCGAGGAGGTCGAAGGCAGCGGCCCAAATGGCCACACCCAGTCGGTCTGTACGGTCGACCACGCCGAGAAGGCCCATGACGACTTTCAGAAACTGGTGGCGAGCCCGGGCCCCGTGATTGCCGGTGCCGTGCAGTTCGCCAGTTGCTTCGGGCCGGCCTACGAGTACGCCACGATTCTGGATACGGTCCTGCGCCGCAAAAAGGTGCGTGACCGCATACCGATGACTTTCGTCACCAGCGAACCGTATATCGGTCATCTGGGCCTGGGTGGAGTGGGCGACTCGCGGGGCCTGCTGGAGCACGAGTTCCGCAACCGCCACATCAAGTGGATCACCAACGCCAAGGTCATGAAAGTCGAGGCCGGCAAGATGTTCGTCGATCAGCTCAATGCCAAGGGTGAAGTGGAAAAGCAGCACGAACTGCCGTTCAAGCACGCGATGCTGCTGCCGGGCTTCAAGGGCGTCGAACCGGTGGCCGCCGTCGAAGGGCTATGCAACCCGCGCGGCTTCGTGATGGTTGACGAGCACCAGCGCAGCCCGAAGTACAAGAACATTTACTCCGCCGGGGTGTGTATCGCCATTCCGCCGGTCGAGCCCACGCCGGTGCCGACCGGCGCTCCCAAGACCGGTTACATGATCGAGTCGATGGTTACGGCGATCGTGCGCAATATCAAGGCGGAACTCACCGGCTATACGCCGTCCGCCAGGGCCACCTGGAATGCCTTCTGCCTGGCCGACCTCGGCGACACCGGCGCGGCCTTCATCGCGCTGCCGCAGATTCCGCCGCGCAATGTCACCTGGTTCAAGATGGGCAAGTGGGTGCGCTGGGCCAAGATCGCGTTCGAGAAATACTTCCTGCGCAAAATGCGCAAGGGCGTCTCGGAGCCCATCTTCGAGAAGTGGGCGCTGAAGCTGATGGGTATCGCGCGCCTGAAATCCTGAACCGCACGCGACCACGGGGCTACAACAAAAGCGTCTGTTCGGAACCGAGTTCGACGGCCTTGCCGGTGAGCGGGTCGTGGAACGCTATTTGCTTGGCCAGCAGTTGGAGCGGTTGCTCGAAGTCATCGTCTTGCTCCGGAAGCAGGTTCGGGTATAGCCGGTCGTTGATGATTCGGAAGCCGAGACTGCTCATGTGTAAGCGCAGCTGATGGGTCTTGCCGGTGACGGGGTTCAGGCGGAATCGTCCCCGGTTTCCATCCACCTTCAGGAGCTGGATGCGCGACTCGGCATTGACGGCACCAGGAACTGTTTTCATCCGGAAGCGCGGCTCTCCCCGTACTATCCGGTTTTGCACGACCCAGCGATCTTCCTGCGGAGGCAGAGTCACTTCGGCGACGGCGTGATAGGTCTTGGTGATTTTCCCGTGCATGAAGAGAGCGTGATAAAGCCCGCGGGTCTTCCGGTTGACCGAGAACATGACAACGCCCGCGGTCTCGCGGTCGATGCGGTGCAGCGGTGCCAGATCGGCGATCCCCGTGCTGGCGCGCAAGCGGTTCAATAAACATTCATTCACAAACCGGCCGCCCGGGATGACGGGCAGGAAATGCGGTTTGCAGGCCACCAGTATTTCGTCGTTCTGGAACAGGATGGTTTCCGCAAAAGGAATGACCGGTTCGTTCTCGACTTCGCGGAAGTAGAACAGGCGTTTTGCGGGAACGTATTGCGTGTCCGCGGCGATCGGGTTGCCGTGGTCGTCCAGCACCTTTCCTGCGCCGATGCGTTGCGCCCAGGTATCCCGGGAAATACCGGGGAATGCCCTGGCCAGAAATACCAGGATAGAAGGGTAAGGTTTCTCCGCCTCGGGCAGGGTCACGACGGACGGGGTTTTTGCAATGCCCATTTAAAGAATTCCCGCAGCAGGTTGCCGGGTGACCGCCGAAAAGCACACTTTGCCGGCGTTGACCGCCGGAATGGACCAAGTGGCCGATGAAATGGTAGCGCAGCGGCTGTTATTGATCACGTCGCCGCGCTTATGATGGAAGGGAGTGCATGGACGGAAGTTCTCATACCCTATTTTCAGGAGAATGAAATGAACAGAAGTGTAGCGCTGATCGCACTGACATGGCTCGTCTTCGCCCTGGCCGGATGCCATACACATCTGGAGATGCAGTACACGCCTGAACGGTATGCAAAGCTGCGTGGTATCGAGCTAATCACTACGCCGCCGAGTCGTCCTTACGAGCTGGTCGCCAATGTTGAAGGATTCGGCGGCCGGCATACAGCGAAGGAAACTATGATCAATGGCATGATCGATGAGGCACAAAAGGCCGGCGCCCGCGCCCTGATCCCGATGGAGTTTGCCGGCGAAGGGCGCAATGCTGGCCAAGCCAAGCCGGTTACGGGCCTGGAGCTGTTCGTTTATACCGAGAACAACCGTACGGTCACCAAGGGTCGCGCCATCCGCTGGCTGGGTAACTGACGCCGGCGGGGCGCACCACACCATCAGGCGAAATTACCCAGACCGCCCCTGAGCACGACTACATTGTAGCCACGCTGGTTCAGTACGAACGCGGCTGTATTGCTCAGGTTGCCGTTCAGGCAGTAGACGATGTAGGTCGATTGCGGGTCGATCTCCGCCAGACGCGAGCGCAGCTGGTCGATCGGGATGACCAACGCCCCTTGCAGGATGTCCTTGCCGCCAAGCGTGTCGCGGCGGACATCCAGGAAGCGTGCGCCGTCCAGGACGAGGTCTTCCGCCACCGCCCGGGAAACGTGCCGGACCAGCTCGGTGCGCACCAGTGCCGCGAAGTCGGCCTTGGAAAGACGCAACAGTGTGCCCTCGGTGTCGGCCACAATGCTGGCATTCCGCGCTTCCTCGCTTAACAGGGCGGATTCGCCGAAGGCATCGCCTTCGCGCAGTTGCGCGAGAATCTCGTACTCTCCCGGTCCGCTGCGGCGCGAAACCGTAAAACTACCGGATTTGATGAGATAGAAGTAATCGCCCGGATCGTTCTGGCGGACCACGACATCGCCGGTGTTCGCCGGTATCTCTTCAAGTCGCAGAATCATGGCCGCGAGCTTGTCGGCGGACAGCGCCGAGAAAGTCGGATAGGCCCTGAGGCTTTCGAGCCAGGTCCTTCTTCCGGACAGGATCAGACGATGCCGGCCATCGACCTGGCCCAGGGCATCCTGGACGTCCCTGAGGAGTTCCCGCCATTCCGTTTCAGTCAATTCAGACACGTCTTGTTCCTCACTCGTCGTCTCTTGTTTTACTGGTCCGGTCGCTAAATAGTGCGTGTCGTTTTTCTCCCTCTCCCTAGTGAATGGGGCT
>CAYHES010000120.1:0-7499 GCA_964355495.1 uncultured Acidiferrobacterales bacterium
GGTGGCCGGAACTTGTCGAGAAGAAACGCGATTGGACCGAAGAGGCGCGGCGCTGCGAGGGCATGAACCGCGGTACGGTCGTGCCGCTCGGTGCCATTGAGCGCAGCCTGGCACGAGAAAGAAAGAAATAATCCTGGAAAAAGCAGTCAGCCACAGATGAACGCAGATAATCATGGTTATTCAATGCGCTGCCGGTATGCGCCGGCCCGCCACAAGGGTGAATGGCCTCGGTGCATCAATGGCATGACTCATTTGCTTTCATCTGCGTTCATCTGCGGCTAAAGCCGTTTTTAGGATAATTTATGACAAGACGAACGAGCGCAGCGAACAGGGCTTCATTTATTTCTTGCGGATACGCCCACAGCGTGGCAGGCAAAAAGAAACCGACGGACTCCGCGCGACTTCGGCTTTGACCCGAACCGTTCAGGGCTTCGGGGCGGGAGCCACGACCGACAGATTCACAAAGCGCGCCTGCGGCTGGCCGTCCGGCCCGGCCAAAAACGCGGCCAGCGGCGGCAGCAGCGCGCGCAATGTCTCTTCCAGCTTCCACGGCGGGTTGATGAGAATCACGCCGCTGCCGTTCAGACGTTGCGGCACATCCTCGGGCAGCATCAGCAGTTCCACCGCCAGCGCCTCGGCGCCGAGCGCGCGCACCGCTTCGTGCAGCTTCTCCACCGGCCGGCGCGCCTTGATCGGATACCACACGAGATACAGCCCGTTGCGCCAGCGTGTGTACGCCGCGCGCAGTGCCCGCGCCACCTGCTCGAACTCGTCGGGTTTTTCATACGGCGGATCGATGAATACCAACCCGCGGTTTTCCCGCGGCGGCACCAGGCCCTTGAGCGCCGCCCAGGCATCCGCTTCGTTGATGGTGATGCCGCGGCTGCCGAGTAAATTGTCACGCAGCGCCGCGGCCTCCTCCGGATGGCGCTCAATGAACACGGCGCGATCCTGCGGACGCAACAGCGTGCGGATAATCCAGGGCGACCCCGGGTAGACGTTGAGACCGCTGGAATTGAGGGCGGTCAGCAATTCGAAATACGCGGCCAACTGCGGCCATTGCGGGCGCGCCGGCCAGAGCCGGCCGATGCCCTGCTCGAATTCGCCCGGCGCCTGGAGGCGATAGAGGCCGCTGCCGGCATGGGTATCGATGACACAGAACGGCGTCTCCTTGAAGCGCAGGGCCTCCAGGACCCGAACCAGAATCAGGTGCTTGAAGACATCGGCGACATTGCCGGCGTGGAAAAGGTGGCGGTAGTTCACGGGGTTCGGGGTCGGGTTCGGCCTGCCAGTGAAAAGATTCCGCCGGCGCCTGTCAACCAACGGGCCGGGCAGGCGTTGTTGGCAATGTCAGACCCTCATGGCCCACTACCTTAAGGCCTCCACAGACAAAATTGCCGTCATGCCAGCGAAAGCTGGCATCCAGAAACGGCCTGTCGGCCGATGTTTTTTCAAACCCTGGATTCCGGCTTTCGCCGGAATGACGATGTCGTCAGTGGTTTTTTCCTTAAGGTAGCGCCATGAATGTCAGCCCCGGATTGTTCAATCCTTCACAGAGGAGCGCAACATGAAAACCACAGCCATTCTGGCCGGCAGCCTGCTGGCCCTGCTGGTCACCACCCCGGTGTTGGCCGAGGATCGCGGCGACCGCATCAATGAGCGGCTCGACCAGCGCGGTGAGCGCATCAATGAACGCCTCGACCACCGTGGCGAGCGCATCAACGAGCGTCTGGACAAGCGCTCCGACCGGCTCGAGGCGAACGGCCATGAGAAGGCCGCCGAGCATATGGACCGCAAGGGCGACCGCATCGAGAACCGGCTGGATCGCAAGGGCGATCGCATAGAGAATAAGCTCGATCGCCGTGGCAACCGCATTGACCGGCGCGTCGATCACCGGCACGGGGGCGACCGCTGATCCGGTTGCTGACAACCAGCATGCGGCGCACGCTACACGGGAGGAGAGTCTGGAATCACGCGCGACCCTGGAGCGTTTCCTTGCCGGTGTCGAACGGCGCGCCTTTCGCATGGCGCAGTTCGCCACCGGCAGCCGCGACGAGGCGCTCGATATCGTGCAGGACGCCATGCTCGCGCTCGCGCGCCGTTATGGCGGACGCGGCCCGGATGAATGGGGACCGCTGTTTCACCGCATCCTGCAGAGCCGCATCCATGACTGGTACCGGCGGCGGCGCACGCAGAATCGCTGGCTGGCGTGGTTGGGCACAAATGACGATGATGACGAATATCCGCTCGCCGCACTGCCCGATCCGGACGCACGCCGCCCGGAAGAACAACTTGGCAACACACGCGCCGGCACAGCGCTCGAAGCCGCGCTCGGCGCCCTGCCGCGGCGCCAGCAACAGGCATTTCTGCTACGCACCTGGGAAGGCCTGGATGTCGCGGCCACGGCCGCGGCCATGGGCTGCTCGGAAGGCAGCGTGAAGACCCATTACTCGCGGGCGGTGCATACGTTGCGCGAACAGCTGGAGGACCATTGGCCATGACCGACGACAAGGAATCCCGCTTCATCGCCGCGGCGAAGGCTGAACTCGGTCGCAGCGCGCAGCAACTGGACGAGCTGACGATCGCGCGCCTGCGCGCGGCGCGCCGCAACGCGCTGGAAGCGCGCCCGCGCCGCCTGGCGTGGCTGGCGGCGGGCGGGCTGGCGACCGCCGCGCTCACGGCGACACTGGTCGCCGTTCTGCTGCTCGCGCCGGCCGCGGCCCCACCGGTCTCCGGGCTCGAGCAATTCGACCTGCTGAGCGAGAACGACGGCCTCGAACTGTATCGCGACCTCGAGTTCTATCGCTGGCTCGCCGAGCACGCCGATGCCGCCTGAATTGTGCGCGCTGCTGCTCACCGGGCTGCTCGCCGCCGGCAGCGGCAATCCGCCGCCGGAACCGGCCGACCTGGAGATGCTGGAATTTCTCGGCGCCTTTGAAACCCGGGGCGGACAGTGGCTGGACCCGCTGACCCTCGATGATCGCGAGCCGGAAAAACCGCAACCGGCGCGCGCGGAGAAGCAACATGAATAAGTGGACTGGCTTGGGCCTGGTGCTCGCGTTGCTGGCACTGCCGGCGCAGGCGGAACCGGCTGCCATCGACTGGCAGCAGCTCAGCCCGGAAGAGCAGCGCGTGCTGCAGCCGATGCAGGAACGCTGGAACCAGCTCGCCCCCGAGCGCCAGGAGCGCCTGCGCAAGGGCGCGGCGCGCTGGCAAAGCATGAGTCCGGAGGAGCGCAGCCAGGCGCGTGCGCGCCTCAAGACCTGGCAGCAGCTTGCGCCCGAACAGCGCGAACAAATCCGCAAACGCTATGAGCGCTTCCGCGAGCTGCCGCCGGCGGAGCAGGAACGCATTCGCCGCAGCCTGCAGCGCTACCGCAACCTGCCACCCGAGAAACGCGAAGCGTTGCGCAACCGCTGGCAAAACATGCCGCCCGAGCAGCGCCAGCAACTGCGCGAACGCTGGGAAGGCATGACGCCCGAGCAACGCCAGAAACTGCGTCAGGAAACGCGCCAGCGCCGGCAGGAACAGGAACACAACAAAGAGCGGCCACGGCCGGAGCGGGACGGCGCGGCGGGGCGCTGATCAGGGCTCGCCGGCCTTCTTGGCGCTGCCGCGCACCTTGTCGGCCGGGTACTTGTGCGCATTGATCACCAGCTTGCGCTGCGCCGCGTCCATCAAGTCGATATCCAGGCGGTCGGCAAGGCGCACGAGATAGAGAAACACGTCGGCCAGTTCCTGCGCCACCTGCTCGCGCTGCTCCGTGCTCAGCGCCTGGCTCTGCGCCTCGGTCAGCCACTGGAAATGTTCGGTCAGTTCCGCGGCTTCGACGATCAGCGCCATCGCCAGGTTCTTGGGGGAATGGAACTGTTCCCAGTCACGGACGCGCGCGAATTCGCGCAACTGGTTCTTGAGGTCTTCGAGCGAGTGCATGCGAGAGGTCCGTCGGCTCAGGTGGACACATCGCCGACACAGCGCACGCCACCGCGCCCGAGCGACTGCTTGCTCAGATACATGGCGCCGTCCACGCGCTCCAGCAGGACGCCCAACTCCTGTCCGTGCTCGGGCGCCGCGCCGATGCCTATGGACAGACTCAGGTTGGTCTCGCCACTGCGCGCCCATTGCGCCACCGCCGCCTGCAGACGTTCGGCGACCAGCATGGCATGCCGGATGTCCGTACCCGGCATGATCACCACGAACTCGTCCCCGCCGTAGCGCGCCGCCACATCGCTCTCGCGGATCGAGGCATTGATCAGCCCGGCGATTTTCCGCAGCACCACGTCGCCGACATGATGGCCGAGGGCGTCATTGATGCCCTTGAACCCGTCCAGGTCGGCAAACAGCACCGTGAGCGGAAGCTTCCGGTGCTGCACATCGTGGAACAGCGCGGCGGCGCGTTCCTCGAGACCACGCCGGTTGAGCAGCCCGGTGAGCAGGTCGAGACTGCTCTGCGCCGCCATTTCCTCGCGGTGCTGCTCGATGCGCGCCATGAGCGAATAGGCGTACAACACCACGATCGCGCCGATCAGGATAAAGAAAATACCGGCCACCGACAGGACGTTCATGTAGTCGGTAAAGCGCAGGTACAGAATCAGCAGCACCAGCAGAAAACTGCCGAGCGCCGCTTCGCCGAACGGCCGCAACCCATAGCGCATGCCGTTGCCGAGGATGACGGCGAGCAACACCAGGTAGGCCGGCGAGGTGATGCTGGAGTCGGCCAGCGCCACCAGCGCCGTGCACACGAGGTCGGTCCACATCGCCAGCCGCCAGCGCAGCGGCGACAGCATGTTGCGCCGCGCATGAACAAGATAAACCGTGATCAGCAGCACATACACCAGGCACATGAGATTCACGGCCAGCAGGAATTCCGCGCTGCGCGCGACCGGTGCGCCGAGGTTGAAGTAGGCGAGTCCGATCGCCCAAAAGAGGTAACGGGTGACGAACTGGCTGCGCTGGTCGTCCCAGTTGACGGCGCGCAGGCTCGCCGGACTCGCCAGGAAGGAAAAATCCCAGCGTCGCTTGCTGCCCAGGTCTCGGTCGGACTCACGCCGAAAGTGCATACCCTTCTCTATCCCGGTTCGTTCACTGCACAGGCTACCCATTTGCATACAACTGCGTCCCCACACTACTACCAGTGTAGTGCTTCATTCTGTTTGGAACGTAAACCCAGGGTACCTTCCCCTTCAAGGGGAAGGACAGGATGGGGATGGGTGCTCAGTCTCGACGCACCCAGGCCCATCCCCTCCCTAACCCTCGGCAACTGCTCCCGGCGTTGCTCTACCTCCTGCATCCATGCAGTCGTCCCCTTGAAGGGGAGGGGACTTGCAGACCGGAAGGTCCGTTAAATACGAAGCACTGCGCTGGAATGGCTATTTTTCCAGGCGCCGTTATTGGCGCAATGGACTTTGTGCAAGCATGCTTCCCTTAGAGGCGCTTGCGTGCCCGCTTGATCGCCGCCCGCACCTGCTCGGGTGCGGTGCCACCCACATGATTGCGCGCCGCCACCGAGCCATCCAGGGTCAATACCGCGTACACATCGGAATCGATGGCCGGCGAGAACGCCTGCAATGCCTCGATGTTCATCGCACTCAGATCCTGGCCGGTTTCGATGCCACGGCGCACGGCGCGGCCGACGATTTCGTGCGCGTCGCGGAACGCCACGCCCTTGCGCACCAGGTAGTCGGCCAGGTCAGTGGCCGTGGCAAAACCGCGCTGCGCGGCGGCGCGCATCGCCTCGCGCTTCACGCGCATCGCCGGGATCATGTCGGCGAACACCTTGAGGCTGCCGAGCACCGTATCGAGGGAGTCGAACAGCGGCTCCTTGTCTTCCTGGTTGTCCTTGTTGTAGGCGAGCGGCTGGCCCTTCATCAGCGTGAGCAGCGCCACCAGGTTGCCGTGCGCGCGCCCGGTCTTGCCACGCACCAGTTCCGGCACGTCCGGGTTCTTCTTTTGCGGCATGATGCTGGAGCCGGTGCAGAACGCGTCCGACAGCTCGATAAACCCGAACTGGCTGGACGACCACAGGATCAATTCCTCCGAAAAGCGCGACAGGTGGGTCATCAGCAGCGCCGCCGCCGCCACAAACTCGATGGCGAAGTCGCGGTCCGACACCGCATCCAGCGAGTTCTCCGCGGGCGCATCGAAACCCAGCGCCTTGGCGGTGTGCAGGCGGTCGATCGGGTAACTGGTGCCGGCCAGCGCCGCCGCGCCGAGCGGCATGATGTTCACGCGTTTGCGGCAATCGGTAAAACGCTCGCGGTCGCGCGCCAGCATCTCGAACCAGGCGAGCAGGTGGTGGCCGAAGGTGATGGGCTGGGCGACCTGCAGGTGGGTGAAACCGGGCAGGATGGTATCGGCCTCGCGCTCGGCGACGCCGAGCAGCGCCTCCTGCAGGCGGCGCACGGCGGCGTTCACCTCGTCGATGCCGTCACGCAGGTACAGGCGCAGGTCGGTCGCCACCTGGTCATTGCGTGAACGGCCGGTGTGCAGCTTCTTGCCGGCGTCGCCGATACGCTCGATCAGGCGCGCCTCGACGTTCATGTGCACATCTTCCAGCGCCGTGCTCCACTCAAAGCGCCCGGCGTCGATCTCGGCTTCGATTTCCTTGAGCCCCTTGACGATCAGCTCGCACTCCGCGTGCGTCAGCACGCCGACATGCGCCAGCATGCGGGCGTGCGCAACCGAACCGGCGATGTCGTGCCGGTACAGGCGCCGGTCAAATGCCACCGAGGCCGTGAACGCCTCGACGAAGCTGTCGGTGGGTTCCGTAAAGCGCCCGCTCCAGGGTTTTTCTGATTTCACGGCCGGTTACCGAAAAAGGAGAAACACCAGTATAACCGAACTTCCAGCCGGGTCCGCGGCCATCTGCCGACCGCCATGGATGGCGGAAGTGCGGAAAACGCCAGGAGCAGTTTTCCGCCACTTGTCCGTGACCGCATTCCGGTTATCGGTAATCCATTGTTGCGGATGGCGGATGTGGCTACGGTTAGACCATTGGTAAAGCAAAGAGCAGTGCCCTGGTTCGGACTCTCCTTTGTGCACCCCCACCCCGAATGCCGGACCAGGTGTTAAGACCCCCGTCCAGGATGGACGGGGGTTTTTTTATTACCTTAATATATATCGCCGCCTTGCTGGCAGTGTAAACTAACTGCCTGTTCCTTAGGTCAGACCAGAATGGCTATTTTTCCAGGCGCCGTTATTGGCGCAATGGACTTTGTGCAGGCGTGCCTTCTCTAGAACGGTAACAGGCCGGCGCCGGCATGCCGCCGGGCCAAACTGCCACGGGATATCGGCAACTTTTAAGGTAATTTTGAAAACTCAGCACATGGCCAAGGCAATCGGCGACGGCCAGCACTTTCTGCCCGACTTCGGATCGTTCAAGGTGGCGATCCGTATCGTGCTGCTCGCGGTCATCATCGCCGCCATCATCACCATCAGCCGCAATGACATTTTCAACGAGAATGCCTGGCAGGATCTCAACCTGCTCACCGGCTTCGCGC
>CAYHES010000121.1:0-7488 GCA_964355495.1 uncultured Acidiferrobacterales bacterium
AGGGTGGGCACGGTGTTGTGCCCACGCGTTTCGGCTAGAATCGCCGGCATGGGAAAATCCGGCGCATGAACCAAGCCACCATCGCGGCGTTGCAGGCGGGCGCGACGCTCATCACCGCCAGCCAGCGGCTCGCGCGCCATCTCGCCGCCGGTTACGGCGCCACGCAACAGGCGCAGGGCGCGTCGGTTTGGGAAGCGCCCGACATCCTGCCGTGGAACCAGTGGCTGGAGCGCTTCTGGCAGGAAAGCTTCGGGCTGCTCGATGCCGACACGCCGCAACTGCTGCTGAGTGACTTCCAGGAACAGACGCTGTGGGAAGAAGTTATCCGCGCGGCCGACAGCGAACCGCTGCTGCAAGTGCCGGCCGCGGCGCGCAGCGCGCGCGAGGCCTGGCAACTGTTGCATGCCTGGAAACTGTCCATCCCGCGTTCCCGGGAATCCGCGAGCGAAGATGTCGGCGCGTTCGCGCGCTGGGCCAAGACCTACGGGCAGCGCTGCACCGGCGGCAATTGGCTGGACAGTGCGCGCCTGCCGGAGGCCGTGCGTAACGCCATCGCGGCAGGGCGGCTCGCGCCGTCGCGCAGCCTGATCATTGCCGGTTTCGACGAACTCACCCCGCAGCAGGATGCATTGTTGAACGCCGTGCGTGCCACCGGCGTCACCGTCACGCCGCTCGTGCCAGGAGACGAGACGGCACGCGTGGCGCGCGTCGGCTACGACGACCGGCGCGCGGAAATACACGTGGCCGCCGCCTGGGCGCGCGCCGCGCTGGAATCCGGCCAGACGCGCATCGGCGTGGTGGTGCCGGATCTGTCCGTGCAACGCTCCACCATTGTGCGGCTGTTCGACGAGGCGCTGCTACCGGCAGCCTTGCTGCCGGGCGCAGACATTGTGCGTCCTTATAACGTGTCACTCGGCGAACCGCTGGCCGCCTGGCCGGTGATTCATGCGGCGCTGCTGCTGCTCGAATTCGGCACCGGTTCGTTGCCGGTGGCGCGTCTCGGCACGCTGCTGCGTTCGCCGTTTCTCGCCGGCGCTGTGAGCGAGGCCAGCACACGCGCCCAGCTCGATGCACTGCTGCGTCAGGAGGGAGAAGAAACCGTCTCCATCTCGGCATTGCTGCGACGTGCCAATGCGGAACTGGCCAAGCCGCAGGCAGTGGTGCCGCAGCTTTATGCGCAACTGCGCGCCTGGCGCGACAGCATCCCGGCGCGCTCGACGCGCCTCGCGCCCAGCGCCTGGTCGGAAAAGTTCGCCGCTTTGCTCAAACTTGCCGGCTGGCCGGGTGACGGCAAACTCGACAGCGATAGCCATCAGGCGGTCATGGCCTGGCGCGAACTGCTCGCCGCCTTCGCCGCGCAGGATGTGGTGAGCACGCGCATCAACTACGCCGAGGCACTCGCGACCTTGCGGCGCATGGCCGGCGAGCGCGTGTTCCAGCCGCAGACCCCGGCCGCGCCGGTGCAGGTGCTGGGCTTGCTGGAAGCCAGCGGCCTCGACTTCGACAGCCTCTGGGTTATGGGCCTGGACGATGAAAGCTGGCCGCCCAGCCCGCGCCCCAATCCGTTCCTGCCTCTAGAGCTGCAACGCACGCGCGGCCTGCCGCATGCCTCGGCCGAACGCGAGTTGGAGTTTGCACGTCGTCTCACCGAACGACTCGCGGCCAGTGCCGGCAACGTGGTGTTCAGTTATCCGTTGAATGCCGGCGACGAGAAGCGCCGCGCCAGTCCGTTGCTGCAAGCCTTCCCCGAGTTGCTACCGAATGACTTTCCCGCGCCGCACCCCGGCCTCGCCAATCATCTGTTCGCCGCGCGCAATATCGAAACCCTGAGTGATGAACAGGCCCCGGCACTGGTACCGGGCAGTGCCGTGAGGGGCGGCACGCGCCTCTTTCAGTATCAGGCCGCCTGTCCGTTCCGCGCCTTCGCCACCCTGCGGCTGGACGCACGCGCGCCGGAAGAACCGGAGCCAGGTCTCGATGCCAAGGCGCGCGGCATGTTGCTGCACAGCGCGTTGGAGGCTTTATGGAATACGCTCGGTAGCCACGCGGCGCTGCGCGCCATGGCGGAAGATACTCTTATGAACGCCATCGGTGCGGCCGTGCACGCCGCGCTGGAAGAGCTGGCGCGCGACCGCAGCCAGACCCTCACCGGCCGCTTCCGCGAGATCGAGACCAAGCGCCTGACGCGCCTGTTGCGTGCCTGGCTGGAAGAGGAGAAGGCACGTGCGCCGTTCAAGGTCGTGGCTGCCGAACAGAAAACCACCATCAAGCTCGGTGGCCTCGTGGTCGAAGGCCGCATGGACCGCGTGGACGAACTGGATGATGGCACGCGTGTCATCCTCGATTACAAGTCCGGCAAGACCAGCATCAAGAGCTGGGAGGGCGAACGCCCGGACGAACCGCAGTTGCCGCTCTATGCCATCGACATGCGCCAGCGCCAGCCGGTCGCGGCGGCGCTGTTCGCGCAGTTGCGCGCCGGGGAACTCGCTTTCAACGGTCTCGCGGCGCGCGCCGGCATCGCACCCAGGGTAAAACCCGCTGGCGAGAATGAAGGCGCCTGGCAGGCGCAGCTCGATGCCTGGCAAACCACGCTCACGACTCTGGCGGAAGCATTCCGCGCCGGCGATGCGCGCGTCGACCCCAAGAAATTCCCGCAAACCTGCGAACACTGCGGCTTGCAGGCGCTGTGCCGTGTGCACGAGCGTCACCCGGAAATAGTCGAAGACGAAAACGGAGGCGAGGGCGATGATTAAGCCTCGCTCAAAATACGGTGTAGGGTGCGCCCTGCGCACCAGCTATTACTTTTTGGTGCGTGGGACACACCCTACGAAAAACGCCTCTCATGTAGATTGGGTCAAGCCGCCAATATATATAGCGCCTTATTTTCCAACTCCCCCTCTCCCGCATCAGCGGGAGAGGGTAAGGGGTGAGGGAGCGCGGCGAACCCAACAAAATCATATTGTTCGTTGGGCTTCGCTGCGCTCAACCCAACCTACATTTAAATCGCTGTGCCGCGTGCATGTAAGCGGAGGCGAGGGCAATGACTGAACGCCTCGTCGCCGACGCCGCCGCCCGTAAGCAGGCGCTCGACCCGCACACCTCGTTCATCGTGCAGGCCCCGGCCGGCTCGGGTAAAACCGAACTGCTCACGCAGCGCTACCTGGTGCTGCTGGCACAGGCCGCGCACCCGGAAGAGGTGGTGGCCATCACCTTCACGCGCAAGGCCGCCAACGAAATGCGCGAGCGCGTGCTCGGCGCGCTCGATGACGCGCGCAACAAGCCGCGCCCGGAGAAGGCGCACAAGGCCGACAGCTGGGATCTGGCGCGTACCGTCATCGAGCGCGACATCGCGCTCGCCTGGCAGCTCATCGCCAACCCGAGCCGCCTGCGCATTCACACCATCGATTCGTTCTGTGCCTCGCTCACCCGGCAGATGCCTTATCTCTCGCGCTTCGGCGCGCCGCCGTCCGCCACCGAAGATGCCGAGCGCCTGCTGCGCGACACCGCGCGCAACACGCTCGCGCATCTCAACGAGAAAGATCAGTGGACCGGAGCGGTCGAGCGCCTGCTGCGCCATCTGGACAACAACCACCCGAAGGCGGTCGATCTTATTTCCCAGATGCTGGCGCGCCGCGACCAGTGGCTGCGCCATCTGGCCGATGGCAGCGACCACGCCGGCCGACGCGCGCGCCTCGAAGCCGCGCTCGCCGCCATCAATCACGCCGCGCTGGCACGCCTAGTAAAACTGGCCCCGGCCGAGTATTCCAAAGAGATCGCCACGCTGGCGCGCTACGCGAGCAGTCAGCTCACGGCGCAACCAGACCATGCATTGCATGTCTGCGCCACACTCGCCACCTGGCCAGGCGCGATGATGGAACAACGCGCCCACTGGCAGGGCCTGGCAGCGCTGCTGCTCACCAAGGACGGTGCGTGGCGCAAGCGAATAGACAAGAACATCGGTTTCCCCCCCAAGGAAACCCAGGGCACGTCATCCCGGCGAAAGCCGGGATCCAGCAAGTCTATAAGTGAGCTGGATTCCGGCCCCGGCTTTAATCATGCCGGGGCAGGCCCCCGCCGGAATGACGACGAGGGCAAGGACCAAGCTTTATCTAATGGCAACAAAGTTGAGAACGCGCAACGCGAAGACATGAAGCAGCGCATGACCGCACTGCTCGATAAGTTGCGTGGGCACGAAGCCTTTGAAACCGCGCTCGCCGAACTGCTGGTGCTGCCACCACCCACCTACGATGAAGCCTCGTGGGAAGTGGTCGAGGCGCTGTGCGAAGTGCTGATGCTCGCGGTCGCCGAGTTGAAGCTGGAATTCACCCGCCGCGGCGAGGCCGACTTCACCGAAATCGCCCAAGGCGCCTCGCGCGCCCTCGGCACCGCGGAGTCGCCCACCGATCTGGCCCTGCATCTCGATTACCGCATTCGTCACCTGCTGGTCGACGAATTCCAGGATACCTCGGTGAGCCAGCATGAATTGCTGGCCAAGCTCACCGCCGGCTGGCAGGCGGGCGACGGGCGCACGCTGTTCGTGGTCGGCGACCCGATGCAGTCCATCTACCGCTTCCGCCAGGCCGAGGTCGGTTTGTATCTGCGCGCGCGCCACGAAGGCATCGGCAGCGTGCGCCTCACGCCGCTCGCGCTCACCGTCAACTTCCGCTCGCAACAGGGCATCGTCAACTGGGTGAATACCACCTTCGCGCAGGTGCTGCCGGCGGAAGAGAACATCGCCGCCGGTGCCGTGCCCTATGCCGCCGCGGTCGCGCATCACCCGCTCGAACCCGGGCTGGCGGTGTATACCCACGCCTTCCTCGATTCTGATACTAATCCTGACGCCGAAACCGCAAACGCGCTTGATCTTGTGACAGGACGAACGAGCGAAGCGAGTAGGGCTTCTGTTTCGGCGCGCGGCCCTCGGCTCGGTCCAATCGCCGAGGCGCAGCGCGTGGTCGAACTGGTCACGGCGGCGCGCGCCCACAATCCGCAGGGCAAGATAGCCATCCTGGTGCGCTCGCGCACACCACTGGCGCGCATCGCCCCGCGCCTCAAGCAGGCCGGGCACAAGTTCCAGGCCGTCGAGATCGAGCAGCTCGCCGAACGCCCGGTGGTGCAAGACCTGCTGGCGCTCACGCGCGCGCTCACCCATCTCGCCGATCGCGCCGCCTGGCTCGCACTGCTGCGCGCCCCATGGTGCGGCCTGACGCTCACCGACCTCGTGGCGTTTGCAGGTAACGAACACGCAAAGGATTCCCCAATTAAATCCCCTCTCCCCTCCGCGGGAGAGGGCGAGGGAGAGGGGGAAAACAATTCACCTCGCACTCACAGCTTCCCCAGCATCTGGACACTCCTGAATGACGAGTCCAGCCTTTCTCGTCTGAGCGCTGCACCACGTCAGCGTCTCGAAACCGTACGCACCGTACTGGCCAGCGCACTCGCCATGCGCGGCCGCAGCCGCCTGCGCCAGATCGTGGAAGGCGCGTGGCTCGCGCTCGGCGGCCCGGCGTGCGTGGACGCACCCACCGATCTCGAAGACGCGCGCGTCTACCTCGACCTGCTGGATGAACTGGAAGAGGGCGGCGACATCACCGACTCCGCGCGCCTCGCCGAGCAGGTGAGCGAGCTGTACGCGCTGCCGGATGTCACCGCCAGCGACGCGTTGCAGCTCATGACCATCCACAAGGCCAAGGGCCTGGAATTCGACACCGTCATCCTGCCCGGCCTCGGCAGCCCGCCGCGCCACGACGATCCGCCGCTGCTGCGCTGGATGGAAACGCCGCACTCAGGAGGAGCGGGCTACCCGGCCGATCTACTACTCGCGCCAATCCGCGAAGCCGGCGGCGAGCATGATCTCCTGTACAACTATCTTGGCCATCTGGAGAAAGACAAGAGCCGTTTTGAGGCCGGCCGCCTGCTGTATGTCGCCGCCACGCGCGCCAAGCGCGCCCTGCATCTGCTCGGCACGGTCAAGCGCGACAAGGACGACGAGATGAAAGCACCGCCGGCCACGTCGCTGCTCGCGTTGCTCTGGCCGGTGATTGAGGAAGAGTTCGTGGCCGCGCTGGAACACAGTGAAGAACCAACGCCCGCCGCTGCGCCCGCCCCAATACCCGGCAACCTGCGCCGCCTCGTCGCCGGCTGGCAGGCGCCACCGCTACCGCCGGCCGTCGCATGGCAAGCCGGCGCCGCGTTGCCCGTGCCGGAAGGCAGTCCCGAAGTCGAGTTCGACTGGGCAAGCGAAACCATCCGCCACGTCGGCAGCGTGGTGCACCGCACCCTGCAGTTGATCGGCCGCGAAGGCGTGGCGCGCTGGCCGCTGCCACGCATCGAAGCCCTCGCGCCGGGCTTCCGCCTCGCGCTCGCGCGCCAGGGCGTGCCGGAAGCGAAACTCGACCAGGCCGTGCAACGCGTGATTGAGGCCCTGCGCCGCACGCTGAGTGATGCCAAAGGCGCATGGCTGTTCGACCCGCAGCACCGCGAAGCCAAAAGCGAATACGCGCTCACGCTCATCGAACACGGTAAACCTGTTACATCAGTCATAGATCGCACCTTCATTGACAAAGGTGGCGTGCGTTGGATCATCGACTACAAAACTGGCACCCATGGTGGCGGGCTCGATGAATTCCTCGACAGTGAGCAGGAACGCTATCGTGGCCAGTTGGAACGTTATGCCGTGGTGCTGCGCAAGCTGGATGCGCGGCCGATACGGCTGGGGCTGTACTTCCCGTTGCTGGGCGGGTGGCGGGAGTGGGATGCGGGCTAGTACCATAAAAGGGTGGGCATCGCCCACCAGCCTTTACAAACAACAGGGATGGTTGAAATGCCAAATTATCGCCGAGCCAGGACTGCGGGCGGTACCTACTTCTTCACGCTTGTGGCGGAAGGCCGGCGGCAACTTCTTACAGAGCCAGAGGCCCGAACTGCGTTGCGCGATGTTGTCCAGCAGGTTCGTCGCCAATACCCTTTTGCCATTGACGCATGGGTGCTGTTGCCAGAACACATTCATTGCCTGTGGACCTTGCCGAGAGGCGATACCGATTATTCAAAGCGCTGGGGCTTGATCAAGGCAGGCTTCTCGAAGCAGATGAAGGATAACCTGCCTGTTCGCGGCGCTATCTCGCGTTCCCGCAATCGACACAGAGAGGCGTCGATCTGGCAGCGGAGATTCTGGGAGCACCAAATCCGCGACGAAGAGGATTTCCGTCGCCACATGGATTACATTCATTTCAATCCCGTGAAGCACGGGTTGGTGAAAAGCGTGAGTGACTGGCCTTATTCAACGTTTCACAGATATGTCGCGAGCGGCGTCTATCCGGGAAACTGGGGCGGTTGCGATCTGTTGACGTCCGATGGCGATTATGGAGAGTGAAGCGGTGGGCGGTGCCCACCCTTTTATAGTCATGTAGGGTGGGCACCGCCCACCGGATGCTTCTCATCTTCCCCATCCGCGCCCAGATCAAACTGCACCGGCGAAATCGGGGTTAG
>CAYHES010000122.1:0-7452 GCA_964355495.1 uncultured Acidiferrobacterales bacterium
CTACATTTTATGAATATGAACGCGAATGATATCCGCATCTGCTTCATCGGTGATTCCTACGTGCAAGGGACCGGTGACCCGGAGTGTCTGGGCTGGGCTGGACGGTTGTGCGCCGAAACCCGGCGCGCCGGCCACAACATCACTTATTACAACCTCGGCGTACGGCGCGAGACCAGCACGGACATTGCGCGCCGCTGGCAGGCGGAGTGCGAGCCGCGCCTGCTGCCGGACACCGAGAATTACGTGGTATTTTCGTTTGGTGCCAACGACGTGAGTCTGGTCGATGGTCAACAGCGTGTGAACGAAACCGACACGCTCGCCAATCTGCGTGCCCTGCTCGATAACGCGACCATCCGCTATCGGACATTGGTGGTCGGCCCGCCGCCGGCGGACGATGCTGACCACAACACACGTGTGGCCCGGCTGTCGGAACGCATGCGGGACGCGGCCGGTCGGCTCGGCGTCCCGTATGTCGCGACCCTTCCGGCTCTGATCGACGATCGAATCTGGCGCGACGAGGCGCGCGACAACGATGGCGCGCATCCGCGTGCTGCCGGGTACGCGCGCCTGGCCCGGATCGTCGCCGCCTCCGGCGCCTGGTGGTTCGGAAAGCAATAATCCGCAAACCGGTTGACGCCCGGTTTACGGATGTGCTCTTCTGACCCTGCGACGGATGCTGGCACCACAACTCAACCGGCAACACAACACATGAACAACAAACGTATCTGGATTCTGGCCATCCTCGCCGTGGTCATCGCAGCGGTGACCGCGGCACTGGCCTGGCAGCGGCTGACGCGCGCACCCGATACCGCCTTCCTGATCGCGAGCGGCCGCATTGAGGGCCGGCTCACCACCCTCAGCGCCCGTTCCGCCGGGCGGGTGGCGGAGATCAAGGCCGACGAGGGTCGCAGCGTCAAGCGCGACGAGATACTGGTAACGCTCTCCGACCCGGCGCTGCGCGAACGCATCAATTCACTGGCGGCACGCGTGCGGCGCACCGAGGCGAGCCTTGCACAGGCCGAGCGCGAGCTGACGCGCAACCAGAAGCTCATGGCCGACGGGTTTATCACATTACAGATGATGGAGCGCACGCGCCTGGAAGCGGATGTGCAGAGCGCGGCGCTGCGCGAGGCCAAGGCATCGCTGGCCGAACAACAGCGCTACCTCGACGAGATGACGGTGCGCGCACCGACCGCCGGCACGGTGCTGGTACGCACCATCGAGCACGGCGAATGGGTGCAACCGGGCACGCCGCTCTATACGCTGGTCGATCTCAGCCAACTGTACCTCAAGATCTACGTGCCCGAACCCGATATCGGCAAGATCGTGCACAACCAGCCGGCGCGCGTGCACGTCGATGCCTTCCCGGAGCGGTTCTTTCCGGCGCGCGTCAGCAAGATCGCGAGCGAGGCGGAGTTCACGCCGAAGAACGTCGAGACCCGCGAGGAGCGCGTGAAGCTGGTGTTCGCGGTGGAACTGGCGCTCGACGAAAATCCCGGCGGTGCGCTCAAGCCCGGCATGCCGGCCGATGCCGTGGTGCGGCTCGAAGACGGTCCGGACTGGATCATGCCGGTGCCCGGCAAGCGCAAGCTGTTCGGGCAGTCAAAGAAATAAGCCCGCGCGGGCGCATGAGGCCGGCTTATGACGACACCCCAGCCCGCCGCCCCGCCGGCTGATCGCAATGTCATCCGCGTCGCCGACCTGCACAAGCGTTATGCGCGCGGCAAGGTGCATGCGGTGCGCGGCGTCTCATTCGACGTGCACCGCGGACGCGTGCTCGGGCTCATCGGCCCAGACGGCGCCGGCAAGACCAGCATCATCCAGATCCTCGCCGGCGTGCTGTCGGCCGACGCCGGCCGCGCGAGCATTGCCGGCATCGACGTGCGCCGCCAGCCGGAGCGGGTGAAGCCGCTGATCGGCTACATGCCGCAGGGCCTGGGACTGAACCTGTACGATTCGCTCAGCGTCGCCGAGAACATCGAGTTCTTCCGCGCCCTGCGCCAAGTGCCGGACGCCGCGTACCGCGAGAATCGCGCGCGGCTGCTGGCCATGACCCGGCTCGCGCCGTTCCTCGACCGGCCGGCCGGCAAACTGTCGGGCGGCATGCGCCAGAAGCTGGCGCTGATCTGCACGCTCATTCACCTGCCCGACATCCTGCTGCTCGACGAACCGACCACCGGTGTCGATCCGCTGTCGCGCCGCGACTTCTGGACCATTATTCACGACCTGGTCACGCGCCGCGGCGTGACCGTGCTGCTCAGCACCGCGTACATGGATGAAGCCGAACGTTGCCACCATGTCTTGCTGATGCATCAGGGCGAAGTGATTGCCGCGGGCGCGCCGGATGCGCTGGCGGCCGCGCTGCCCGGACGCCTGGTCGCGATCGTCGGCGCGGCGCCGCAAAGCGTGGCGCGTGTCGCGACCGGCTGGCCGGAGGCGGAAAGCGTCGCCTTGTACGGCGCCGAGACCCACGTGCTGCTGCGCGATCCTTCGACCGATGTCGGTGCGCGCCTGGTGACCGCCGGAATTCCCGGCGCGCAGGTGCGCAATATCCCGGCGAATCTGGAAGACGTGTTCGTGCATCGCCTGGTCGAACGCAAGGCCGCTGCCGATAGCGCCCAGCTCAGCGCACCCGTCGCCGCCAACAGCACCGGCACCGCGGCGCCGGTGCACACACAGCAGCTCACGCGCCGCTTCGACAACTTCGTGGCAGTCGAGCGCATCGACCTCGACGTACAGGCGGGCGAGATCTTCGGCCTGCTCGGTCCGAACGGCGCCGGCAAGACCACGCTCCTCAAGATGTTGTGCGGATTGCTGGCTCCGAGCGACGGTCAGGCAACCGTCACCGGCCTCGACCTTGGACAGTCGGCGGCACGCCAGCAGTTGCGCGCGCGGATCGGCTATATGTCGCAGCGTTTCTCGCTGTATCGAGACCTGACGGTCAGCGCCAATCTCGAACTGTATGCCGGTCTGTACAGCCTGCCACGTGCACAGCGACGCGCGCGTATCGCGACCCTGCTCGCCGAACTGCGACTCGCCGACTATGCCGAACGCCGCACCCAGGCGCTGCCGCTCGGTCTGCGCCAGCGGCTGGCGCTGGCCGCGGCACTGCTGCATGAACCGCGCCTGTTGTTCCTCGACGAACCCACCTCGGGTGTCGATCCGGTGGCACGCCGCCAGTTCTGGGATATTGTGCATGCGCTGGCGCGCGAACAGGGCATCACCGTGCTGGTGTCCACCCATTACATGGACGAGGCCGAACACTGCGATCGCCTGGCGCTCATGCACCAGGGACGGCTGGCGGCCATGGGCAGTCCGGCGGAACTCAAGCAGCGCGCCACCGGCGCCGGCGGCCCGGCGGTGGTGGTCACGGCGCGCGCCTTCGAGCGTGCCTACCCGTTGCTGAACGAACACTTCCCCGGGGCGATGCTGTACGGCCGGCGCATCCAGTGGCAGAGCCGCGCCGCCGACGCCGATGTGACCACGGCCGAGACACTGCTGCGCGGAGCGGGCGTCGAGGCCATGGTCGGCGCCCAGCCGCTGACCATGGAAGAGGCGTTCATCTATTTCATCGCCCAGGCCGAGGCCAACCATGCTTGAACGCGTGCCGGCGATTGCCATCAAGGAAACGCGCGAGCTGTTGCGCGATCCGATCTATCTCGGCCTGGCGTTCGTCATTCCGATGATCATGATCCTGCTGTTCGGCTTCGGGCTGATCCTCGACGTCAAGCATCTGCCGGTGGCGTTCGTCGATCACGACGGCTCGCCGTGGAGCCGCGATTACCGCGACCGCTTCGTGCACTCCGAGTACTTCGACCTGGTCGGCGTGCTTGACAGCCGCAGCGAGGTCGAGGAATGGCTGCGCACCGGACGGGCGCGCGTAATCATCGACCTGCCGCCGGATTTCGGCCGCAACCTGGCGCGCGGCCGGCCGGTGGCGGTCGGCGTGACCGTGGACGGCTCGTTCCCGAACCGCGCCGCCATCATCACCGGCTACGTGAGCGCCATCAACGCGTTGTACAACCAGCAACTGCTCACCGATCTCGCCGCCCGCCGCGGCCTGGCCGCCACCAGCCTGCTGCCGGTGCAGGCCAACCTGTCGGTCTGGTATAACCCGACACTCGAAAGCAAGAACGCGGTGGTGCCGGGCCTGCTGGTGCTGATCCTGATGCTGTTCCCGGCGCTGCTTGGCGCGTTGCTGATCGTGCGCGAGAAGGAAACCGGCACCATCTTCAACCTGTACGCGTCGCCGACCGGGCGCCTGGAAATCATCTTCGGCAAGCTGCTGCCCTATCTGGCGGTGGCGATGCTCGACTATTTGATGATCTTCGCCGTGAGCCGCTGGATCTTCGAGGTACGCTTTACCGGCAGCTTCCTGGTGCTGACCGCCGGGGCCGTGCTGTATTCGGTGTGCACCATCGGCATCGGCCTGCTGATCTCGGTTCTGATGCGCAGCCAGCTGGCAGCGATGTTCACGACGTTAATGGTCACCATGACCACGGCGTTCAACTACTCCGGCTTCATCACCCCGGTGGCATCCATGGATGCGGTCGGCCAGTTCATCGCGCAGCTGATACCGGCCACGCACTTCATGACCGTGGTGCGCGGGAGCTACCTCAAGGGCTTCGGTTTCGGCTACTACTGGCCGCAGCTCGGCGCGCTCGCGCTGTACACGCTGGTGCTCTATTCCCTTGCCTGGCTGTTCCTGAAGAAGCGGATCGGCTGATGCACGGACGCCTGCTCTCCATGCTGCTCAAGGAATTCCGCCAGTTGGCCGCGGACTGGCCGATCGTGCTGATTCTGTTGTGGGGCTTTTTCGGCGCCGTTTATCTTTCCGGCCATGCCGGGGCCGTGGACCTCAACAATTATCCGGTGGTGGTGCTGGACCTGTCGCACAGCAATGAGAGCCGCGAACTGGTGTCGCGGCTGCGGGCGCCGTATTTCAAGATCGTGCGCATGGTGCACAGCGACCGCGAAGTGGTGGAAACCCTGGACGCGGCGGGCGCCAGTCTGGCGGTGATCATTCCGCCGGGGTTCGCGCGCGACGTGCAGGAGAGCCGCGGCCGCTTCCAGGTGATCTCGGACGGCACGCAGGCGCAGATGGCCATTCTGGCCGCCGCCTACATCGCCCAGATCGCCGGTCAGTACGGCATCGAGCTGCTGGAGCGGCGCATCGGCTCGAGCGCCGACCAACTTGCCAGCCTGCCGCAGGTCGACGCACGCGTGCGGATAGAATTCAATCCAAGTATTAATGTTGCCTGGTTTTCCAGCCTGTTTGAGCTGTTCAACATGATCACCATGACCTCGCTGCTGCTGACGGCCGCGGCGCTGGTGCGCGAGAAGGAGCACGGCACGCTCGAACAGCTGCTGGTCAGCCCGCTGCGGCCGGCCGAACTGTTCGCCGCCAAGATCATTCCGACCGTGATCGTGGTGCTGCTGCTGTCGCCGCTGTCGCTGTATGCCATCGTGCACGGCGTGCACGGCACACCGCTGCGCGGCAGCATCCTGCTGTTCTATGTCGTCACCATCCTCTACGTATTTTCGATCGCCAGCCTCGGACTGACGCTGGCCGTGATTGCCCGCAACCTGCCGCAGGCGATGATGCTGATGTTCCTGACCTTGTGGCCGATGATGTTCCTGTCCGGAGCGATGTCGCCGCCGGAAAGCATGATGCCGTGGATGCAGTACCTGAGCCTGCTGTCGCCGATGCGCTATTACATCGATCTCGGCTTTCAGGTGTTGTTCAAGGGCAATGGCCTCGCCTACGTGTGGCACGATGTGCTCGGCATCCTGGTGCTGGGCAGCGGCCTGTTCGCATTCGCGGTGTGGCGCTTCCGGCGGCTGCTGTGAGGAGTAAGACCGTTAGATGTTCGTTACCTGGTGTGGACAGCGGCTGTCGTATACGCGGTGCTCGGTGCCCTTGCGGCAGATGAAGCGCAAACTGCCCAAATGGCCCATGACCTCGATGGCGTTGCGGAGCCGGGCGGACATGCTGCGCTTGATCTGAATCAAACGCATCCTGCGTTTTGTATGATCGAATTGGTAAGGTTACTCCGGGCTCATACCGGCAACCGCTCACGCAAGGAGTCCCCATGTCCGATCCGCAGCTGCGCATTCTCGACCAGGTTTATCCGTTCGATGCCCGCGGCGTCGCCAAGCGCTTCCGCCATGCCGCCATCTTCGGCGCGCTGGACGCGCTGCACCCGGGCGAGGTCATGCGCTTCGCCAACGACCACGATCCGATTCCGCTGCTGCAACAGATGCAGCAGCGCTACGGCGCGGGCATCGAGATCAACTACGTGCAGCGCGACCCGGGGCTGATTGTCATCGACTTCGTGCGCAAGTAACGCGGGGCGCGTGCGTCACCGCCCGGCATCGCCCGGAAGAACAGCCCGCGTAGGGCGCAATGAGCTTCGCGAATTGCGCCGGATGCTCGAAGGTCGATTCTTTTATCGCGGCCATAAGGCCGCTCCCACAGGTTGTCGGATCTTGGCCGAATCAAGAAACATGTAACTGTGGGTGCGCGCCCGGTAATTTCTCTTCGGACCGACCCTGCACGGTCAGCTCAGCGGGGTCGCCCGTGGCGCGGTAAAGGCGGGGCAGGTTCCTGGCCGGCGGACTGGGCGGCGATCACCCGGTCGGTGGCCAACGCCACCACCAGCTCCGGTACTGGCTGTGTCCCGGCGGTGCTGATCTCGATGTCGAACGCCGGGGCCTCCTTGAGGGTGTTGTGCAGCAGGCACTGCTCCGCCACGCGCCGGATGGCGGCGAGCCGGGCGGGCGCTACATCCCCTTCCGGGAGTTCGATCTCGGCGCGGATGCGGCCGATGCGCTTCGGCCGGTCCGACTGTTCCCAGTGCATCTGGATCTTCAGCCCCTGCGAGGGCACGCCGACGGTCTCGCAGTAATCCACGACATACACACCGAGGCAGGCACCGAGCGAGGCCACGAACAGTTGCGGCGGGGTCATGCCCTGGCCGGTTCCGCCAAGCGGCTCCGGCAAATCGATCACGAGGCGATGGTCGTCATTGTGCGCGGAGAACCGCAGTTCTTCTTCGTGGGTAATGGTCAGTTGCATTATTGTTATCTCTCGTCCATGTGTGTGGTTGATCCATGCGCATTGCGGGGCAATTATACGGCGGAATGGGTTACAGGTTTCTTACAAAATGCTCAGCGAGGCTCGTATGTCGGCTGGAATGAACCGCCCGACCCGCCGGGCGGTGACGCAGGGGTGCGCGGAAGCACCCAGAAAAACAGATCGGCCACAAAGCTGAACGGCAGATCGAGCCACGGCCAGGCCGGCGGCTTGGCGCGCAGCCTGTCCAGCACCGGCTTGTTGCGGGTGATGGCCGCTGCGTCCAGGCGCGTGCCGCTCATGAACACCGGGTCGCCCGGCTGATACTCGGTGAGTGTGCGCACGGTGGCGCAGCCGCACAGGAGTGCGGCGCACAG
>CAYHES010000123.1:0-7429 GCA_964355495.1 uncultured Acidiferrobacterales bacterium
AGCGGGTTCTTGCTCGGCTGGATGCGATGGCCGGTGTGGCAGTCGTGGCACTTGGCGGTGTGTGCGTAACCGAGGCGCGTCACCTGGCCGTGGTAGGTCGTGCGGTAGCTCTTGAGTTCCTTCTGGTGGCAGCCGCCGCAGTTCGCGGTGATGGCAAGCTGGGCGGGATCGTCCTTGGGCGAGGCGATGCGGTGTGGAGTATGGCAATCGCTGCACACCGGCATGTCGGGATCGCCCCTGCGCTTGACCGCCGCGCCGTGCACCGAGCTGTAGTACTGCTTGAGCGCCTGCTCGTGGCAGGCGCCGCAGGTTTCAACCGAGTCGCGCCGGAAACGCCGCGCCTCCTGGCCTTGCAGGGGACGGACTGCATGCGAGCCGTGACAGTCGCCGCAGGTCGCGTTCGGCCGCGCGCGGTCCTGCTTGCCGGCGCGCGCATGGATGGAGTCGAGATAGACCGCGGTTTCGGCGGCCAGCTTGCTGACCTCGGGCACGAACGGCGCGGGCGGCAGGCCCACCATGGTGTGCGTGATCGTGGTCTGGACCTCGACCTCGCTGACCTTGGGTGCCGGTGACTGCTTTTCGTGGCACTGCACACAGTTCACCGCGTGGCGCGCGCCCTGGCGGTGCGGGATCTGCCGGATGTCGGCGTGGCAGGCGACGCATTTTTCCTTGGCGTGCACGCTCGCACGCAGGCCGTCCACATCCACGTACAGCCGGCGCTTGCGGCTGGCGCCGGTTTCGCCGGTCGGCACGGCGAAGCCCTTCTCGCCGTGGCACTCGAGGCAGGCGGCGTCGCCGGTCGCGGCGCTGACCGCGACCGGCTGGTCCGACGGCCGGCGCGTCGCCGCATCGGCCGGCGCCGCGAGCAGCAGCAGGACGGCGGCCGCGCCACCCACGAGTGACAGATGCGCCATGAAAGGTTACTGGGCGTAGCGCTTCTTGAACGCCTCGGCATCCGCCTTGCGTTTCGCCTCTTCCTCCGCCGGCATCTTGCCGATGAACCAGCGGTGGTCGGGCGAGTTGAGAACCTCGTCGAGCGCCGCCTTGAGCTTCTTCGCGCCCGCGTGCTTGCCGGCCTTCTCGGCCTTCTCGATGACTTCGCGTACCTCCGGCACCATCTCGGTGTAGAAGCGGTGCGCGACCTCGTACATGCCGTGCCACTGCACGTAGTCGGGCGCCTGCATGGATGCACCGTGGCGCGCACGCCGTCCCTCGTGGTGCCACAGGAAGTACCAGGTCCACTCGATCTTGTCGTCGAACTCGGCGAGCGTGATGAGCTTCTCGTCCTTCATGACCTTCATGAGCTTCGCCCCGGGGATGGCAAACTTGTCGTTATAAAGATTCACGAGCCCGTCGAACTGCTGGTAGAAGTTCTCGACGAAGTTGTTGCCGTGGCAGGCCTGGCAGACGTTCTTCATGTCCTTGCGCCGCTCGACCCAGCTCTTCACCTTCTTGCCGGCCTTGACGGCCTTGGCGTCGATCTTCTCGGAGATCGCCGGGCGCAGCGTCCAGCTGATGCGGTCGCCGACGTCGTGCGTGACCGGCAGGTCGCGGGTCGCGGACATGTGGCAGGTGGCGCAGGTGGGCGCGGCGTCGTAGTCCTCGCCCACGATCCACTTGGCGGAATCAAGGTTCATGCGATTCACGTTGGCGTAGAAGTTGATGCCGTGCTTGGACTCGTCGTAGACCTCCTTCTGCGGATGATCCGGTCCGAGGTGGCACTTGCCGCAGGTCTCGGGGCGGCGCGCCTGCGCGAGCGAGAACTCGTGGCGCTGGTGGCAGGCGGCGCAACTGCCCTTGGAACCGTCCGGGTTGATGCGGCCGATGCCGGTGTTCGGCCAGGTGGTGGGGTCGAGGTCGCCGTTCTCCAGCACCTTGACCGGCGCGCCGTGGCACTGCCAGCAGCCGTTGACCGCGACCGCCGACTGGCCGCGGAACTTCATGTTGCCCTCGACCACCTCGGCGAGCGTGTTGTCGAGCGAGCCGAGAATCTCCGCCGCCTTGGCATGATGACTCTTGGTGAACTGCTCGGTTTCCTTGCCGTGACAGCGTGCGCAGTCCTTGGGCGAGACGATCACCGAGATGGTGAAGTCCTTGTGCTGGATGGCGTCCGGATCGCTCTTGTCCGCCTTGTGGCATTCGTAGCAGCCGATATTCCCGCGGTAGTGCTTGGAGCGCCCCCACTGCTGGTAGATGCCGGGAGTCTTTTCCTTGTGGCAGGAGGCGCAGGTGGCGCTCTCCTTGCTCAGGTGCTGAAGCGCGCCGGAGGGTTTCTTGAGCCGGGTGTCATCGGCTTGCGCCGCCCTGGCCGACTCCACGTCCTGGGCGCCCGCGCCCACGGCGAGCGACAGGCCCACGGTCAGAAAAGACACGAGCACACCCGCCACGGCGATGCGGCGCGCGCGCGAGATTGGCAACAAGTTTGGCATGACAATCCTCCAAAAAGTTTAAATTCAGAACTAATCTCTAAGAAAAACCCAACGCAAAGACGCGAAGTACAGGCAGATATCCTTTCCGGGTTTCCTTTGCGCCTTGGCGTGATGCACATGGATGTGCGAATGTCGCGCGAGCACAGGATGTGCGTAGCGGCCTTTGCGTTGAGTTGTTAATGTTGCGTCATTATGTTTGGACCTGGTGTAATGCTTCATTCTGTTTGGTACTTATAACTTCCCGGTGCCCCCCTGTAGGTCGGGCTTTAGCCCGACATGTCGGCCTGAAGGCCGACCTACGACCGCCACGGATGGCGGGAGTGCCGGAAACGCAGGAGCAGTTTTCCGGCCATTTCGAACAAGCAATGTTCCGTCAATTGTGAAGCACTACACTAAAGGCGCGCCGTCGCCACCGCGCCCCAGGTGGTACGCCAGCGCGACTTCACTTTGTGGATACCGATGAGGCTCAACACCGTGAGCCCCGCGAACACCATGAAGCCCACGCGGAAGTCGCCGGTCGCGAGCTTGGAATGGCCGAGCAGCTCGGCGAGCACAAAGCCGCCGAACGCGCCGGCCGCCCCGATGAGTCCCGTGGCCGCGCCGACTTCCTGGCGGAAGCGCAGCGGCACGAGCTGGAACACAGCGCCGCTGCCCATGCCGAGTGCCCCCATGGCGAACACCAGAAAGATCATGGCCGCGAAGCCGGCCGGCGGCCCGAGCGCAACGAGAAACACACCGAGGGCGGCCATGCCGAACATCAGATGCAGGCTTTTCACGCCACCGAAACGATCGGCGATCCAGCCGCCCACCGGGCGCAGCGCCGCACCCGCGAGCACGCAGACCGCCGTGAAGTAGCCCGCCGTCACCGGCGCGAGGCGGTACTGCTCATGGAAATAAAGCACGAGCGTGCTTGCCAAAGCCACGACGCCGCCGAAGGTGACGGCGTAGAAGAGCATGAACCACCAGAGGTCGGCCTCCGCGAGCACCCGGGCATAGGCGGGCCGCTTGCTCGCGGCCGGCGCGGGGCGTTCTTTCGCGAGCAGCAGATAAACCAGCAGGGTGAGAAAAAGCGGAATCACGGCGAGCGCCAGCACGTTGCGCCATCCGTAAGCCTCGGCGAGCCCGGGCGCAAACAGGGCAGCGAACACCGTGCCGCTGCTCGCCGCGCCGGCGATGCCGAGCGCCTTGCCCTGATGTTCGTCCGGGTACCAGCGCGCCGCGAGCGGCAGCGCCACCGCCATGCTCGTACCCGCGATTCCGAGCACGGCGCCGAGCAGATAAAGACCGGCCACCGAGTTCACTTGACCGACGGACGCCACAAGCAGCGCGACGATCACCGCGGCCTGGCACAGGAGCCCGGTGCGCAGCGGTCCGTAGCGGTCCACGAGCGCCCCGACCGGAATGCGCAGAAGCGCGCCCGCGAGCAATGGAATTGCCACCATCGCATATTGCTGGGCACCACTTAGCTTGAGGTCGCGTGCGATATGCACGGCGAGCGGGCCGAGCAACACCCAGACCATGAAACTCATGTCCGAGTAAACGAATGCACTCAACAGCGTCGGCTTATGGCCATTTTTAAGGAAATGTGATGTAGCCATCTTCTTCCAATCGGTAATACCGATCGGTATAGCAACTGCCGTGCCAAATACACACGGTTATAACGGTCTATTTCTAAAGGGGATTTAATATTGAATGGATTTCGCGCGCACCAGAATTGGGATTTGCACCATACAAATGCCCGGACATGGTGCACGTGATGTAGGGCAACGGCCAATAGCGTGAAAAAACGACGTCTCACTTCGGAACCGGTATGCCGTACACGCAGCCTGCTGACCAAACAATCCTATCGGCTATCGGCTGCGCGAAATTCTCTCGCCGGCGATCTCACCCTTGTTACCGGTTGAGAAACGAAACACCCGGGCAGGGAGCTGCGCCGCATGACAAAGAAGCGGCCGATACGGAAGCTACGGCGGCCGGCCGTCCGGAAAAACAGGCCTGTCCATACCATGCCTTCTTCCCTTCCGGCACGACGGAAACGCCCCGGCTGGCGGATGCCGGCCGGGGCGAAATAGCTACGCCGTTCCAACTCGTAGTCGCCCGGCTACTTCTTGGGCTCCAGCGCCGCGATCCTCTTTTCAAGCGCCTCAAGCTTCTTCATGGCCGCGTTCACCTTCACGAAGTCGAAATAGCTCACGTTCTTGGCCGGCAGATCCCGGTCCGAGCCCCAGACGATCCACGAATCGTCGTAGTTGCGGACCTTCTGATACCCCATATCCCGCAGCACGGCGTAGGTCTGGGTGGAGCGCGTGCCGGTCTGGCAGTAGGCCACCACCTCTTTCTTTGGGTCCAGCCCCTTGTACAGCTCCTTGAGCCCCGCCGCGTCCTTCAAGACCATGCCCTCGCGGTCTTTGACCGTCTTCTCGGCCAGCTTTTTCGCCGCCTCGGGATCCTTCCACGCGGACTCATAAGGGATGTTGACATGGTTGGCGGCCGCGATATACCCGCCACGCAGCGCGCGGATGTCATCGCCCGAGCTCTCTTTCGCGGTGCGTGTATCGACGAACTGGATTTCCTTGTTCTGCAGGTTTTTCTTGACGTAGTCGGTCGTCGCGATGACGTCCGGGCGCACCTTGGCGGTGAACTTCGCCGCCGGGAGTTTGCGTGGCTCGTTCGTCAGCGGGTGCTTGCCCGCCGTCCAGTCGTCGAAGCCGCCGTGGTAGACCTTGGCCTTCCCGGCCCCCAGGTACTCGAGGATCCAAAAAACCACGTCGGGACCCGTGTCGCCCTTGGCCCCATACACGATGATCTCATTATCGAGCGTGATGCCCGCCTCTCCCAGGATCTTCTCGAGTTTGTTCACCGGCAGGATGCGCGCATCCACATCGCGGAGCGTCACCGCTCCAGGTTTTTCGCCGAGGACAACGGCGCCCGGAATCAGCCCCTTCTTGTAATCCGACGCCCCGCGCGCATCCACCAGCACGACACCGGGCTTGTCCTTGCTCTTAAGAACGTAGTCCGTGCCCACGATCACGTTGCCGGCATGCGCCATGCCGAACCCGCCGACGCCCAGGAAAAGACCCAACAGCATTCCTGCCCTGCAGATTTCCCATTTGTTGTGCCGCTTGTTCATCACTCACCTCCATCGTTTTGGAATATCCCACAACGCCTCCGGCGCCAAACTGAACCACCGGTGCCATGGCCGGAGGCACCCGGTACTACACTGAAACCCGCGACCGTCCGGCTTCGGTTCACCGGCAAACCGGCGCAACGGTCTTCAACCCTGATGTTCGGCAGGTGGGGCAACCGGGCCGCCATGCTGGAACTCCCGCACCAGACGGACGATCGCGTCCACCGGATAACGGCGGCGACCGCCGGGTGTCAACACACTCGGAATTTTCCCGCCACGCACCCAGCGACTGATGGTGTTCGGCGACACCTCCAGCAACGCCGCTACCTCCGCCCGGGTGAAATAGCTTTTGTGCTTGTGGCCGTATGTGGGTTCCACCGGAACTGGCCGCCTCCCTGTTTTCTGGCACATGCCACACAGCACGCCACGCATCATTATTATGGAGAATGATGTGTCCTAATATGTGCGCTATAGTTAATAATGATTACCTATCGATTAAAATGATGTATTTGCATCATTTTGCAGCAAATCGGAAAACGCCAGAGTGAGTTTGGATGGGCCGGGATTTCCGCGGCCCCCAGCGGGTCAGCCGGCCGAAGCGGAATATTGCCTCTTTACAGCATTCGCTAATGGAAAACCTGGTCTCGGTCATCATCCCCAATCGCAACGGCGCAACCACAATAGGAAAATGCCTGGAAGCCGCCCTGGCGTCGCGTCATGCCAATTTCGAAGTCATCGTGGTGGATGACGATTCGCAAGACAATTCGATCAGCGTGATTGCGCAATATCCATGCAAGCTGCTGCGGCTTTCGCAACACGGCGGCGCGGCCCTGGCAAGAAACCTGGGGGCGCAGCATGCCCGCGGCGCGATACTTTTTTTCACCGACGCCGACTGCCTGTTGCAGGACGATACCCTTTCCCTGGCGGTCGGAACGCTGGCGGCCGAGAACCCCGGGGCGAAAGTCCATTGCGCCATTAACGGCGCCTGGATCGTGGGCGGAACCTATACGCTGGCGCCCTACGACCGGCGCTTCTGCAGCCGCTTTCAGTCAGTTTTTATCAATTACTTTGAAACCAGGCACGCGCCGGCGGCCGATTACATCGCCACCCACGCACTGGCCATGGACGCGGACAGCTTCCGCCGGCATCGGGGGTTTGCAGAAAGCCCACTGCCGATCCTGGAAGACGTGGAATTCAGCCACCGGCTGCGCCGTGCCGGTTGCCGGCTGGTGATGAACCCCGCCATCCAGGTGCAGCACATCTTCAACTATTCGCTGTTGCGGTCGCTGCGCAATGCCTTTATCAAATCGATGTACTGGACCGGCTACGCCATCGGCAACCGGGACCTGCTGGCGGATTCCGGCACCGCCTCGCTGGCACTCAAGGTCAACGTGTGCGTCTATGTTTTCAACGGCCTGTTGCTGCCGGGCTTTTTTCTGAGCGCAAAGACGGAGCTCCTGGTGCTCCTGTCCCTGGCGCTCGCGTTCAATCTGTTCATAAACCGGGGCCTGCTGCTGGCCTTCCAGCGCGCCGAGGGGTTAGGCTTTGCGTTCATGGCCGCGCTGTATTATCTGCTGCTCTATCCCGTGGCCGTGGTCGCCGGCGCCGTCGCCGGGATTACGCTGTATTTCCGGAGCCCTGGACTGTTCAGGGGGAAACACTGATGGGAACCTCTAGAAGTTCAACACAAAAACATCTGCCGCAAAGACGCAAAGAACGCAAAGTTGTTTTCTTGTTGAAAACCAGGACATTTTCTTTGCGTCTTTGCGGCAAACAATCTTATACGAATGCATTTTTAGAGGTTCCCTGATGTATTCGTGGCTACGCCATGCCGGCTCGATTCTCTGGAAGCGCCAGCCCATCCAGCTCACCT
>CAYHES010000124.1:0-7397 GCA_964355495.1 uncultured Acidiferrobacterales bacterium
CGCGGATGAAGCCCATGTCCAGCATGCGGTCGGCTTCGTCCAGCACCAGGATTTCAACCTTCGACAGGTCCACGGTCTTTTGCTGCACGTGGTCGAGCAGCCGCCCCGGTGTCGCCACCAGGATATCCACGCCGCGGCGCAACGTATCGGCCTGCGGATTGAAACCGACGCCGCCAAACACCACGGTGGATTTCAGCGGCAAATGCTTGCCGTACATGCGCACGCTCTCCTCCACCTGCGCCGCGAGTTCGCGCGTCGGGGTGAGAATCAGCGCGCGAATAACGCGTCGATCGGCGCTTGGCAGCTGGGCGCTCAGGCGCTGCAACAGCGGCAGGGTGAACCCGGCGGTCTTGCCGGTACCGGTCTGCGCACCGGCGAGAATATCTTTTCCCTCAAGAATGACGGGAATGGCCTTGAGCTGAATGGGGGTCGGCTCGCCATAACCCTTGTCGGTGACGGCGCGCAGTAATTCGGCCGAGAGGCCGAGGGTGTTGAATGACATATCGTTGGTTACTCCTGGATGGGCCTACCCGAAACACTTGGGTCTTGGGCCGGTCTAGGCTTCCAATGGGTTGATGGTATCGAGGCTCGCCACGGGGGTTTGCCGCGAAGGATCGGGCGCAGACCGGAGTGCGCCGATGTTTGGTTTGTATTCGCTTCTTGTGTGCGGGCGAAGGTAAGTACCCTATCACACGTCAATCGGTTTGAGTGTGCCTTAGTAATGCTTATGCGGTTGCCCGATTCGCCAGTTCCACGCCCTGACTGCGCAGGTAGTCGTCGTAGCTGCCGCCGAAGTTCACCACGCCCTGCGGGGTGAGCTCGATGATGCGGGTCGCCAGCGACGAAACAAATTCACGATCGTGGCTGACGAAAATCAGCGTGCCGGGATAATTCTCCAGCGCCAGATTGAGCGCCTCGATGGATTCCATGTCCAGATGATTGGTAGGTTCGTCCATCACCAGCACATTCGGGCGCTGCAGCATCAGCTTGCCGAATAGCATGCGCCCCTGCTCACCGCCGGAAATAATCTTGACCGACTTGCTGCTCTCTTCACGCGAGAACAGCATGCGGCCGAGTACCGCGCGGATCGACTGCTCGTTGTCTTCCGGTTTCGCCCACAGGCTCATCCAGTCGAACAGATTCGTTTTGTCGGCAAAGTCGGCTGCGTGGTCCTGGGCAAAGTAGCCGATGTTGGCGTTCTCCGACATCTTGACCCGGCCGCCGTCCGATTTCAGGTCGCCCACCAGCGTGCGCAGCAGGGTGGACTTGCCAATGCCGTTCGGGCCGATCACGGCGACGCGTTCGCCGACTTCGACCATCAGGTTGAGGTTGCTGAATAATGGTTTGTCGCCATAGCCCTTGCTCAAGCCCTCGGCTTCCAGCGCCTGGCGATAGAGCTTCTTGTCCTGATCGAAGCGGATAAACGGACTCACCCGGCTCGACAGCTTCACCTCGTCCAGCTTGATTTTCTCGATCTGGCGGGCGCGCGACGTGGCCTGCTTGGCCTTGGAGGCGTTGGCGGAGAAGCGGCTGACGAAGGTTTGCAGCTCGGCGATTTGCGCCTTTTTCTTGGCGTTGCCGGACAGCAGTTGTTCGCGCACCTGGGTGGCGGCGGTCATGTACTCGTCGTAGTTGCCCGGATAAACGCGCAGCTCGCCGTAGTCCAGATCGGCCATGTGCGTGCACACGCTGTTCAGGAAGTGGCGATCGTGCGAAATAATGACCATGGTGCTGTTGCGCGCGTTCAGCACGTCTTCCAGCCAGCGAATGGTGTTGATGTCGAGGTTGTTGGTGGGCTCGTCCAGCAGCAGGATGTCGGGGTCGGCAAACAGCGCCTGCGCCAGCAACACACGCAGTTTCCAGCCCGGTGCCACGGCACTCATTGGGCCGGCATGTTGCTCAAGGGGGATGCCGATGCCGAGCAGCAGTTCTCCGGCGCGTGCTTCGGCGGTGTACCCGTCCAGCTCGGCGAACTCGACTTCCAGCTCGGCCACCTTCATGCCGTCGGCTTCACTCATGTGCGGCAGGGCGTAAATGCGGTCGCGCTCGGCTTTCACGCGCCACAGTTCGGCATGGCCCATGATCACGGTGTCGAGCACCGTGTAGTCTTCAAAGGCGAATTGGTCCTGGCGCAGCTTGCCGAGGCGCTCGTCGCTGTCGATCGAGACCGTGCCGGAGGTTTGCGCCAGATCCCCGCCCAGTATCTTCATGAAGGTCGACTTGCCGCAGCCGTTCGCGCCGATCAGGCCGTAACGGTTGCCGTTGCCGAACTTGACCGAGATGTTCTCGAACAGGGGCTTGGCCCCGAACTGCATGGTGATATTGGCGGTGGAAATCAAAAGATGGTTCCAGAAATAATCTAAGTATCAGTGGTGGTGTTCTTTCAGAATCAGGCATGACGGGTCGTCATGCGCCCGGGGAACACCTGCGCGACTTGCGACGCGGCGGGTTCCTGGTACTCCGGGAAAATCCTGGTAAAGCGGTACCGGGCAGGAAACAGGTAAGAAGGAAGTGACGAACGAAGTGGAGCTTCGTTAAAAAAAGACCCCACCTCGCGGCGGGGTCTTTCCATCAAATCTGCTTACGCAGTGGTCGAAGCTTAGGCAGCCTGGACGTTCGCAGCGGACGGACCCTTCGGGCCCTGCTCCAGCGTGAACTGAACCTTCTGGCCTTCGGCCAGGGTCTTGAAGCCGCTGCCCTGAATGGCGGAGTGATGCACGAAGACATCCTTGCCACCGTCGGACGGGGTGATGAAACCAAAGCCCTTGGCGTCGTTGAACCACTTCACTGTTCCTGTAATCACGGAAATTCCTCTATTTGGTTGAATTGCGATAGTTTGCAGTTCTTTCTTGGAAGCTTAAATTGCGGGAGATTACTACCAAAGTGACTGGAGGGGCTTCCGAACTTGACTACAAGAATGCACTGCAACGCGGCCACTATACACAACCCTGCTCCAAAAGCCACCACTATTTTAGTAGGGTTTAAGTCGGTGCCAAGCACGAAATACGGCGGATATCCGCGTTTATCCTGTATGGGGCCATGTCTACGCGACACAAGCCCGGCGGGTCGGGCATTGCCTCTCTCTTTCATCAGAAGGAGTCCCGAACCGCCAGCATCGGTGCGGTCATACGGCGTTCCGCCACGGATTCCTTAAAGCTTATCCGGTTTGCCGCCGCCGTCCGGGCGGATAACCAGATTGCCGGCCGCATCATGCTATTCCGGACCTGCCGGCAGCTTGTGCCAGCCGCGTATGGTTCCGGCCAGCATCGCCCGCGCCTGGGTCGGGCTCACGCCGTACATCATATTCAGTTCCTCGGCGGTCTTGGACGTTTCCACCCGGTAATAGCTCGGCTCGCCGCGGCAAATCGCAATCGTCTCGCCGCTGATCGCGAGCGTGGCAAAGGCAATCCCCGGCAACCTGGAAAGAATAGAACGGGCAGTGGTCATTTCGGTTCTCCTTCGAAGCATTGTTATTGGCGTGAGCTCTTCCTGAGATCATGCGGTCGCGCGCTTGTGGCACGGCGATGGCGTGCGAGCATACGCGATTTGTAACCGATTGACCGCGTGGAACCGCTGCAAGTTTCGGACTGACCGACACGCTGCGCATACGGACTGACAAACGACCGCATCCGCAGGAAGAATGAGGGAAAACAGATCCAGCGGGGAGAGAATTCTGGGCACGGGGCGTAACGCGCTCGCTTGCGTCACGCCGGGGCGGTCTGGCCATCCACGTACAACCATTGCCCCGCGTCACGCACGAAACGACTGACCTCATGCAGACGCTCGGCCCGGCCGTTGACCTGGTAGCGTGCCACGAACTCCACGACAGCTTCGCGGTCATCCACGCCGCCCGCCTCGCAGCGCAGAACCTTGAGACCCAACCACTTCACCGGACCGGCATCCTGCAGACCGAGATGCGCAGGGCGCGTGGACCCATGCCAGGTGCGCAGCAGGTAGTCTTCGCGCGCCCGGACATAGGCTGAATAGCGCGAACGCATGAGCCGCTCGGCGGTGGCGGGCAATGCGCCGTTGTCGATGAACACCCCGCAACAGCCCGCATACGCTTGACCCGACCCGCAGGGGCACGCCGGCTCCGGTCGCGCCTTCTTCATGCCGGCCTCGCCAGCCACGTCTCGATCTCCGGCCGCAGTTCCTCGAACGGACGATAGCCATGGGTCAGCAGCGTGGTGCCGGATGCGTCTTGCAGCACCACCGTGGGAAATCCACGCACCCCCGCCTGCTGCGTCTGCTGGAAATGCATGCGGGTTTTTGCTTTCGCTTCCGCGGAGTGAAACTGCTCAAGGAATTGCGGTGCCGCGATATGATGTGCCTCAGCCAAGTCCGCCAGCGTCTGCGTCCGGGTGACGTCCTGGCGGTGCGCGTAGAACGCCGCCTGCACCGATTTGAAATAGGCAAAGGTCTCTTCCGGATTGATTTCGGCCACGGCGACCACCGCGCGGCTCGGCGACTCGGTGTCGTACACAAAACCCGCGGGCATCGCATCTTCAAAAATAAAGGGCTGACCCGTGCGCCGCTGCACCTCGCGCCAATGATGCAAAATCTCCGCGCGCAACGCGGCGCTCATGGGTTCGGTCGTGCCCGGGCGCAAACCGCCCAGCAACAAGGCGAGCTTGAGCCGATCCGCATAGGCCTCCTTGATGGCGCTGATCACTGGCGCAAAGCCCCAGCACCATGAGCACATGGGGTCGGCGAAGTACCACAAGATGCGTGATGGCGTCACGGGTTCGGCAGCCATGGTCAGAGCAGTGATCTCGAAGAAAAAGCCGAACCAAGGCCCGACAATGGTTCAGGCGACGTTTAGCCAGGCGATCGCCGGATCGCGGTTGTCGAAAATTCTGGCTTCGGCATCGCTGAACGCCGCGCTCACCCAGGAGAGCCACGGTGCCAATTGCGTTTCGGAAACGATGGCAATGCGCCGAAAATCATGCGCGTGGGCACGCGTGAACTTGATCTCCTCCCACGCCACGTCCAACGTGTAGCCGGTCATCTGGGTGAGGTCGAGCAACAATTTGATCTTGGGTGCGGTCTTGAGTTCCCGGCCCACCGCCTCCTCGAAACCGCGATAGTCGGCGAGCGTCAATTCGCCATACACATGCATCTCCAGTAGATCTTTCTTTTCATTGACGACGATCATAACGACCTCCCGATTGTTTGCACCGGTCATGCATGGATGAACGTAAGCGTCCAGGGACAGCTTTGCCATGATCTGCATCAAATGCGGGCTCAGCGGTTACCAATGGATTTCGTCCACGCTGCGCCCGCGTTATGCGACCTGCTTGGCGACCGCGCGCACCGGCGCGCCACCGCCCGGGACGACAATGCGCGCCGTCCCGCCATGCAGGCCTCGAATCCGAAATATGTCCTGCGCAACTATCTGGCGCAGGTTGCCATTGAAAGGACCGAACAGGGGGATTACTCCGAGATCGAACATCTGCTGACGGTTCTGCATGCCCCGTTCGATGATCGCCCGCAACGGGTGCGCTACGCCGAACCGCCGCCGTCACGGGCCGGCGATATTCAGGTCCGTTGCTCATCTTGACGTGTCGGCCTAAAGGCCGACCTACAGCTACGGAAACGTTTCCCCGATTAGTTCAACAGTGTACGCACGTACAACTCTTCTACTTTCTTTCTGGCCCACGGGGTTTTACGCAGGAACTTCAGGCTGGATTTGATGCTGGGGTCACTGGTGAAACATTTGACCGTGATGATCTTCCCAAGCTCGGCCCAGCCATAATGCTCGACCAATCGGATCAGAATCGCCTCCAGGGTAAGGCCATGCAGAGGATTCTTTGGCTGCGGGTCGGTCATGCTTCCAGCTAATTAATGATAGGGAACAGCGTCTCGATTCCATGAGGCGATCGGGGCATCCGGAAGCATGCACCCGATCGCCACGGGATTACCGCAATCCGCCCTTGGCTTCTTTCTTGGCCTTCTTCGCGGCGCGTTTTTCCTTCATGGTCTTGGCCGGCTCTTTCTTGCCTTGCTTCTTACTGTCCATGCCCTTGCTCATTGCAGTCGCTCCTTTGGGGATTATCGCCAGGCCGTTCCTGACGACTTTAAAGAATACACCGGTTCCGACGAAACCACAGCCTGCTGCGTCTGGGTCCACCCCTTGCGCCTTACGGCTCAAGCGCAAGGCGCACCACGCGTCGTCCCAGCATCGCGATCTCGCCGCGCAGACGGTAGTCGCGGTTATGAGTGAATTCGAAACGGTATTCGCGATACAGGGCAAGCTGGCCGCGCGCATTGCGCCGCAACCGCAGCCGGGTGATCTCGACGGTGTCGTCGAGAAACTGTGCCTCGGCCTGTTGACAGGCGCGTTGCCCGGCGGCGCGCGCAATCTCCTTGCAGCGCAGCGCGTCCATCCAGAACCAGGCCAGCGCGGCAAAACCGAGGAATACAGCGAGATCAAAAAAGCTAATCATGCGGGCAAGTCTGGCAGCTCAGCGGGTCGGCGACGCGTCCGGCATTATCGACCAACCTTGGTCCCTGGGGAAACGAAATGGCCGCATCGAAGCACCGCGGCCGAAACGCGCGTTACCAGCCAATTTCAGCCGCCGTCGCATAGCCGACCACGGCCTCCTCCAAACCCCTGGGGATCACGGCGCGATTCGGCGTGATGGCGACCCGGCCACCCATGATCTCGGCCTTGTATTGCGGGTAAGGCGGCTGGGAATTCGGGTCGGCGACGCCGGTCGGATACAGCGGCTGGCCGTTCACGTCGTATTTATCCGTGGCGCCGAGGGTGTGCAGCAGCTCGTGGGCCATCACGAAGTTGTTCTGCGCGCGCTGCGCGTCGCTCGCGAACACATGCACCACACCCAGCAAGCCTTTCTGCAAACCATGCGAATGCGGCAACGCCTGATCGAACTGCAACGGGTGATAGAGCACAAACAGCCGCACCGTGCCAAGGCTTGCCCAGAACGGCGTCTGACGGTAGGCATACCAGCGCAGACGCAGACTCCATTGGATGGCTTCCAGCACGCTGTGCGGCTGGGCGAGCGGCGGCACAATACGAATCGGCGTCTTCAGCACGACCTGCGCTGCCGGCATGGCGCTGCGCCTCCAGCGTGGCGCCTCGCGCGCGAGAAATGCGCCGATTTCCTGAAAGTCCCCGGCCTTGAGCTGCCCGACGAAGGCGGCACTCGCCTCGTCCATGGCAATGGGATAGATCGCCACCTCAAGCGGACGCACCCAGCCGCGCACCCACAGGCGCTCCCAGGTCGTCGTGCCGGCAACCAATGCCAGCACGATCAGCAGAAACAATATTCGCCGGTTACGCGACACGATTCATTCTGCGCTCTCCGTTGCGGTACCGTCATTAGTTCTACTGTGTTATTAAATAAATCACGTTCGTCTACCCCGCGACATCCCGC
>CAYHES010000125.1:0-7371 GCA_964355495.1 uncultured Acidiferrobacterales bacterium
AAATGGTTATTTTTGTGCAGTCGTGCTTTCTCTAAAGGCGCCTAACAAAATGACCGCGGCACTCGACCCCCACCCTAACCCTCCCCCTTCCAGGGGGAGGGAATGGGAGGGGGTGCGGCGTGAAGGACCGGTGCATATACATTTTGATAGGCGCTCTAAATGTCCTCGATTCTGGATGCACTGAAGAAGTCCGAGCGTCAGCGCAGCCTTGGACGCGATCTGATTTTTCGCAACGCCTCGGCCAATGCCGCGCCGCGCCTGACCGGTTTCGCGGTCGCGGTGCTGGCGACGTTGCTGCTCCTGGCCCTGGCCATCGGCGCGCTGCTGTTCAGCCTGCGCGAACCGGTACCACCGCCGGCGACCACGTCCGCCGAGGCGCCGGCCCCGTCAACCGTCAGCGGGGCTGGCGCGGATCCGGCAAACACCACGACTGCCCCGGTGCCAGCGGCGCGCACGGAGTCGGCGCCAGCCCTGGACAGTCAGGCGCATGCCCGCATCCAAACCACTCCATCGCCGGAAAAATCGGCCAGAGCAAGTGCGCCGTCATCAGCGGATACGCGGCCGGTGACGGGCAGCGGCGAAGCGCCGTGGCTCAGCAGCCTGCCGCCGGCCTTTCGCAGCAGCCTGCCGCCGCTGGTCGTGAACATCCATGTCTATTCGCCGGATCAATCCCAGCGTATCCTTTATATCAACAACCGCCCGGTGCAACGGGGCGCGCGCATCGAGGACGGGGTGGTGGTCGAGGAAATCGTGCACGACGGCGCGGTCTTGCAGTATCGCGGGCAACGCTTCAAGCTGCCGCGCCCCAGTTAACGGTGCGCAAGCGCACCCTACGAAGCTTCACGCAGGAATTTAGAAACTCAACGCGGAGACGCGGAGAAAAACAGGAAATTATCCTGTATCCGGATTTCTCTGCGCCTTTGCGCCTCTGCGTTGGGCTGTTATGCCTTAGTATAAGCACCAAACAGAATGAAGCACTACCCTGGAAGCCGCGCGGAAACATTTTTCAAAATCCAATAACAAAGGAATACCCATGAAAGTCATGATCACCGGCGTCGCCGGCTTTATCGGCTCCACGCTGGCCCTGCGGTTGCTGGCGCGCGGCGACAGCGTGTACGGCGTCGACAACATGAACGACTACTACGATGTCACGCTCAAGGAGGCGCGCCTCAAGCGTTTCTCCGGACACAAGAATTTCACCTTCGACAAGCTCGACATCGCCGACCGGGCCGGCATGGAGAAGATGTTCAAGCGCGAGAAGTTCGATGCGGTCATGAACCTGGCGGCGCAGGCCGGCGTGCGCTACTCGATCGAGAACCCGCATGCCTACATCGACGCGAACGTGGTGGGTTTCTGCAACGTGCTGGAGGGCTGCCGGCATTCCGGCGTGAAGCACCTGGTGTTTGCCTCGTCCAGTTCGGTGTACGGCGCCAACACCAACATGCCGTTCTCCGAGCACGACAACGTGGATCACCCGGTGTCGCTGTACGCCGCCACCAAGAAGGCCAACGAGCTGATGGCGCACAGCTATGCGCATCTCTACAAGCTGCCGTGCACCGGGCTGCGCTTCTTTACCGTGTATGGCCCGTGGGGCCGGCCGGATATGGCGCTGTTCAAGTTCACCAAGGGCATTCTCGAAGGCGCGCCGATCCCGGTATTCAACGAGGGCAAGATGGTGCGCGACTTCACCTATATCGACGACATCGTCGAGGGCGTGGTGCGCGTGATCGACAACACCGCCACACCCGACCCGAAATGGTCCGGTGACAATCCCGATCCGGCGACCAGCTACGCGCCGTTCAAGATATTCAACATCGGCAACAACAATCCGGTGCAGCTCATGCGTTATATCGAGGTGCTGGAGCAGTGCCTCGGCAAGAAGGCGAAACTCGACCTGCTGCCGATGCAGGACGGCGACGTGCCGGCCACCTCCGCCAACACCGAATCGCTCGAACAGGCCGTGGGTTTCCGCCCGGATACGACCGTGGAGACGGGCATTGCCCGCTTCGTCGAGTGGTACAAAAGCTACTACAAAGTGGTCTGAGCATCGCTGGTTTAGCCGCGGGGGTCATTCAACCTAAAACGGCGTTTATCTGCGTTCATCTGCTGGCTGCTTTTCCCAGGCTCAACTCCCTGGTTCCGCACCCAAACAGCGGTTGTCCGCCAGCAGTTGTGCGAAGGCCTCGGCGGTCAGGGGACGGCTGAAATAATATCCCTGCATCTGGTCGCATTGATGCGCGCGCAGGAATTCCAGTTGTTCCCGGGTCTCCACGCCCTCGGCGACTGCCATCATGCGCAGGCTGTGGGCCATGGCGATCACGGTCCGGGCGATCGTGGCGTCATCGGGGTTGGTGGTGATGTCGCGCACGAACGAGCGGTCGATCTTGAGCGAGTCGATGGGGAAGCGTTTCAGGTAGCTCAAGGAGGAGTAGCCGGTTCCGAAATCGTCCAGCGCGAGATGGATGCCCAGGTCGTGGAATTTGCGCAGCGTCGCCAGGCTTTCCTCGGTGTGCTCCAACAGGATGCTCTCGGTCAGTTCGAGTTCCAGGTATCCCGGATCGAGACCGGTCGCCGCCAACACGTTCCCGACCATTTCGACCAGGCCGGGCTGCTTGAACTGGCGCGCGGACAGGTTCACGGCCACGCGCAACGGCGCATGGCCGGCATCCTGCCAGGACTTGTTCTGGGCGCAGGCGCTGCGCAACACCCACTCGCCGACCGGCACGATCAGGCCGGTTTCCTCGAGCAGCGAGATGAAATCCAGGGGCGAGATCAGCCCCTGCCTCGGGTGTTGCCAGCGCAACAGGGCCTCCATGCCGGCGATCCGGCCGGTGGCGAGGTCCACCTTGGGCTGGTAGTGCAGCAGGAATTCCCGGCGCGCCAGCGCGCGCCGCAGGTCGGTTTCGAGCGCCAGGCGCCTGGGCGCCTCGGCGTTCATGGCCGGCGAATAGAACTGGAAGTTGTTCTTGCCTTTCTCCTTGGCGCGGTACATGGCGACGTCGGCGTTGCGCAGCAGGGTCTCGGCATCGTCGCCGTCTCCGGGGTGCAGGCTGACGCCGATGCTGGCGGTGACGAAATACTCGCGCTCGTCGATCACCACGGGCGGGTGCAGGGCGGCGATGATCTTTTCGGCCACGCGCGGCACGTCGTGCGCCTCGGCCAGGTCGGCCAGCGCCACGGCAAATTCGTCGCCGCCCACGCGCGCCACGCTGTCGCCCTCCCGCACCGCCGCGTTCAGCCGCTCCGCGATCACCTTCAACACCCGGTCGCCGATCGGATGCCCGACGGTGTCGTTGATGACCTTGAACCGGTCGAGATTGACGAACAACACCGCCACGATCCGCTTGTGCCAGCGCGCCCGTGCCAGGGCCTGTTCCAGGCGGTCGAGGAACAGGACGCGGTTCGGCAGATGGGTGAGGTGGTCGTAGTGCGCCAGGTGTTGCAGGCGCTCCTCGCTCCGGCGCAGCTCCTGTTCCGCGTGCTGGCGATCGAGCTCGTTGGCGGCGCGCGCCGCGAACACCTGGAAGACCGACTCCGCGAATTCCGGGTTGGCGAGCGGCTGGCGCCCGAGCACCGCGAGCAGCCCCAGGGTATGGCCGGCGGCGTCGATCAGCGGCATGCCCATGTAACTTTCGACCTGCATCTCGGCGAGCAGTTTGTCGTCGGGGAATTCGCGCGCGACGTCGCGCGGATGATGGCAGAACTCGCCGTTGAGCACGTTGTGGCAGGGCGTGCCGTGCAACGGGTACTCGAAGTTGGCGGCGACCTGGCCGTGGGCGCATACCGCCACGGTGCGGGCGGTTTCGCCATCCGCGCTCTCCGCCACCAGGGCGTAGTCCGCGCCCAGGGTCCGGCCCAGTTGGCAGACGAGGGTGTAGAGGAAGTCGTGGCCGACGGCGGCGCCGGCCGCGAGCGCGTGCAAGGCCTCGTCCATGCGCCGGCGCTCGCTGACGTCGCGGAAAATGCCCTGCACATAGGTCTTGCCGTCCAGCTCCAGGGTGCTGGCGCTGATCTCCACCGGAATCCGGCGGCCGTCGCGGTGCTGGACGAGCACGTCCTTGATGAGGGCGCCTTCGGGCCGGCTGTTGTCGCGAAACTTCTGTCGGTATTGCTCGGCTTGTTCCGGCGGGTGCAGCTCGCTCTGGTGCAGGCCAATGATCTGTTCCGGCGGCAGGCCGATCAATTCCGACGCCTTCTTGTTGCACTCCACGAGTATGCCGCTTTCTACATCGGCGATGAAAATCGCGTCGTTGGCGGTTTCCATGAGCCGCCGCCGGCGCTCGGCGGCCTCGCGCAGCGTTGCCTCGATGCGTTTCTGCTCGGCGACGTACTGGCGGGTGATGAAAACCCCCGCGAACAGCAGCAGGAAGTTGAATCCGGCCGATCCGAGCAGCACATACAGCGTGCGCCGTTGCAGCGCCTGGTTGCGCTGCGCCAGGGCGGCCACCACCTTGTCCGCGGCCGCGACCAGCGGCGGCGTATTGAGATGTGCCGCGTGGTAGGCGTCTTCCATGCCCGGCGCGCGCGCCGGGCGCCTGGCGATGAGGCGCAGGGCCGCGCCTTGTCCGCTCCACACTTGCTTGATTTCGGCGATTTCATCCAGAACCTCCGCCGGCGCGGGCGGGAAGACCTGCCCCATGAACTCGCCGCCGTGTTCGAGGACCGTGAGCGCGCGCTCGTAGAGATCGGTCAGATCGAGCAATGCCGCGCGGTCTTCCGTTTGGCCGGCGCGTACCATGTCGGCATAGGCGAGGAGCTGCTGGGCGTGCAAGCGCTGGCGCCCGGCGAGATTGATGATCGGCGCGTCCTCGGCGGTCTGGGTGTGCAGCGCGTAGAAAATCCCGAGCGTGGCCAGCGCGCCAAGCACCGGCAGCAGCAGCAGAAAGCCGATTTTCCGGGTGAGTGCCATTCTTATACGGCCCGCGGGTTCGAGGGAAAACCGGTGGCTTGCCGCTTCATCCCCGGAAGCGGGCGGGGGGGGGGGAGGTCACGGCATCAACTCCTGCCGCACTCGAAGGGCTTTGGTATTCGGTGGTCATGGTCCCCATGCCGTCATGCAAGGCTTCCGACAAAACGGAAGCACGCCTTTTTTGTAAAGGCTTACAAATCTGAGAGGCGGGGGCTGGGCCTTGCGGGACGGGCGCCGCGTGTTTTGGGCGGCGTCGTTCGGAAGTACTTAAAAAACTATAGCGTACTTTTGCTGGTAGTAATATCCGTGCCCGCCGGTTTTAGACAAAGGCCAAACGGGTGCTTGATCTGAAGACCCAGGGCATTCCGGATCCCTTCACGGCTTGGCCGAGGATACCGGCCAGTTCAGGGTTTCTTCGGCGTGCAGGATTTTACTGGCCACTTCGCTCAGTTTGCAGCGCTCGCTGCGCGCGTTGTTGCGCAGCGCCTCGAACGCCTCTTTTTCGCTCAAACGGTGGCGTTCTGAGTATGCCGACGGCGGCGCTCACCTCGCGGTTGCCGGCGAGCGCCGTGCCGAGATCGGCCTCGGTCTTGCGGAGCTGGCGCAGGTTCTCGGCCCGCGCCAGGGCGGCTTCGATGGCGGCGATCACCTGCGGCATGCCCACCGGCTTCACCAGGTAGCCGAGCGCGCCGTGTGCGGCCGCCTGTTTCAGGGTTTCGATGTCGTCATAGGCGGACAGAAAAACGAACGGCACGTCGGTTTCCCGGCGCAGCCGCTGCGCCACCTCCAGGCCGGACATCTCCGGCATGCGGATGTCGAGCAGCACCAGGTCCGGCGGGGTTTCCGCGCAGGCCTGCAGGGCCTGCGGACCCGATTCCGCGGTCGAAACCTCGTAGCCGCTGTGGCGCAAGCCGCGCTCGAAGGCGGCGAGCACCAGGCGGTCGTCATCGACGATGAGGATTTTTTTCTGGTTCATGCTTCGTGTTCCGCTGATTCCGGTGGTATGGGACTAACAATGGCAGCGATAGCGGGTGGCTGCAAGCACAGCTCGGTCTCGAGCAGGTGACCGGTGTGCGTGAACCGCAGGCTCGCGCCCTTCGACGGCAGCAAGGATCGTACCAGGCCGAGCCCGGTTCCCAGTCCCTTGCCGGCCTGGAAGTCGAACCCCGGCGGCAATCCCGGGGACGGGTTCAGGATGCGCAGGCAGGCGGCCGTGTCGTTGCCCGCGAGAGTGATTTTCACATGCGGTTTGCCGTTGTCGGCGCTGCCGTGCTTGACGGCATTGCAGATCAGCTCGTTGACGATGAGCGCGACCGGTACCGCCTCCGTGTCGGCCAACTCCAGCGCCGGGCAGTCGCTCAGCTCCAGCGCGATCCCGGCGGGCGAGGAGCCAATGTCTTCGTTCACGCGCGCCACGGCGCGCACCAGCTCGTCGAGGCGCAGGTTGCGGTGCGGCGCGCGGCTGTGCAGCCCATGTATCGTGGCGATCGAGTGTATCTGGGTGAGCGCGCCTTCCAGTACGTCCGCCAGCCCCGGGTGCGCGTGCAGGTTTTCGCGCAGCAGCCCCATCACGCCCTGCAGGTTGTTCTTGATGCGGTGATGCACCTCGCGCACCAGCGCGTCGCGCTGGTGCGCGGCCTGCGCCAGGCGCGCCTCCTGCTCCTGCTTGCGGTCGGTGATGTCCTCGCTGATGCCGACGACGCGGTGGAGCTCGCCGGCGTCGCTGTGAATCGGGAAGGTCCGGCTCCGCAGACAACGCACCACGCCGTCCCGGATGGTCCGGTACTCGGCATCGGTCCTGGTCGTGTACATGTTGTGCAGCAGCTCGCGCAGGCGCGCGCGGTCCGCGGGATGGACCGCGGCCAGGGCGGATTCCGGATCGGCGAGGAACTGTTCGCGCCCGATTCCCCACAGCTCTTCAAAAGCAGGGCTGGCATACAGCAGGCGCTTGTGCGCGGGATCCAGCACCCAGAAAACCTCGTGGACATTCTCCGCGAGTTGCTGGAACAGCCGCTCGGTGGCGCGCAGTTCTTCATCGGCCCGCCGGTGGGCGCTGATATCGCGTCCCACCGACTGGAACTCGACGGACCTTCCCTGTTCATCGAAGATCGCGCGGTCGGTCCATTCCTGCCAGCGTACTTCGCCCGCGGGCAGCACCGCGCGGTGCTGATAGGTGGTGACCGGATTCGCCGGAGTCAGGGACTGGTAGCGGCGCCGCACCTCCGCGCGCTCGGTCGGCGGCAGGAATTCGAGCCAGTTCTTGCCGGTCAGCGCGGACGGCGCGGCGCCGAAATAGCGCCCATAGGCCTGGTTGACGAAGGTCAGTGTGCCGTCCGGCGTGAAGCGGCAGATGAGCTCGGTCTGGTCTTCGATCACGGCGCGGTAACGCGCCTCGCTGTGGCGCAGCGCGTCCCCGGTCACCACGCAGGCGGCCGCGGCCTGCTGGTACTCGATGCTGCGCC
>CAYHES010000126.1:0-7348 GCA_964355495.1 uncultured Acidiferrobacterales bacterium
CTGGTGGTGCTCGCGACCCATCCCGCGCACGCGGCGTCGATCGGCGCGGCGCGCCCGGAACTGATTGCGTATGGTGTGAACGACGCGTTGGGCATCCAGCCGCTGTTTGCCGGCGCACATGCGCTTGCCATCGGGCCGGGCCTGGGGCAGGGCGAATGGGGCTGTGGGTTGTGGCAGGCAGTACTGGCTGCGGACAAACCTTTGGTCGTCGATGCCGATGCGCTCAATCTGCTGGCCGCGCAGCCAACTTCACGCGCTGATTGGATATTGACCCCGCACCCGGGCGAGGCGGCGCGCCTGCTGGGTGTAAGTGTTGCCGAGATCGAGGCCGACCGGTTCGCGGCGGTGCGTGCCATCGCACAGCGTTACGGCGGCGTGTGTGTGCTCAAGGGCAGCGGCACGGTGACCACCTCACACAGTGAACCATCGATATGGCTCTGCGACCGCGGCAACCCGGGCCTGGCGACCGGCGGCAGCGGCGACGTGCTCACCGGTGTAATTGTGGCATTGCTCGCGCTGGGCCTAGCGCCGATCGAGGCTGCACGTCTTGGTGTGTGGGCCCATGCCAGTGCCGGCGATCGGGTAGCGGTCAGCGGCGAGCGCGGGATCATGGCGAGCGATCTGCTCGCGCCGTTGCGCAATGTTATTAATAGTATCGTCGCCCATGCTGCTTGAGCGTATTGTGGCCACCGAGGCCGACACGGAGCGCCTGGGCGCGGCGCTGGCGACCGCCATGGATGGCGGAAGTGCGGAAAACGCAGGAGCAGTTTTTCCGCCGACCGCCATGGATGGCGGAAGTGCGGACGACTGCATGGATGCAGGAGGTAGAGCAACGCCGGGAGCGGTTGCCGGAAACGCAGGAGCAGTTTCTCCGTCGCCGCGGCTGCGCGCCGGGCTCGTGCTGTTCCTGCATGGCGAGCTCGGTGCCGGCAAGACGACTTTGGTGCGCGGCATCCTGCGCGGCCTCGGATTCACCGGCGCGGTGAAAAGCCCGACCTATACTCTGGTGGAGCCGTACCAGATCGCCGGTCTGACCGTTTATCACTTCGATCTCTACCGGCTCAACGATCCGGAAGAACTGGAATTTCTCGGCGTACGCGATTATCTTGCAGGCAACGGTGTCTGCCTGGTGGAGTGGGCCGAACGCGGCGCGGGCGTGTTGCCGGTGCCGGATGTGGACATCGCGATCGAAAGACAGGAGGAAGGGCGCGTGGTGCGATTCACAAGCCGCACGGAGAACGGCGTGATGCTGTTGCACAATCTAGTATGAGACGCGCAAGCCGCCGGTTGCTCGCTGTTTTTCTGTTATTCCCCCTGCTGTGTTCTGCTGCTCCGGTATCGGTGCACAACCTGCGCCTGTGGCAGGCCCCGGACAACACGCGCCTGGTGTTCGACCTGAGCGGTCCGCTTGAGCATCGCCTCAGCACGCTCAACGACCCCGAGCGCATCGTGATCGAGTTGAGTAACGCGCGTCTGCAGGATGGCCTGGCCGCGCTGGACGTGAGCCACTCGTACATCGCGGCAGTGCGTGCCGCCGAGCAGCCAGATGGCAAGCTGCGCATCACGCTCGAACTCAAGCGCTCGGTGCGGCCGCACAGTTTCGTGCTCAAGCCCTATGGCCAGTATGGCCACCGCCTGGTGATCGACCTCAACGACGAGGCCGTAGCCACGGCGTTGCCGGATCCGGAGCCGCGCGCCGCGCCGCCGGCCCGCGCGGTGCTGGCGCCACGCGATCTGGTGGTGGCGATCGACGCCGGGCACGGCGGCGAAGACCCGGGCGCGATCGGCCGGCGTTACCGCACGCACGAAAAGGATGTGGTGCTGGCGATCGCGCGCGAACTCTACAAGCTGGTGGCGGCCGAGCCCGGCATGAAGCCGGTGATGATTCGCGACGGCGACTATTTTATTCCGCTCAAGAAGCGCACCAGGAAGGCACGCGACAACGGCGCCGATATTTTTATTTCCATTCACGCGGATGCCGTGCGCGGCAGACAGGCACGCGGCTCGTCTGTCTATGCGCTGTCAACACGTGGCGCGACCAGTACACTGGCAAAATTGTTGGCCGACGATGAGAACTCATCCGACTGGACCGGGGGAGTAAGCCGCGACGATCTGGAACCGGATATCACTCGCGTGCTCGGAGACATGGCCTTGGATGCCACCATCGGCGACAGCCTGGTATTGGGACATGACATGCTGGGATCAATGCGAACTGTTGGCCCACTGCACAGCACACGCCCAGGCCAGGCAGGTTTTATGGTGCTCAAGTCAACCATTCCGTCCGTGCTCGTTGAGACGGCATTTATTTCCAACCCGGATGAGGAGCGCAAATTGCGCGACCGGTCTTTTCAGCAACGCATGGCAAAAAGCATTTTCAGCGGATTGAAGCGCTCCGCACCACGGCTGCTCGCGCGCCGTGGTGCGGGTAACGAGGCGCTGCGGGCCACGGCCCCCGTGCCCGCGCCGATCCCCTCGACGCCGGCCGTTCAGGCGGCACCGGCGAGCCACGCGCGCGAACATGTCGTGAAATCCGGTGAGACGCTTTCCGCGATCGCGCGCCTGTATGACATCCACGTGGATGCCCTGCGCTTTCTGAACGATATTCGCAGCAACGATCTTCCGGTCGGCCTCAAGCTGCGCATTCCGGCGCGCAGCGGCGACAGCTGAGATCGGCGGCCACGGTCACGACAACAAAAAAACACACGGGAGTGCCTATGCTGGATATATTTGTTCGGGTGAAGCCGTCGCGCCCGGTTGGTAGGCGGGACATTGCGGGAGGCGCGCATGCGTAAGTCGATCCACGGTCATTGGTCTTCGCGCTGGGCGTTCATCCTGGCGGCCGCCGGCTCCGCCATCGGTCTGGGCAATATCTGGAAGTTCCCGTACATCACCGGCCAGAACGGCGGCGGCACCTTCGTGCTTGTCTATCTCGCGACCATCTCGGTCATTGCCATTCCGATCATGATGGCCGAGGTGATGCTCGGCCGGCGCGGGCGCCAGAGTCCTATCAACACCATGCGCGACCTGGCACGCGAGGCCGGCTCTTCGCGCTGGTGGATCGTCATGGGCGTGGCCGGCATCATCGCCGGGTTCCTGATCCTGTCCTATTACAGCGTCATCGCCGGCTGGGCGTTGGCCTACGTGTTCAAAACCGCCTGGGGCAGTTTCACCGGCCTGAGTGGCGCGGAGACCGGGCGGCTATTCGCCGACCACGTCGGCAATCCCTGGGTGCTGTTCTTCTGGCACACGGTGATGATGGTCATGACCATGGTCGTGGTGTCGCGCGGCGTGCGCAGCGGCCTGGAGCAGGCGGTGCGATGGATGATGCCGGCGCTGTTCATGCTGCTGCTGATCCTGGTGGGCTACGCGATGAGCACCGGCGGGTTCGCTCGCGGGATCGAGTTCCTGTTCAAGCCGAGCACGATCACCCCGGCCGGCGTGCTGGTGGCCATGGGGCATGCGTTTTTCACCCTGAGCCTCGGCATGGGGGCGATCATGATGTACGGATCGTATCTGCGCGAGGACACTTCGATCGCCAAGACCATATTCGCGGTCGCCGCGCTCGACACGCTGGTGGCGCTGCTGGCGGGTATCGCGATCTTCCCGCTGGTGTTCGCCTATGACCTGCCGCCCGGCGCCGGGCCGGGGCTGATTTTCGCGACGCTGCCGATCGCCTTCGGCGCCATGCCGGGTGGGGCGTTTTTCGGCGCGCTGTTTTTCGTGTTGGTGGTGTTCGCCGCCTGGACCTCGACCATCTCGCTCATCGAACCGGCCGTCGCCTGGCTGGTGGAGAACCACGGGTTTACGCGACGCCGCGCGGCGGCGGCTGCCGGCGTGGTCACCTGGCTGCTGGGCACGGTGACGGTGCTGTCCTTCAATCGCTGGGAGCAGTACAAGTTCATGGGCAAGACCGCGTTCGAGGTGCTGGATTTCATTACCGCCAACGTCATGCTGCCGCTCGGCGGCCTGGCGATCGCGGTGTTCACCGCCTGGTTCATGTCGCGCCAGGTGGTGCGCAACGAGATGGCGATCGAGAACCGGCGCCTGCACGCGCTCTGGTACTTCGCCCTGAAGTACGTCTCGCCGATCGGAATCCTGATCGTGTTCCTGAACCTGCTCGGCGTGCTTTAGGCCGGTGTGTTTCGCCGCTAGAACGTGATGGGCCCGGTAGCGGCGTCCGGTTTCCCGCCCAGCCGCGCCAGGATCTCGCGCCTCAGGCAATCCTGCTGGGCGGACTCGGTGACGGCCTTGCCGTGGCGATCGGTGATGAAGAAAAAGTCCTCGGCGCGTTCGCCGTAGGTCGCGATCTTCGCCGTGGCGAGCCGCATCTGGCAGTGTTGCAGGGAGAGGGCCACCTGGTGCAGCAGCCCGGGACGATCCTGGGCCGTGATCTCCATGATGGCCTGCATGCCGTTGAGTGCAAGACTGAAGTGAACGCGCGTCGCGATCGGGAAATGCTTGAGCGTACGCGGCATGACCGACTTGAGGAAGTCCCGACCCGGTTGCGGCGCGAGTACTTGTTCGCGCAGCGCCCGCGCCAACTGCGTCAATGCGCGTGCATCGTTCACCGGCTGCATGGCATGGTCCAGCACCACGAAGGTATCGAGCGCAAAGCCGAAGCGCGTGGTGTGAATGCGCGCGTCCATGATGGTGAGATTGAGCCGGTCGAAGCCGCCGGTGAGCACGGCGAACAGGTCGTCGCGGTCCGGTGTGTACACCAGGAACTCGGTGCCGCCGGCCTCGGGCTGATAGCGGGTGGCAACCAGTGGCAGTTCGGAAGCGGCCGTGCCGGTGATCTGTTCGGTGTGCCAGGCGAGCGCATCCGCGTCGTGACGCAGGAAATATTCCGCGTCCAGGCGCGACCAGTGTTGCTGCGTGAGTTCCGTGGCAATACCTCTTTGCGCCAGGATCTGGTGGGCCTCCGCCTGGAGTCCGGCGATGCGTGCCTCGACGTCCATGGGCGCGGCCAGGCCGCGACGCAGCGCGCGCAGGGTGGCGGCGTGCAATTCGGTAAGCAACCGGTCCTTCCATACATTCCAGACGTTGGGGCTGGTGGCGCGCATGTCCGCGACCGTGAGCAGATAAAGATGGTCGAGGCGTTCGGCGTCGCCCACCTGGCGCGCGAAACGCAGCACGACCTCCGGATCGTGGATGTCCTCGCGTTGCGCCACGTGCGACATGAGCAGGTGACGGCGTACCAGCCATGCGATGAAACGCGTGTCGTAGTCGCTCAGGCCATGCTGCCGGCAGAAGGCGATGACCTCGTGCTCGCCAAGCTCGGCGTGGTCGCCACCGCGGCCCTTGGCGATGTCGTGGAACAGTCCGGCGAGATACAGGCGTTCGGGCTTGACCACGTGCTGGATCAATTCGCTGGCAAACGGGAACTCGTGGCGGTATTCGGGCACGGTAAAGCGACGCAGGTTGCGCACCACGAACAGGGTATGCGCGTCCACGGTGTAGACGTGGAACAGGTCATGCTGCATCTGGCCGACAATGCGTCCGAACACCGGCAGGTAGGCACCGAGCACGCCGTAGGCGTTCATGCGCCGCAGCTCGTGGGTGATGCCGCGCGGCTGGCGCAGGATTTCCATGAACAGGCTGCGGCAGGCAAGATCGTTGCGGAACCGGGTGTTGATGCGCGGCAGGTTTTCGCGCAGCAGGCGGATGGTGGCGGCGCGCACGCCCTTGAGTTGCGGATGTTGTTGCAGGACCAGAAACAATTCGAGCAGCGCGAACGGCGCGCGCTCGAAGACGTTGCGGCGCGTCACCTCAAGAAAGTCGCCATGCGCCTGGAAACGCCGGTTGAGCGGGCGAATCTTCGCCTTGCCGCGTTGCAGGATGGCTTCCTGGAAGTGCTGCAGCAGAATTTCATTGAGCAGCGCCAGCTCCTTCACGCTGCGGTAGTAGCGCTTCATGAACAGCTCAACGGCGCGGATGCCGTCCTTGTCGCGGAAACCCATGTGCGTGGCGAGCGCGCGCTGGTGATCGAACAGCAACCGGTCCTCGCGCCGTTCGGCCAGGTAATGCACGCCGCAGCGCAACTGCGCGAGCAGGCGGCGGCCGCGATCGAGGCTGCGGTATTCCTTCTCGGTCAGGAATTCGAGCGCCACCAGGTCGTGCAGGCGCGCGGACCCGAACTGGCGTTGTGTCACCCAGGCGATCATCTGGATATCGCGCAGCCCGCCCGGACCCTCCTTGATATTGGGTTCCAGGTTGTAGGCGGTGTCATCGAAGCGCGCGTGACGCGCGCGCTGCTCGGCGAACTTGGCGGCGAAGAACTTGCGGCTTGGCCAGAGTTTTGCCGGACCGGTCCTGGCCTGCATGCTGGCGAACAGCGCCGGGTCGCCGAGCAGCAGGCGCGCCTCCATGAGGTTGGTGGCGACCGTGATGTCCTTTTTGGCCTCGGCCACGCAATCCTTGAGCGAGCGGGTGCTGTGGCCGACTTCCAGACCCATGTCCCAGAGAAACTGCAGGAACGCCTCGGCGAAGGGGCGCACGCGCTCGTGCGTGTCACGCTCCAACAGCAGGAGCAGGTCCACATCCGAACAGGGGTAGAGTTCGCCGCGCCCATAGCCGCCGACGGCCACCAGGGCGATGTTGGTGTTCGGATCGAGCAGGGACTGGTGCAGTGCCCAGGCGCGTGTGAGCAGTTCGTCGACCAGCCCGGCGTGCCGGCGCAGCAGGGTGTCGACATTCGTTCCGGTCTGGTACAGCTCACGCAGGACGGCGCGCCCATCGCGCAAGGCCGCGCGAAACAGCGCCAGCGATTGGATCGGCGAAGTCTTGCTGTCGCCGCGCAGTGCGGCGTCAAACAGGGCGCTATCGAAAATCCTTGGATCAGCGCTCGCCATGCGGCACGACGGGGTGGCGGATCAAGGTTCGTCGCCGGGCGCGACGGTCAGCACCTCGTGGCCGGATTCGGTTACGAGCACCGTGTGCTCCCACTGGGCGGAGAGCGAATGGTCGTGTGTCACCACCGTCCAGTTGTCCGGCAGGAGTTTCACTTCCTTGCGGCCGGCGTTGATCATGGGCTCGATGGTGAAGGTCATGCCCGCCACCAGCGGCATGCCGGTGCCGGGGCGGCCGTAATGCAGCACCTGCGGGTCTTCGTGAAAGTTGCGGCCGATGCCGTGCCCGCAGTACTCGCGTACCACCGAACAGCCGTTGGCCTCGGCGTGCTCCTGGACGGCGTGGCCGATATCGCCGAGGCGCGTGCCCGGACGTACCAGGGCGATGCCCTTGAGCATGCACTCGCGGCTGACCTGGGCCAGGTGCTTCGCCTGGATGGACGGCTCGCCGACAAAGAACATCTTGCTGGTGTCGCCATGGAATCCGTCCTTGATGACGG
>CAYHES010000127.1:0-7335 GCA_964355495.1 uncultured Acidiferrobacterales bacterium
GGCTGGAACAGCGCCTTGCCGGACAGTCCCGTATCCTGCTTCAGCATCTGGCTCAGCGCCTTGAAGTCGGTGCCGTGCTTCTCCAGTGCGCGGCGCGCGATGCCGAAGAACTCCTCGCCCGCTGTGCGCGCGGCTTCATGCGCCGCGTGGTTCATGCCGAGTGCCCCGGCATAGATCGCCTGTGCCCAGTGCCGGGCATCGGTCGGAAACACGATATTGCCGCGCACCGCCTCGACGAACGCCGTGCGTTCCGCCTCCGGCACCAATACACCCACCGTGTCCGCCATCCAGGCCCACAGGGTAGCGACATCCGCCGCGCGTACCGCTTCGCGCTGCCAGTGCAGCAACTGTGCCTCGTCAAATCGCGCCGGTGCCTTGTGCAGGCGCGCGGGGTCGAACGCGGCCGCCAGCCCGGTCAGATCCAGAAAGGCGTTGCTCTCATAAGTATGCCCGAGGCGCGCAAGATAGTTGTTCACCGCCAGCGGCAGGAAGCCCTGCTCGCGCAGCTCCTGTACCGAGCGGCTGCCGGTGCGCTTGGAAAGCGGCGCACCGTCGCTGCCGACCACCAGCGCGATGTGCGCATACTCCGGCACCGGCAGGCCGAGCGTTTGCAGCAACAGAATCTGGCGCGGCGTGTTGGTGAGATGGTCTTCGCCGCGCAGCACCAGTGAAACACCCATGAGCGCGTCGTCGATGGCGTTGCAGAAGAAGAACGCCGGCGTGCCGTCCGAGCGGCGAATAATGAAATCGCCGATATCGCTGGTCGCAAAGGTCTGCCGGCCGCGCACCTGGTCATCGAACTCGACCGTCTTGCCATCGGCCACATGAAAACGCAGAGTCGCCGGCCGACCCTCGGCGCGGCGCGCGGCAACCTCTTCAGGCTTCAGGCGGAAACAGCGCCCCGCGTAGCGCGGCGGACGGCCGGCGGCGATCGCTGTTTTGCGCGCAATCTCGAGCTCGTGCTCGCTGCAGAAACACGGATAGGCACTGCCACTGGTTTCGAGCTGCTCGAAGTAACGCGCATAGATGGGCCCGCGCTGCGACTGCAAATAGGGCGCCTGCGCCCCGCCCTGCCCTGGCCCTTCCTGCCATTCCAGACCAAGCCAGTGCAGATCCTGTTCCAGCGCCGCGGCATATTTGTCGTGGCCGCGCATGGCATCGGTGTCCTCGATACGCAACAGAAAGACGCCCTGCGCGCGGCGCGCGGCCAGGTCATTGAACAGCGCGGTGCGCACATTGCCGAGATGCAGCAACCCGGTCGGGCTTGGGGCGAACCGGCTCTTGAAGGGTGCAGGGCTCATGCAGAGAGGGATGGTAGCCGAAAGCCGGAGACCGGCCAAACCATCCCGCGAACGAGCTTTCTGCCGGGGATGCAGCATCCTGCGGTCTCGGCTAAACTGGGCGCTGGGAAAGGGGTTGAGATCTGAGTCTCCACCCGCCACACATCACGTTGACAATCGTGCGGCGGGCCATGACACAAAAACATTCCAGACTACAGCACAAGGAAACCGTATCTTATGAAAGTTCGCATGCAGACCAGCTACGGCGCCGTCATTATCGAGCTCGATCCGCACAAGGCACCGAAGACCGTCAATAACTTCATCGCCTACGTGCGCGACGGCTATTACGACGGCACGCTGTTTCACCGCATCATCGACGACTTCATGGTCCAGTGCGGCGGCTTCCTGCCGGGCATGATCCAGAAACCCACGCGCCCGGCCATCGAAAACGAAGCCAAGAACGGCCTGCGCAACGAGCGCGGCACGCTCGCCATGGCGCGCACCAGCGACCCGCACTCCGCCACCTCGCAGTTCTTCATCAACCTGGTGGACAACGACTTCCTCAACTACACCGGCGAAAACCCGTCCGGCTGGGGCTACTGCGTGTTCGGCAAGGTGGTGGACGGCATGACGGTCGTGGACCGCATCAAGGGCGTGCCGACCGGCACCCGCGCCGGCCACAAGAACGTGCCGCTCACCGACGTGCTCATCGAGAAAATGGAAGTCGTCGAATAACCCAACCTCGCCGGGTGTAAGCACATGAGCACCCTGTTCATCTCCGACCTGCACCTGAGCGCCGAACGCCCGGCGATCACCGCGCTGTTCCTCGGCTTCCTGCGCACGCGTGCCCGCCAGACCGAGGCGCTCTACATCCTGGGTGACCTGTTCGAGTACTGGATCGGCGACGATGTCGCCGCGCAACCGGAATACCGGCCGCTCATCGACGGGCTGCGCGAACTGACCGCCGCGGGTGTGCCGGTTTATGTCATGCACGGCAACCGCGACTTCCTGCTGGGCAGCGGCTTCGCGCAACAGACCGGCTGCCGGCTGATTCCCGACCCGACGGTGATTTCGCTGTATGGCGAGGGCGTGTTGCTGATGCATGGCGACACGCTCTGCACCGACGATGTCGCCTACCTGAAGTTTCGTGAGATGGTGCGCAACCCGGACTGGGTGAAAATGTTCCTCGGCAAGACCATCGCCGAACGCGTGGCCATCGTGCGCGACTACCGCGAGATCAGCAAGACCGCGACCGCCGCCAAGAAGCCGGAGATCATGGACGTGAATCCGGTCGCGGTGGAGGCGGCGCTGCGCCGGCACGGCGTGCGCCACCTGATCCATGGTCACACCCATCGCCCGGCCCAGCATGTGCTTGCGCTCGACGGCCGGAGCGTACGGCGCACGGTGCTGGGCGACTGGTACGATCAAGGCAGCGTGCTGGTATGCGACGCGCAGACCGATGCGAATGGCTGCGTGCTGGAGAGCCTGGGCTGAACCCTGTGGGAGCGGCCTTATGGCCGCGACTATTTTGAATCGCGGCCATAAGGCCGCTCCTACAAAAGCCGGATTATTTTCCCACGTCCGTCGGCGACATCTGCTTGTAGTCCTTGGGCACGCCGAAGATTCCCTTTTCCACCGGCACATCGCGCTGGTAGCTGACGAGCTGGCGCGTGACGCTGGCGCGGTTCACCTGCCGCACCGGGAAGCCGTGCGCCAGATGGCGGGCCGGGAGAAACACCTGGTCGGCGAGATCGCAGGCCGACTGCATGCCGGCCGGCATGGTGGTCTGCATCGCCGCCTGCTCACCGGCCAGCGTCTCGTGGTATTCGCGCAGCGCCGCCACCGCCTCGGGCAGCAGGCCGTCGGCCGCGTACACATCGAAGCAGCGCTCGCCGTTGGTCAGCAGCCGGTAATGCGCGACGCTCTTGCCATCCACCGACGGTAACGTTTCCTTTTCACGCAGCACCCTGTGTTCGAACTGCTTTGGCATGGCCAGCGTCACCGGGCGGGCGTGCAGCACGAGCGTGGACTTTCCGGAATGGCTCACGCTGTAGATGGTGCGCGCCGCGCGCTCGAAAACGATAAAGCCGTCGCGCGTATCGCCGTCCTCGATGCGCAGGAATTTCTCGCTCACCAGCATGCGCACCGGATAGTCGCCATCCGGGCCGCTCTCGGTGAAGGACAGGAAAATCGTGGGCGACGGTTTGTCGGTACAGGCCGCGGGTGTCAGAGCGGCCAGAAGCAGGAACAGTGCGCGTTTCATGCCAGAAATTTCACAGAGAATATTCTGTTCAGGCACGCAAGCCTAGCATAAGATCCATCACATTGGTGCCGGTTGGACCGGTCTGGAGGAGATCGCCGCTCGCCGCAAGAAAATTTCCAGCATCGGCCGTGGCTAGCGCCTGGCGCGCCGCAATGCCCTCGGCCTCGCCGCGCACGATCGTGCCGCCATCCACGAGCGCGCCGGCGTCCAGCGTCGGTCCATCCGTACCATCCGTGCCGGCGGACAGAAACCAGACATTCTCGTGCCCACGCAGCGCCAGTACCGCGGCCAGCGCCAGACTCTGGTTGCGCCCGCCCCGCCCGGGGTGCAGTGGAAGCTTGAGCGTCGTTTCCCCGCCCCAGACCTGCACCTCGCCCGCCGGTGCCGCCAGCAGCGCCTGCGCGAGCCGCGCGCCGGCCGCGAGCGCATCGCCGTCGATGAATTCCGGGTGCAGCGTCACCGGATAGCCAAGCTGGCGAGCCGCCTCGGCCGCCGCGCGCTTCGCATCGTCGAGTCGCGCGATGATTTCGAATTGCACATTCTGAAAGCAGGCGTCATCCACGGCGGGCGCGGACGGACTATGGCGCAACGCCTCGGCCACACCGTCTGGCAGGCCGGTGGTATCCGGCGGCGCCTGCAGCGAGGCATCTGCGACCAGCGGCCCGGAACCGATTGCACGCGGATCGTCACCGGGCACATCCGAGATCGCCAGACACAACACAGGCCGCGGTGCCAACAACCTGGCGAGCCGCCCACCCTTGATGCGCGACAAGCGCTTGCGGATCCGGTTCATGGCGACGATGTCAAGACCCGCCGCCAGCAGCCAGTCGTTCAGCGCGCGCAGCTGTGCGAGATCCATGCCCTCCGGCAAGGCCTCGACCAGTGCCGATGCCCCGCCGGACAACAATACGAGCACCGTGGCATCGAGCGGTATGGCCACGGCAAAGTCGATCAGCCTCTGACCGGCGACGAGGCTTCGTTCATCCGGCAGCGGATGTCCGGCCTCCAGCACCGGCCACGGCAGCGCTTCGGCATGACCGTGTTTGGTGACCACCAGCGCATCGACGATGTTCGCGCCCAGCGCCTCATGCGCACCCTGCGCCATGGCACAGGCCGCCTTGCCGATGCCGAGCAGGAATACCGGAGCAGAAGCCGGATGCTGCCGAAGATAATCGCGCACGCGCTTGCGGCCATGAACGGCTGCAAGCGCAGACTGGTAAATGCGGAGAAGATCCCGCCGTGGATCGCCCGGCATCAGCGTATCAATCCACGCTTGCATGCACGGATCGGTTGATCGGTGCGCTACGCCTGCAGGCCTGTCGCGAGATCGCGCTTCAGGTCCGCGACGTCCTCCAGCCCAACCGAAATACGGATCAGGCCATCGCTGATCCCCGCGTCGGCGCGCTGCTCGGGCGTGAGCCGCCCGTGCGTGGTGCTGGCGGCATGCGTGATCGTGGACTTGGTGTCGCCCAGGTTGGCGGTGATCGAGATCAGCCGGGTCGCATCGATCAACCGCCACGCCGCCTCTTTCCCGCCCTTGAGCTCGAACGCCACGATACCGCCGAATCCGCTCTGCTGCTGTTTTGCCAGCGCATGCTGCGGGTGCGAGGCCAGCCCCGGATAGTACACGCGCTGTACGCGCGGCTGTTTCTCCAGCCACTCGGCCAGTGCCTGCGCGCTCGCGCTGTGTGCCTGCATGCGCAGGCCCAGGGTTTCAAGGCCCTTCAAGAAAACCCAGGCGTTGAACGGACTCAGGGAGGGACCGGCCGTGCGCATAAACCCGTACACCTCTTTGCCCACCAGTTCGGCATTGCCGACCACGGCGCCGCCCATGCAGCGGCCCTGACCGTCGATATATTTCGTTGCCGAATGAATGACGATATCGGCACCGAGTGCGAGCGGCCGTTGCAGCGCCGGCGTGCAGAAGCAGTTGTCCACCACCAACAGACAGCCCTTGGCATGGGCAAGCTTCGCCAGCCGCGCGATATCGGCAATTTCCGTCAGCGGATTCGATGGCGTCTCCAGATAGAGCAGCCTGGTGTTCGGCTTGATCGCCTTTTCCCAGGCGGCGTAATCGGTCAGCGACACATAGCTCGTTTCCACGCCGAAGCGCCCAAGGTAATTGTTGAACAGTAGTACCGTGGGGCCAAAGATATTGCGCGACGCGACGATGTGGTCGCCGCTTTTCAGCAGCGCCAGGCAGGTAGACAAAATCGCCGCCATGCCCGAGGCCGTGGCCACGCATCTTTCGCCGCCTTCAAGCGTCGCCAGGCGTTCCTCGAAGGTGCGCACCGTCGGGTTGGTGAAACGTGAATAGATGTTGCCGGGCTTTGCGCCGGAGAACCGCGCGGCCGCTTCGGCGGCACTGGCGAACACATAACTCGAGGTCGGGAAGATCGGTTCCGAATGCTCGCCCTCGTTGGTGCGATGCTGGCCCGCGCGCACCGCGCGCGTATCGAAACCCCATTCGTCAGATTCGTCGGTCATGTCTGCGGCTCCTTCTAATAAATAAAGATCACGGATCGTGGCAATCCAGATTGCAGGCCGAAACGCGGGCCGCCGCTACGCGCATCCTGTGATGCACAGGGATGTGCGAATGCCGCGTGAGGCCATGGATGGCCGTAGCGGCCGTTTTCGCGGCCTTACTACGTCCCTGTAGGGCAAAAAAATACCCGCATGCAGCGGGGGCGGGTTGGCCTCGCTTTAGCTGCATTTATCAAGCGCCCGCAAGCTGAAGTCAAATCGGCGCCAACAAAATCAAAACTATATCACCTGCCGAACCGTGTCAATAAAAAAGCACCCTGGATGTACCGTTAGGCGGCGGTACGCTTGCGCACCGTCCGCTTGGAACGGACAGTAAGCCGCCGAGTGGACTCGGATATCTTCAGCAGCGACCGAAGCGCGTCATTGACGGCCACCGAATCGCGGAACGCCTTCGCCACATCGGGATCGAGCAACACGACATTGGCGCCCTCCCGCATGAGGCGACGGTGGTACTTGCCGCGAACCGCCTTGGAGTAATCAAAGTTGTACTCGCTACGCAGGTCATCGGATTGGGTCTGGCTTTTATGTTTCATGGCGTTCTCTTTCGCGTGCTATCGCACGTCGTGCGCTGATGATACGGACTGTTTTTCCACGCCCGGTATGCACCACGACCAGCAGGCGGCCGCGAGCGGAATAGCCAATGGTAACGAACCTCGGCTCACCAGCGGAATGATCGGGATCGTCGAAGGTCGCTGAAAGTGGATCGTAGAATACACCGGTGGCGTCATCGAAGGAAACGCCGTGCTTCCGCAAATTCCGATGTGCCTTGGCGCGATCCCATTCGAACTGCATTTTAAGAGTCTAGCGCGCCGGAAGGTCGGCGTCTAACACTGGGAGATATACAGAACTACAACGAGCCCAATTGTTAGCGCGCGCCTTGCGAAGGCGCAAATAACCGCAAATGCGGCCGGAATTGTATCGCCAGGGGTCAGGAGTGGCGGTGGCGTTGGCGTTGGTACAGGTGGCTTGGCCGCCGTTCCTAGGTCCTGGACGAATGGCGCTTACCAAACCGCCTTTGATCGAGGATACAGCACCTGGACAGCACAAAGCGCTCACGGGCGCACGATTCCGCTGCGCTCCATCCGGACTACTCAAAAATAGAAAGGAAGTTAAATGACCCCCGGCAAAGCCGGGGGCTTATTTGGTGAGCGCCTCAAAGGCGCTGAGTAAACCCGTGAGCCGCCTAGTCCGCAATCGCGCCATCCTTGGCGCGCGGCCCTCGCCTCGGTCCGATCGCCGAAGTCGGCA
>CAYHES010000128.1:0-7231 GCA_964355495.1 uncultured Acidiferrobacterales bacterium
TTTACCGTTCTTCTCAGTATCTGCGTTTATCTGCGTTCATCTGCGGCTGACTGCTTTTTCCAGGAAAATTGCTCTCTGGCCCGGTTTTTGGAAATGAATTCGGTCCACGATTTCCGGGCCCCATTCATCCACCGATGTCATTGTGCAAGTCCTGCCGCGGAGTGTGGTTGCCAATCATCCAGTCAAAGCGCTCCCGGAACACGCGCGGTTCCGGTCCAGCCACCCGTCGTTCCATCGCCGGACGAATCGTGCTTTACTGAGCGGCAAAAGGAATCCCCACCCACGCAAGGAGGCATTATGCATATCCTCGCTGTCGTAGTCCCATCCGTCCGCTCGTGGCTCACCCGTTCTGCCGTGGTTCTCCTCGTACTGCTGGCGGCGCTGCCGACCGCCCACGCCGGGCCGGACACGGCGCTGCGCGACTACGTCAACGCCGCCGACCCGGCCTACAGCTATACCCACGTGGCCACCGTGCCGCAGGCCGGCTTCACCATCCATGTGCTGTCGATGACTTCGCAGAACTGGCGCAGCGCCAGCGAAGTGAACCGCACGCTCTGGAGCCACTGGCTGGCGCTGATCGTTCCGACCCAGGTACGAACCACGACCGGCGCGGTGCTGGTGGTCGGCGGCGATAATAGCCCGGCGCCGCCGAGCCTGAACGGCATCGAAGTGCTGATCGCCGCGCAGCTCGCCATGTCCACCGGCAGCGTGGTCGCGATCGTTGCCAATACCCCCAACCAGCCGCTGGTGTTTGCCGACGCCCCGTTTCCGCAGGACGAAGACGCGCTCGTGGCGTACACCTGGGACAAGGCCATGAAGACCGGCGACTGGTCCTGGCCGGCCTATCTGCCGATGGTCAAGGGCGTTGTGCGCGCCATGGACACCGCACAAAGCTACGCGCCGACGGTCACCGGTCTGCCGCTGCAGCGCTTCGTGGTCGTCGGCTTCTCCAAGCGCGGCGCCACCACCTGGCTCACCGCGGCGGTCGACACGCGCGTCGTGGCCATGGCCCCGGGCGTGTTCGACGTGCTCAACATGACGCCGCAGTTCGAGCACCACTATTCGGCTTATGGCTTTTACACCGGCGCCGTGCAGGATTACGTCAACTACAACATCGTCCGGCGCGTACGCAGCCCCGAGGGCCAGGACCTGCTCAAGGTGATCGACCCATACAGTTATCGCGCGGTGCTCGGCCTGCCCAAGTTCCTCATCAACTCGACCGGCGACCAGTTCTTCCTGCCGGATGCCGAGCGCTTCTATCTCGGCGACCTGCCGGGTGAAACCCTGAGCCGCTACGTGCCGAACACCGATCACTCGCTGTCGAGCAGCGCCGGCGTGACCGACGCACTCACCAGCCTCGTCACCTGGTATCAGCAGGTGCTCTTCGGCGCGCCGCGCCCGAAGTTTACCGCCACGCTGGCCAGTGGAATGCTCACGGTGCGCGCTGCCTCTCCGGCCGCCGTCGCGCGCCTGTGGACAGCCGTCAACCCGGCGGCGCGCGATTTCCGCCGCGAGGCGATCGGCGAGGCATGGACGAGTACCCCGGTTCCCGACAGTGGCGGCGGCACCTATGTCACGCTGCTCGCCAAGCCGGCAAGCGGCTATGCGGCCCATTTCATCGAGCTGGTGTATCCCAATGTTGCCGGGCTGCCGCAGACCTACAGCACGCCGGTGTATGTCGCGCCCGACACGCTGCCATTTGAAGTCGTGGACGCCATCGGCGAGCCGCGCGGCAAGGGCTACTGGAAGCAACAGGTGAACATCGCGCTCGGCGCGCCCGGCCGCACCGATATCGATCCCGCTGTCTTGGCCGGGTACTTCCCGATCCCGCTGTTCGATGGCCACATCACTGACCTTGCCGCGGCCGAGGCGGTGTTCGCCGCCAGGGGCGGCAAGACCAACGAGGCCCGCGCCCAGTGTCTCGCCACCCGCCTCAACATTGCGAGCAGCGCGCTGGGCTGGTATTCACCCCTGACGCTCGATCGTCGCGACACCCAACCCCTGTGGGCGTATTACCAGGAAGCGCATGCCGCGTTCCTGGACGGCCGCCCCGAACGCGCCAAGGATCTGTGCGAGGAAATCAACAGCGTGGATGCCACGGGCCGGCCGGCAGAGTGGCGGCGTGCGGCCGGTTACTAAAAAGATCTGAAAAAAATGGGGGCCGGTTTATTTTTGCGGTTTCTATTGCCGCTATTTGCTCGCTTTGCCGGACCTGGCGACCTTACCGGTCTTGGATGACTTTTTCAGCTTCTTGAACAATGTGGCAATACTCTTGCCGTCCCAGCCCGTGACCAGGCTCTTGCCGATGGCGCGACCGAGATGGCGATACGATTCAAACTGCGCCTCGCTGAAGAACTGATCGGCAGTGCTCTCGTGCGGGAAACTTGGATGGCGCTGCGCATAGCCGACCACATCGGGCGTGATGTAGGCGTCCTTGTCGGGCTTCAACAGACTGCTCTTGATGTACAGCAGTTGCCCCTCTTCGTTCTCGCCGAATGGGCTCAGGCCCCGATCACAACCTTTATCCAACTGGCAGTCGCGGTAATGGATGGTTCCCAGGGCCCAGTGACTGCGGGCGTAGCGCCGCCCGTCCGCACTCTCCGGTGCGATCTGGCTGAAATCGATTTCGACGCGCACGCCGAAGTCGACGCGCGCGAAGCGCACCACCTGCTCGAGTGAGCCGAAGCCATAGTGTTCGTCACACTCGGCGTCGACCACGATGATGTACTTGCAGCGGCGGCGCAGCAGCTCGTACAACCCGAGATTGTCGAAGTGCCCGCCGTCCGACAGGTTGACGAATGACCGGCTTTCATTGGTTGAGGACAGCCCCTCCGCTAACAGCAGCGCCGGCGGGAATAACGGGCGCTTTCTGCGCTGCCCGCTGAATCGCGGGTTACCGAACCAGAAGCCGAGCCGCACGTTGAACACCGTCATCAACGCCGCCACCGCCGCACCGTGCGTGGCCATGCCCATACCCGAGGATACCGCCGCGCCAGACGCTGCCACGGCACTGCCGAGATAGAGGCGCGGCGGGATTTCGGCATAGTTGGTCGCCCAGGATCCGCAACCCGTCGGGGTGAGAACAAAGCTGTCGCAGCTGCGTTGCTGGACCTGCAGGTCCTTGCTGCCGAAAAGATTCACCGCCGTATTGACGATATGAAACGGCGCGCCCTTCCGGACCGAGGTCTTCAGACAGCTGAGCGGGATATCATCGGAACGGATGTTCCACACCGAGTCAGGGGCGGGGCTGTCATTGTTGCTCGCACCCAGGTAGCTGCGGACGATGCGGTCGCGATAGAAGCCGTGCAACGAGAACTCGTTGGGATCCAGCAGCCAGCCGAAGATCACCAATACCGTGACCGAGCCACCCAACAGCCACCACACCGTGTCGCCACCCCAGAGCGCAACCGGTGCGATCCCCTCCGGCAATCCGCTCAGCCGGATGACCAGGGACGCGGCGGCAAAGCCGCAGAGCAGAATCAGGCCCACCAGGAATACCGGCGGTCCAAGCTGAACCAGCAGTTGTTTCCAGTACTTCGTGGTCAGGCTCTTGATGGTCTCGCTGCTCGCCACCTTGGCGGCCCAGGTGGACAGACCGATCCACGCCCCGGCCCCGGCTACCCCCAGCGCACCGGCGAGGCGCGTCAATAAGTCCTGACCTGGTATCAGGCCAGCCAGATACACCGTCGTCGCGAGCCATGCACCGAACACCACCAGCCCGCCGACCAATAGCCAGCTGCTGGCAACCATGAGCGTGATACTGACCAGCCGCGTGAACCACTCGCGTTCTTCCCGGTCCATCCAGGCATTGAAGACCGCGATCAGGACACTGAACAGGGCACTGAAGGCGAGAACCACAACGCCGGTCTTCCATACCCAGCCCCAGGCCCCTACCAGATCCTGCGCCGTGTAAAAGCCGAGCATCTCCCGGAAACTGAGGGGGGTTGTCGTCTCCCAGTTCCTGGCGGCAAAGGCTCCTTCGCTGTTCGCGAGGCCGTACCATGCCAGGAAATACAAGCTCACCACGAGCGGCAGACCGATCCAGCGCATACTCGGGACATAGATTGCGCGTTGGCGCCATCGCCAGTTCGAGACAGACACAATCAGTGAGATCACGACCACCGTGAGGCACAGCAGCATCACGGCGGTGGCAAACCCCGGGGCGCACGTCGCCTCGGCGAACACTGGCGACACGTTATGCGCAAACGGAAGCGCCTGACCGATCGCGGACCATGCTGCCGTGAGTTGGGCCGCGACCGCCGACCACCAGCTGAAATACGCGGTGAGCGGTTCGAGCTCCGGAAATTTCAAGCGCGTGGTGGTCACGAAGGACAGCGCCGCGCCCAGGGCACACAGCGCCAGACCCATAAACAACCCAAGGCGTGGCGCCTGCAACAATTCTTGCGCCGGGTCGCAGGATAGCGACGGGTCGCGGGCACGTTCGGCCAGGCAGCGTCTCGCCTGCCACTCCTTGAGCATGCCGGCGCCGATCAGTCCCAATCCCAGGCTCAGCGCCAGGAAGCTCGTGGCATACAGGTGGCGAAAGCCGAGCAACAGCAGCGCGAACAGCGCGAACATGGCCGACACCAGCACCACCCAGTGGATCACGATATTGCGCACGAACGTGCCCACGATACGCCACGGCTCGGCATCCATCAGGCCGAAGCGCGGCGCGAGGTAGCGACCAAACTTGCGCAGGTGCGGAACCAGCTCGCGCACACTGGCTGGCGGATGCTTCGTGGTCTTCGGGCATTCCGCGCCGGCACCGGTTTCGCTGCAGGTGACCTGCCGATAGCGCCAGGCACTGTAGGCGCCGCCCAGGAAGCCGCCGCCGGACACCGTGGACAGATAGTCCACATGGCGCATGACATTGACGCCGGGCGACTCGAATGCCTCGAGCACGCCCAGGCCAAAGGTGGCGCTGCGTATCCCGCCACCGGAAAACGCCAGACCCACGTAGTCCTCTTGCTTGCTCGCGAGCGACGCGCTTTTGCGCCGCGCGTCGATGAGTGTTTTCTCCCTGGCGAAATACTCGCTAAGCGCCTTGCCCGAATGGAAACGGTTCAGTTCGGGCGTGAGCGTCAGGTCTTCGAGCTCCGGTCCGGCAACAACACGCTTGATGAACTTCATGATGGGAATCCCTCCCCGCCGCTTGGGCTGCGGCGCTTGTTGTTCTGCGCTTCTTATCGCATGAGTCGAGTTCGCGGTCAACTGCGGGCGCAACGGCCGCCGGTCTGGGCCGCACCGGTCGCCTGGCATGCTCGCCTTACCGGGCACGGTGCCGCATGTTGAGGCGGAACGCGAATCCGGAGGTGTTAAAAATGGAACGGAGGGAATGATGTTTCCTCCCTCCGTTCCATTCTATCGAGAGCTTACGCGAAGAGTTCGCGATCACGGATTTTTCGCGCGTCGGTGTAGTCCTCGTCCCACCAAGCCTTCTCCCCGGGTTTCCGGGGTGGCTTCGCGAGTTGCAACTTCTTCTTGGCCGTCCTGGCCTCCTGCTGCACCACCCGGAAATGATAGTGGTCGAAGATGCGCAACGCCTCGATGGTGAAGGAAACCGCAACGCGGCGATCGCGAATGAGCAGCAGATTTTCTCCGTTCTTGGTATCGGCGGGTACGGAGAAATTGTAGGAACCGAGGTAGACGCGCGCGCCCGGTTTGTTGAAATCGACAACGAGAAACTTGTGGTGCATGCGGTTGCCACCGCCCCCGGTCGGCTCCGACTTGAACGGCTCCGGGACGGTTTTCGCAGTAAGCGCCGACGGAAAGACCGGCGACACATTGCCGTCTGGCTTCTGCAGGTCGATACCGCCGACCTTCCGGTCGGAGACGCCATAGACGAAGAGTTTCTTGTCCTTCGTGACTTTCTTGATCGCGTTCAGCATGGCGCCAGGAGTCTGGTAGAGAAATGCCAGCGAATAGAACAGACACGATGTGGTCTTTTTCCCGATATCATCGGCGACCGCTTGCAGCAGCGCGTTCGAGCCGGAGTGCGGCGAGAACGCCACCTTCGCGTTGATTCCGTCAAGGCCGAGGTCCGTCCATTTCGCGGAGCGCGTCGCGCCAAAGCCAACCGGCTTTTCATTGTTCCAGTAATCGTCGAACGCCGTAAGGAACGGCTTGACCGCGCTCTTGCCCCGAACAACCAGGGCGTTGTTGGATTGAACGAAAAACCCACGCCACGAGAAGTTGGTCGAGCCGCACACGACCGCTTTCACCTTCGGGCCGTCAACCACGATTGTTTTGTTGTGTTGCAGCTTGCCCATGTGCTGTCGCTTCACGTTTTTCTTTCCGGCCGATGCCGACAGACGCTTCTCGGCCTGGGTTTCCGCGGAATCGGGCTCGCCGTGAGAACCGTCGTCGTCGATGATCACCTTGAGTCGCGCGCCCAGCTTTTCGAGGCGCGACACCACGTCGGGCTCGTTGAGATCGTAGGCCACCACTCTCACTTGCGCCTTCCCGTCGGCGATGGCCTGGTCGAGCACCTCGAGGAGGGCATGGCGTGCCTCGAAACCCATCCACGCCAGTGCCTCCCTGGCCTTGGGGTGACTCGGTACGAACGCTAGTCCTTCATCCGCGGTCTTCGGCAACAGCCTGGAGATCGGTGCGACCGACTCATAGCGATCGACGAAAGCCTGCGATGATACGAAGCCACGCGTGAAGGTGACGTTGAGTTTCCCGGGATAGGTCTCGCGCCGCAGTTCGATGGCGACCACCTGCTGTTCGCCATAGCTCAGCTCGTCCTGGTCGTTCATGAAGACCGGCGTTACCCGGTAGGTGAATTCTCCGGAGAGCTCGGCATTGCGCGGGAAATGCACCCAGCGGAACTTCTGGATGGGCGAGCGCAGGGTCGAGAGGCTGTTCGGGCCGACTTCGCCATTGGCGCCCGGGAAGCCCAGCCGGTTCTTGAGCGCGAAGAACTTGTCACCACCGGGCTCCTTGTACTCAATCGCGAAGCCGACGAAATTATTGGGTGGCCTTCCTTTCTTCCAGTTCATTGCCGCGAGGGTCATGCCGTCGCCGCGATGAAGTTTTAGCGTGAACAGCGCCGCCGCATTCCGACCACTGACCTGGAATTCCTCAGCCATGGCACCTCCCTGGTTTGAGAATGGTTATCCATACCTTCGCAGCTTTAAGAGTAACAGTACATGCGCCCCTTTTGCAGGCGTCTTCTGGGTTCAGGCAATCATTTTCCTGAACCGTCGGCGCAGTTTTTTTGGCTGTACGG
>CAYHES010000129.1:0-7214 GCA_964355495.1 uncultured Acidiferrobacterales bacterium
GGTCATTTTGTTAGGCGCCTTTAGAGAAAGCACGACTGCACAAAAATAACCATTTTAAGAAAGCACGCCTGCACAAAGTCCATTGCGCCAATCCAGGCGCCGTTATTGGCGCAATGGACTTTAACGGCGCCTGGAAAAATAGCCATACATAAGTTAGAGAAAGCACGACTACTCCAAATAGGCATACTATCGGGTTTCCGCTTGCGTCGAGCTGGATAATACCGGTGCGGAGGCGTTGCCGGTGTAGCTGCTGAGATAAACGAGCGTCATCTTGCCGACCAGCCCATCGTCCTGGAGCTGATGACGGCGCTGAAACTCTTTCACCTGCGCCTCGAGATCCGTATCGAACAGCTCGCTGGCCGGCGAGGTCGCGCGCGGCAAACCATAGCGCGCCAGCGTATCGCGCACCCACGCCACCGATGCACCGCGCATGCCGCGACGGACCATGCGCTCGCCCACTTCCGGCGGGCTCCACAGCGCCAGGTATTTTCCGAACCACAGGCGCCCGACCTCGACGAGCGGAAGCTCGTAACGCTGGCCTGCCAGCAGCAGCGTTGCGCTCTCCCCCGCAAGCTTCACCACCAGCAGATGATGACGCAGGCCGGCTTCATCCACGAGTTCGATAATCGCCGGACGGTTCAGTTGGCGCAGATTGCTCCATGTGCCGGATTCGAACAGGCAACGCAGCCCGACCTGGGCGGCGCGCTCGCAACCGGTGGCGCCGGTATACTGCGCGTAGTCGAAACCCCATTGCGTAAACAGCGCGCTGAAGGCGGAATCGGTGTCGGTCGGGATATTCGGATCGGCCAGGATCTGCGCGAGCGAGGGAACGCGTGGCGCCTCCGGCACTGCCACGGCGGGAGCGCCCGTCTGGCCTGGCAGTGCGGACGGTGGTTGAGCGGCAGAACCGGGGGTTGACTTGGCGAGGGTAACGGGTGATTCGCCTTGTGCTTCGACTGAAGAACCTCCGCTGCCCGCACCGACCCAGCGCGCGAGCAACTCCGGCTTCAGTTGCCAGACACCGAATGCGCCGCCACCGGCCGCCAGCGCCGCCGCGAACAGCACCGCGGCAAGCCGGTGGCGCGACCGATGCCGGACACCCGTCTCCACTTCCCGGGCCGCGGCACGCACAATGCCGACGCCGACCCGGTTCTTGCTGCGCGCATACGCCGCCAGCAAGGAGCGATCGCACAGAATGTTGACGAGCCGCGGTACGCCGCCGGTCAGCCAGTGCACCCAGTGCAGCGCCAGCGTATTGAACAGCGGCGTCTCCGCGCCCGCCACCCGGCAGCGGTGCATGACATAGGCGCGCGTCTCGGCCGGCAGCAGCGCCTGCAGGTTGTAACGGGCGGTGACGCGCTGCGCCAACTGGCGCATGTCGGGCCGGGACAACAGGGTGTTGAGCTCCGGCTGACCCACCAGGATGATCTGCAGCAGTTTCTCCTTGGTGGTTTCGAGGTTGGTGAGCAGGCGAATCTGCTCCAGCACCTCGCGGTTGAGGCGATGCGCCTCGTCCACGATCAGCACCGTGCGCCGGCCTTTCGCGTGGTTCTCGAGCAAGAAACTATTGAGGGTATCGATCAGCGCCTTCAAGCTGTCATCGCCCGGGCGCTTGATGCGCAGGTCATCGCACAACGCGACCATGAATTCGCGCACCGACAGAAACGGATACAACACCAGCGCCACGTCCACCGTGTCGGGCAGGCGCAGGAGCATGGCCCGGATCATCAGGGTCTTGCCGGTGCCGACCTCGCCGGTCAACTGCACGAAGCCACCGCCACCGGTGATGCCGTACATCAGGTGCGCAAGCGCATCCTGGTGGCGCTGGCTCAAATAGAGATAGCGCGGGTCCGGGGACAGCGCGAACGGATTTTCTTTGAGGCCGAAGTACTGGGTGTACATGTCTAAGGGAAGCAGGCTTGCACAAAAATAGCCATTTTAGGGAAAGCAGGCTTGCACAAAAATAACCTTAACTTGAATGGCACTTACAAGCCTAAATGTGGGTGGGTTAGCGGTTCTTGCGTAACCCACCAGGCGTTGCGCAGCAACACAATGCTTTTTTAATGAGTGCCTGGCGGCACATCTGGTGGGTTACGGCACAAACGGCGTGCCTAACCCACCCTACATTGATGGCACTGGTGGTGATGGATGCCATGGCGGCGGATCTCCTGGGAACTGCAACACAGTGTAGTGCAATTCGGGTGGATTCATCAAAACTAACGTGAGGCTACCGGCGATCTTCCCCTCCCCCTTCAAGGGGGCCGGGAGGGGGATGGGGTGATCTTGCACAGGCCGAGGCCAAGCAACCGCCGGCACCCCCAACGGTGTCTCGCAAGAGTTTACATGTGTCGCGTCATGCGCTACAGTTCGTCATGTGATCCAGAGCTTCCGCCATAAGGGCCTGCGCGACCTGTTCCAGACCGGTGCCAGTACGGGGGTACGGCCGGACCACCAGAAACGGGTGCCGCGCATCCTGCATGCGCTGCACCAGGCGCAGAGACTTCAGGACTTGAGTGTCCCCGGTTTCGAGCTCCACCCCCTGCACGGGAAACCCAAGCGCTACGCGGTTTCGGTCAACGGCCCCTGGCGCATCACCTTCGAATGGATCGAGGGGGATGCGTGGCGCATGGACCTGGAACAATATCACTGAGAGGTTCTGACCCATGGCACGAGCGAAAGAGTACCCGGTGACCGCAGCCCCCAAGACCCCGCCCGTCCACCCGGGCGAACTCCTGCGCGAGGACGTGCTGCCGGCACTGGACATGACCGTGAGTGACGCGGCGCGCGAGCTGCGCGTCAGCCGCCAGACCCTGCACCGCATCCTGTCGGGCACCATGGCGGTGTCGCCGGAAATGGCCGTGCGGCTCGGGAAGTTCTGCGGCAACGGGCCTGGGCTGTGGCTGCGCATGCAGGCGGCCTACGACCTGTGGCACACCGAGCGGCGCATGCGGGAGGAGATCAAGCGCATCCCCACACGTCGCGCTGCATGACTCACCCTTTTGGCGGGCTGGTGAATACAGGCGGCGCATTGAATATCCGCGTTTATCCGCGGCTGACTGCTTTTTTCCAGGATGAAGAACGGCAAATCCGGAACTCCCCGCGGCCAGGAGGTCTCATACCAGCACAGCGCGCACACGGCCCGGAATAGGCTATTTTTAAAAGGGCCGAATGGCGTCTGCCGGCAGACCAGGGAAGGCTGACATTTCCCCCGTTTTTCAATAAGATAGTATTTGTTCTTCGATTAACGACTCAAGGGCGGAGACCCCCGAAAACATCCATGACCCTGACGATGCCGGCGGCAGAGCAATTCATCGAAAGAATCGGCGCCAGCCGTTGGACACCGGTCAGCGTCAACGTCATAGCGCTGCTGCTCCTGACCTACAGCCTGGCGCAATGGAGCTGGCGCCTGATGGAGCCCGCCCCGGTCCAGACCGACGCGCGGCCCATGGCGCCGATCGCCGACAGCGCAACCGAATTGCGGCAACTGCTCAGCGCCAATCTGTTCGGCCAGGCGGATGTCGCGGCCGGACAGGGCATGTCGCCATCCAGCATTCCCCTGACCAGCCTCAATCTGGTGCTGACCGGCGTCATGGTCGGCGGCACCAACAACTTCGCATTCATCAGTATCAACGGCGCCAATGAAACCGCGTTCGGCCTGGGTGACGAGATTCTGGCCGGCGCCACGTTGCATGCCGTGTATCCCGATCGTGCTGTGTTGCGGCGCGGCGGCGCGCTCGAAAGCCTGGTGCTCAAAGACAACCTGGCCCTGCCGGAAGGTTCCATTGTCACGTCTCCGCAGTATCGCAACGATGCACCGCTGTCCGGCATTCGTGGCAGCGGCAGCAATTTCACCGTGGAGCGCAGCACCCTGACACAACAGATGCAGAAACCCGAGTTCCTGAGCCAGGCACTGATGGTACCGAACGCCGGCGGCGGATTTCTGGTGCGCGAGATCCAGCCGGGCAGCGTTTATGAGAAACTTGGCATGCGTACCGGCGACGTCATCCGCAGTGTCAACGGCCAGCCGATCAACAACATGGATGAAGTGATGAAGCTCTACCAGCAACTCGGCGGTATCAACCGGGTCGGCAATGTGGCGATCGAAGTCACGCGTGGCGGCCGCACCGAATCCCTGCAATACAATATCGAATAATCGAATCCATGATCATGAAAACTCATTTGCAGCGCGCACAGACTCTCGGACTGGCGAGCCTGCTGCTGGCAGCGGCCTCGCTGGCGGTGGCGCAGGATCCCGCTCCGGTAGCCCGCCCGGCGCCGAAAGGCGCCAGCACGCCGCTACAGGCCGCGCAACAGATCCCGCCATCCGCACCGGCACAACCGGCCAGACCGAATCAGGAAGCGCCGGCCGGTGCGCCCAAGGCCCCGGCGCTCAAGCCCGGCGAGGTATTGCTGAACTTCCAGGCGGCTGAAATTCAGGGTGTGGTCAAGGCGGTGGGGCAGATGACCGGGCGCAATTTCCTGCTCGACCCACGTGTCAAAGGCCAGATCACCATCATTTCCGCGCGCCCGGTCACCACCACGGCGGCCTATCAGATCTTTCTTTCCGCCCTCAAGGCGCAGGGCTTCACGGCCGTCGAAGGTATCGGTGTCATCAAGATCATTCCCACCACCGAGGCCAAGGCCAATGCCGAGGTCAGCATGGTGGGCGAGCCGCGCGGCGGCGAGCGCATCATGACCCATGTGCTGGTTGTGCAGCACACCTCCGCCACCCAGATGATTCCGCTGCTGCGTCCGCTCATGTCGCCGACCAGCCAGCTGTCCTCCTACGATCAGGCCAACGCGCTGATCATTACCGACTACGCCGACAACATCCGGCGCCTGCTGCGCATCGTGGAAAAGATCGACCAGCCGGTCAGCAGCGATGTCACCATCATTGCACTGCGGCATGCCTCGGCACTGGATCTGGCCGACCTGGTGACGCGCCTGTCGCTGCCGGGCGCGAGCCAACCCGGACAACCAGGACAGCCCGGACAGCCGGGTGGCGCCGGTGACCGCTTCAATATCGTGCCGGACCTGCGCACCAACAGCCTGCTGGTGCGCGCCGACAATCCCGGTCGCGTGAACCAGGTACGTTCCCTGGTCGACAAACTCGACGTGCCGGCGCTGAGCGGCGGACAGACGCGCGTGATCTACCTGCGCAACGCCGATGCCGTGAAACTCGCCGATGTACTGCGTGGCCTGCTGGCGGGCGAGGCGCGCTCGCAGACCGCCGCGGCCATCCCAGCCACCGGCGGGCGACCGGTGGGCGCCGGCGGCAAACCCGCCGAAGCTTCCCTCGTGCAGGCGGACGAAGCGACCAACGCCCTCATCATCAATGCCGCCGATGCGACCTACAACAACCTGCGCGGCGTGATCGAGAAGCTCGACGTGCGCCGCACCCAGGTGTACGTCGAGGCGCTCATCGTGGAAATGAGTACCGATGCCTCCCAGGAGCTTGGCGTGCAGTGGGCCGGCGGCGCGCCCTCCCGCAGCGGCGCGGTCGCGGGCGTGCAGAATTTCCCCAGCGCCAATCCCAGCCTGATCGGTGCGGTCGCCAGCCCGACGACGGCGTTTGGCAACGCGGGCGGCCTGCTGCTCGGATTTCTCGGCCCGCAGGTCACGCTGCCGGACGGCACGGTCATCCGCGGCCTCGGCGCACTGGCGCGCGCGCTGGAGGAACGCAGCCTGGCGAACATCCTGTCCACGCCCAATCTCATGACCCTGGACAATGCCGAGGCCAAGATTGTGGTTGGTCAAAACGTTCCGTTCGTAACCGGCAGCTTCGCGCAGCCGACCGGAGGCGTGGCCGCCAACCCGTTTCAAACCATCGAACGCAAGGACGTCGGCCTGACCCTCAAGATCAAGCCACAGGTCTCCGAGGGCGGAACCATCAAGCTGGATATCTACCAGGAAGTATCGAACGTCGCGCGCACCTCGGTGAGCGGTGCCTCGGATCTCATCACCAACAAACGCTCGATCGACACCAAGGTGCTCGTGGATGACGGACACACCATCATTCTCGGCGGTCTTATCGAAGATAATAAGACCGAAACCGAGCAGAGCGTGCCCCTGCTTGGCCGGTTGCCGCTGATCGGCGGACTGTTCCGCTACAAGCAAAAAACCGGCAAGCGCACCAACCTCATGGTGTTCCTGCGCCCGGTGATAATCCACGGTCCGCAGGAAAGTTACGGTGTCACGGCCGATCGCTATCAGTATCTGCGCGCCCGCACCCAGGACGTCGGCCGGCAGGATGTGCTCGACCGGTTTGCCCCGAAGCAGCCAACCGCGGAAGAGCTGAAGAAATACAAGAAGCGCAGCGATGACACCGACAAGCCGCGCGAGTCCGCCGCCAAGCCCGCGGCCGAGGCGCCTGCGCCTGCTCCTGCGCCTGCCAAGCCCGACGCGGCGCCCGACGCTGCCACGGACTGATTCCAGCACGCCGCTAATGGGAAACTCTAAAAATCGCTTCTCATGTAGGTTGGGTCAAGCCGCGCCAGCGGCGGACCCAACAAAATCATACTGTTCGGCAGGTTTCGCTTCGCGAAGGGCAGGGATGCGCGAGAGCGGCCTCAACCCTGCATTTGAGTTAAATGGCCCCCGGTAAAGCCGGGGACTTATTCGGTGAGCGCCTCAAAGGCGCCACCACAGCATGAGCCGCCTGAAGGCGGCGAATGGTTTTGCTCCTCCCCCTTCAAGGGGGAGGCTGGGAGGGGGATGGGTGTGTCTTGCACGCGCCGAGGCCACCCCATCCCCACCCTGGCCCTCCCCTTGAAGGGGAGGGAAAGTCACTTTGAGGCGGCTTGATAGGAACTTGACCGCCGCATAGGTCAAACTTTTGTGAGTCCCCCGGCAGGGCCGGGGGTTTACCTTTGTGAATTATTCAGAGCTTCCCTTATGTCCGTGACCGCCGCCGACTTCACCAAGCTCGATCCGTACTGGACGGAGCGGCTGCCGTACAACTTCGCCAAGCGCCACGGCGTGATCGCGGCGCGCCTGCTCGACAACGGCGTCGAGGTCTGGACCCGGCCGGAGATCGCCAGCGCCATACTCGTGGAGGTGCAGCGCGCCCTCGGTCAGCCGGTTCAGCCGCAGTCGCTGAGCGCCGATGATTTCGAGGTCGCGCTCAACCGCGCCTACGAACGCGGCAAGGGTGACGCGCTCAACATCGTGGACGACCTCGGCGGCAACTTCGATCTCGGCGAACTGGCGCTGAA
>CAYHES010000130.1:0-7204 GCA_964355495.1 uncultured Acidiferrobacterales bacterium
TCGGCGCCGAGGGTTATATGCGCCTGTCGTTTGCCACCAGCCCGGAGAAACTGGACCAGGCGCTTGACCGTCTCGAGAATCTCCTCGGCCACGCCGACGCCTGATTTCAGCCGGCATTTCGCCGCGTCTGGCACACAATATTCTGGCCTCAGTATTTTCCAATCCAGACATGAGCCTGAACGATGGTGTTTATGAGTTATTGCTCAGGCGGTGCGTTGTTGGGTCTTGTTGATCAATTGAAAGAGTTTTGCCCGAGCCTCGTTGAGGCGTTGGGCGGCGTCATTATCGCTGCATTCGGCGGCCATGGCATCCAGTTTTTCCAGGGTTATTCCCGGCTTGAGATGGCTTGGCGCCTTCGGCAATGAGCGGAGCTTCTCGTAGGGGGTCATCATGTCCTGATAGCGGTAGCGCTTGCGTCGCCGTCCCTTCTTGTCCGTGTATTCGGTGGGGAAGTGACAGGGACGGTGGAAGTTCAGGTAAGGCGACAGCACCTCGGTGGTGAACGCATTCACCCGGCTGGCGAAGTGTTGCGGGATATGGCTGTAACCCAGGTATTTGCGTACGGTCGAGGCGTTCTTGCTTTCTGCCAGCGCATTGTCGGGGGTAGGGCGCGAGCGCGATTTGGTCTGCTCAATGCGCAGTTTCTCCAGCAGTTTTGCCACCTGATGATTGATGTACTCCGAACCGTTATCGCTGTGGAAACCCGCAATGACAAACGGAAACGCATCCATCATGGCCTCCAGCACCGGCAGCAGGAACAACTCGCTGATGCGCTCCACGGCGCAGACCACCTGAACCTGGGTGACCTCATCCACCGCATTGATGAGGTACAGTCCCTTGATCCCGTCCAGGTCGCCCTGATGCACGCTGTCCACGCGCAGGTAGCCGGGACAGCCGTCCGGAAAGGGTTTGCGCCGCTCGCCAATGTTGATCCGGGTCGGACGGGTCTTGTCGAATGCGCCGCGCACGGACTGATAGGTCTTGTGGCCACGCAGGTTGTACAGGTGGCCGTTGGAAATACCCGCCAGCCGCTCGAAGCGGGCATCCCCATGCACCGTGAGCGCCCGCTCGCACAGCTTGCGCGTGGTGGTGCCGGATAGGGTGCCATGCAGGGCATCCACCTGTGCCAGCAGACGGATATCCTCGGCCGTGTAGTGCCGCACAAACGGCACGGCCGGCGCATGGCGCCTGTCCTCGATGCGCCCGCCGTCGGTGAACTGCGTAATGCAGCGCGCGACCTGCGCACGGGAGAGCCCGGTCACCTTGTGCAGGTACTGCCGCAGCACGCCTTTGTCGGCGCGTTGGCAGCGCACGTAGTCGAACTGCCTGAGCGTGCCGGCCATCCAGCCGTGGGCGGCGTGGCGATCCGTCAGCGTAAACGAGATGGGCTCGTTGCCCGACACAAAGGTGCGTACCTGTGCCAATGTCCGTAGTCCCTGGGTATGTAAAGTCACGATCATGCCTCCATGATCCCAACTTCCGCCCCTCCAGGCTCATCTCACGGTGGAAACACACCCTTTGGTTCAGGCTCATGTGTCATTGGACAAGGCTGCCTCTTGCCTTCCGGCGGCGGCGCGGCATAATAACTCCACGAAGGTCAAGACAGAGGGTCACTCTGCTCGCACCTTCGACCTGATGGATCAGGGACACCTGCCCCGAGATTAATTGGCGGTGGAAATTTTCAAGGGAGTGAGCCAACGTGAAGGATTCGCGCCAGCAGTCTGTTTTTCGCATCAAAACCCACCTGCCGCGGCGCGAACGCGCCTTCAGCCTGTACGATGTGCTCGTGACCCTGACCGTCGTCAGCACGCTCACCACCGCTGCGGTTCCATCGTTTCAGCACCTCACCACCAGCCAACGCATGGCGGGCGCGGTCAACTCGCTGGTCACCGCCTTGCACCTGGCGCGCAGCGAGGCCATCAAGCGTGGCGAACGGGCCACGCTCTGCCCGAGCGCAAATGGCCGCGTGTGCCGCAATGGCGGTGCCAATGGCGCAGTCTGGGAAGAGGGCTACCTGCTCTACATCGACCGCAACGGCAACCACGAATTCGATGCCGACGAAACGGCAGTCCGGATGTTCGGCGCCATCGAGGGACTGCACATCCGCTCCTCCGCGCACCGCGATCACGTCACCTACCAGTCAAACGGCATGGCTTCGGGCACCAATCTCAGTTTCACGTTCTGCGACAAACACGGCCGAGGCGACCCGCGGGCCGTGATCGTGTCCAACAGCGGCCGGCCACGCACATCCACCCGGAACGCAAGCGGCGGCGTCATTGCCTGCCCCACGGGGGCCTGAGCGCAGCATAAATACCGCCTTGACCCTCCCGGAGGCGGCCAGTACCATACGCGCCTCCCGCATTTAGGGAAAGCACGCTTGCACAAAGTCCATTGCGCCAATAACGGCGTCTGGAAAAGTAGCCATTATCTTCCCCGGTAGCTCAGTCGGTAGAGCAAGTGACTGTTAATCACTGGGTCGGCGGTTCGAGTCCGTCCCGGGGAGCCAGATTCGCTTTCTGTCCGCGGTTCACACAACCGCGGACAGCAGGTCGGATGCCCGCACGCACCCGTCCCCTTGTTCTTGTTTCTCTCCTATACAGCACGTTAACGTGAGCCGTGCAGAAAATCAGTCTCGCCAGTTCCCATACGCTACCCACGGAGTATTCCCATGATCGGAAAAAAGAATATCGTTTTTGGATTTTTTTACCTGGTGCTCACGGCTTCGCTGGGGCCCTACATGATCGTGAAACTGTACCCGGAAGTTGCGGCCAGCGAGGACGTCAAACAGGAACGACTCGGCGCCCTGCAACAGGCCCAGTCCAGCAACTATGAGATCGACCTCAACAAGATGAGCGCCGAACAGATCGCCACGGCGAGTGCCGACGCCGTGCTAGCACTGTCCGCGCGCCTCAACGCCGAGCAGCCGGTGGATGCGATCAAGGCTGGCCCGCACGCGCACGGCAATCTCGAAGCCTTGCTAAACATCGCGGTCGGCATCCTGCTCGCCTTCCTCGCTGTACCGGTGATCTTCAAGCAGATAATCAGCTGGACCTTCATTGTCGGCACGCTGCTGCACTCCGGCGTGCTGTTTCTCGCTGCCGCCCTGCAGCTCCCGTTTGCCGCCAAGCTGCTCGCCAGCCCGCTTGCGCCGGCAGGACCGTTCCTGATTCTGCTCGGGCTGCTTCTGGCTGGAGCCGCAACCGTAATGGGTTATCAGGCAGTTCTGGTCAAAGACGCTGACGGCAAGAAAAAGAAGGCGTCGCGGCCCAAGGCGCCAAAGATCTAGAGAAATTTAAGTCGTCCGGGTCAGGACGCGGCGGCATGCACCACGCCGCCTTTCCACAGCGGCGCCACCACGACGCGCAGACACGCATGCGCCGCGCGCAGCGCCGCCTCGGCCTCGGCCGGTGACGCCGCGCGCGCGAAGATAAAGCCGAGATAGCTCGCCCCTTCCGGCAGCGGCACGAGTTCGTAACCCTCGCGCACATCGATCACGACTTCCTCGATGTGCGGCACGCGCTGTGCCGCCAGTACGCCTTCCACGCGCCGCAGGATTCCGGCTTGTGGAATCGGAATCATCAGCACGCCTGCCCCGCCGGTCTCGCGGCGCGTATCCGGACGTTTGCCGAGAACATGCAGCAGTACCAGTTCTTCGAGGCCATAACCGGTACCGAAGCGCAGCAGGCGTCCGCACAGACCGCCGATGGTGCGTGCCGCTACTTCCAGAATCCAGACACCGGCATGGTTGATGCGGCATTCGGCATGGATCGGTCCCTCGCGCAGGCCATAGGCCGCACAGGCCTCGGCAACGCGCGCCGCAATCTGCGCCTGGATATCGGGCGCATGTCGCGACGGCGTGGTGTAGTAGGTTTCCTCGAAGTACGGACCATCGAGCGGATCGGGCTTGTCGAAAATGGCGAGAATTTCCAGGTGCCCGTTGCTGAGCAATCCTTCTATGGCAACTTCGGTCCCGGAAATGAACTCCTCGATCAGCAGCGTCTCGCGTTCTTCACGTTCCGGAACATCGGCGAGCATGTCGGCGATACGCCCAATCGCCTGCTCAAGCTGTACGCGGTCATCGGCGCGAATCACACCGCGGCTCGCGGACAACGCCACCGGTTTGGCCACACAGGGGAACGTCACGTCCGTGAGTTGCGGTGCGAGCGGTCCTGTCAGGTCAATCTGCCAGTGGCGGGGCGCCGGCACACCGGCGCGCGCCAGATGGCCGCGTGCCAGGTCCTTGCGGCGCGCGAGGCGCACCGAGCGAAGTGGATTGTGTGGAAGCTGCAGGCGTATGCTGGCCAGCACGGCAAGCTCGGTGCTGGCATCGTCCGTGCCGACAACGCCAACGAACGGTTGTTCCTGTGCCGCTGCGAGTACCGCCCGCAGGGAATCCGGTGCATCGCGCAGGTTGACCTGCACGCCAGGCACATCCAGTCCGGAGAGGGCATGCTTGCCCTCGGACGCAATGAGAAGATCGACGCCTTGCTTGCGCGCCGCCGCGATGTACGGCGCCGTGCGATAACTGTCGCGCGGCGCGACCAGCAGGACGCGCGGTTTAGCGACCGCAACCCCCGCCGCCGCAACCGCCGCTGCCGCATCCACCGCCACCGGTTTTGGGGGCCTGGTAGGCATTACGGAAAATGAATGCCGGGTTGAGGCTGTCGGCGGTAAAATCGATCTCGGCGCCATTCAGGTAGTTAAGGGCCACAGCATCCACCACGACCTTGAGTTCCGGTGTCTCGATGACATGGTCGTATTCGGTCGTCTGGTCGGCGTAGGTCATGCCGAAAGCCATGCCACCGCAACCGCCGCCGGAAACAAACACGCGAATGGCAGATGCCTCATTGCCGGCCTCGGCGAGCAGCTCGGCCAGCTTGGTGCGGGCGGAAGCCGTGATCTGTAACAAGGTCTTGGCACTTACATCCATGGGTTCGGTCTGGGCTAGGGCTGACATGTGGCGACTCCGATGAGTTGGCTGAATGCCGACATTCTAGCAATGTGTGCCCATCTGCGCCAACGAGACACCGCGCCAGGCTCTTGGAATCGGCGTCTATCCGGTACAATGAGCGAATCGACCACAGGAAAACCACATGTCACGTATTGTCTTTTGCCATGTTCTGCAACGCGAGGCCGAAGGCCTCGACTTCCCGCCTCATCCCGGCCCGCTCGGCCAGCGCATCTACGGGAATATCTCGCGCGAAGCCTGGCAGCGCTGGTTAACGCACCTCACCGTTCTGATCAACGACATCGGTATGAGTACCGCCGACCCGGCAAGCATGGTGGTGATCGAGCAACACATGCTCGGATTTCTGTTCAGCGAAGGTGAGTTCGGCAAGCTGCCGGCCGGCTACAGCCCGCCGCGGCGCAAGAAGTAATCTTTCAGGGAAGGCCTGAATAATACCGCTTGCCGCAAAGACGCAAAGGGCGCAAAGAAAATCTCACGATTACAAAACCAGGAAATTCTTTGCGCCCTTTGCGTCTTTGCGGCGAAAAATCATATAAATCAGAACACCCTTGGCCTACCCGGTCGCAAGGGTTACAAACGCAACCGCATGGTCTTCCTCGTCCGCCAGGCTCACGTGCACACTGGTAATCCGATTGGCCTGCACGAATTCGGCGGCCTGGTCGGTAAACGCGAGTTGCGGTTTGCCGGCGGCATCGTGCGTAACGCCGATATGGTGCAACATGAGGCCGTCGCGGAAACCGGTGCCCATGGCCTTGGCCGCGGCCTCCTTGGCGGCAAAACGCTTGGCGAGGAAATGCGCCTGGCGCGATTCCTTTCGGAACTCGGCAAGCTCGGCCGGCGTGAGAATGCGCTCGGCGAATTTCTCGCCGTAGCGCTCGATGTTCTTCTGCATGCGCGCCACGCGCACGATGTCCGTGCCGATGCCGAAGATCACCGTGCGCGCGCCTCGCGCATCAGCCGCTTCATCTCGCGCACCGCTTCCTGCAAGCCGCTGAACAGCGCGCGCGCCACGATCGCGTGGCCGATATTGAGTTCGGCGATGCCGGGGATGGCCGCGAGCGCCTGGACATTGTGATAGTTGAGGCCGTGCCCGGCATTCACCTGCAGCCCCAGATCCAGACCCTGCTGCACGCCCAGTTCGATGCGCGCCAGCTCTTCACCGCGTTCGTCGGCACCCGGGGCGTCTGCATAACGTCCGGTATGGATTTCGATCACCGGCGCGCCACTACGCAGGGCGGCATCGATCTGCGCGGCCTCGGCATCCACGAACAAGGACACGCGCACGCCGGCCTCCGCCAAACGCTCGCAGGCCGCGCTGATTTTCTTCTCGTGCGTGACCACATCCAGACCGCCCTCGGTCGTGAGTTCCTGGCGACGCTCCGGTACCAGACAGCATTCCGCCGGCCGCAGGCGCACCGCCATCGCGACCATGTCCTCGGTCACGGCCATTTCCAGATTCATGCGCGTTTGCAGTATTGAACTCAGCAGTTCGACATCGCGCTCCTGGATGTGGCGGCGATCCTCGCGCAGGTGCAGGGTAATGGCGTCCGCGCCGGCCTGCTCGGCCTCGATCGCCGCCTGCACCGGGTCCGGAAAGCGCGTGCCGCGCGCCTGGCGCAATGTCGCCACATGGTCGATGTTCACGCCCAGCCTGATCACCGCTTGCTCCTTTCCGCATCGGTCATGGTCGGCGGGTATTCTAGCGCATTCCGCACAGAGCGCGGACGAAACAGGCCGCGGCTGGTCAACGGCCGTTCGCCGAGGTGACGCGCCAGCAGGGCACGCATCAAAAACTTCACTTCACGCAGCACAGTTTCATCGACGAGGCACTCACACGCCAATGCCAGCAGGCTGGCACCCTGTACGGCAATGCCTTCGCCATCCGCGGCATGCGCGGGCACGGGACCGCGTTCTGGAATGTATCGATATAAATGCCCTGGCTGTATGGGCGCGCCATCCTGGACATCATGATCGAGCACCAGACCAAAACCGATGTCCTCGAGCAGGCGCTTCTCAAACACACGCAATGCGGCCTCCGTATCCCGGCCTTCGCCGAGTCGGCCCAGCGCTTCGCTGTAGCTTTCGAACAGGCGCTCATGCGGGTCATGCCGGTGCAACAAACGCAACAGCAGTTCATTGAGATACAGACCGCAAAACAGCGCCTCGCCGGAAATCGCCGACGCCGCGCCGGCCGGTTCGGCGGCCGTCAGCGTCGGAAGTTCGCCGCGTCCACTG
>CAYHES010000131.1:0-7165 GCA_964355495.1 uncultured Acidiferrobacterales bacterium
GGCTGTCATGACGAAATTCCTTGCAAACCTGCCCCAAAAGAGCCGGGCATATTACCTAAAAGCAGGGGAAAGAGACAAGAGAAAAGAGAAAAGAAATTGGGCCATTCGCCGTCTGTGCGGTCTGCCGGACAGCGAGTACCGGAGAATAAACCGGTCTTTCTCCTTTTCCCTTTTTCCTGACTTTAATAACAGGCAAAAAAAAGGGCGCGGTGTGAACCACGCCCGAACCACCACTAGGAGGATGGAGGAGCCTTGCGGCATCCAGCTTGTCGGCGCTGGCTGCCAAAACCTTGATAGGCGATAACTTAAGCAAATTCCACGCCAGCCTGAAATTTGCCGCTACCTGCTACTTCATCTGCATATGATTAAACACTAATGTATATATCGGCGTCAACAGCATTTAACTGCCAACACGTGGATTGCGGGTGGTCACTAACTCATAACCTGTTTAGAACAATAGTTATTGTTCTAAATCGACTGTTACCGAGCAGGTGGAAAAATCGGCCGGTACAGGTTTCTGGCCAGGCAGTTCACCGCGCTTCTGATTAAGCCGGCGTAGCCTGGTCGGTGGCATGCGACAAAAAAACGCCGGTGGGACTGACGAAACCATGACGGACATTCATGGGTGGACGACCCTTCACTTTCTCACCTCCCCCTTCAAGGGTGAGGCTGGGAGGGGGATGGGGTTCTTGTGCGACGTCTAAACCCATCCCCACCCTAGCCCTCCCCTTGAAGGGGAGGGAATGAAAGCACCCTGCTGCGCTTTTTTGAAGTAGGGTGCGTTCCACGCACCGACCGGAACATCACGCTGGGTTGCTCATAAATGCTGGGGCAGGGCCCCACCCGAACAGTGGATGCGTTTTCGATGAGCTAGTGTAGGGAACCTCTAAAAATTGGTAATCCCTTCTCCCTAGCAGCCTGTCGGACTTAACAAAAAATCTTCGTACGATTCCACAGGTGGCACGAACGATGAATTTGCACACAGTTGTCTGTTCGGTGTCAAAGAAAACGCACACAGGCCACCCTGATACGTTTAATCATCTATGTCGGACACTTTCGCATAGAATAATTCATCATTTCTCGATCGGTTCAGGCTAAGTCCGACAGGCTGCTAGTGAATGGGGCTTCATTCACTAAGGCGAGGATGAGGGGATATTTAATTCATGTATTTACATCCCTCACCCTAACCCTCTCCCGGAGGGAGAGGGGATTTTTAGAGGTTCCCTGTAGTGCTTCACAATTGACGGAACATTGCTTGTTCGTCATGTAGGTCGGCCTTCAGGCCGACATGTCGGGCTAAAGCCCGGCCTACAGGGGGCTCCGGGAAGTTATGAGTACCAAACAGAATGAAGCACTACACTAGTCAGATTTTCAGCCGCTCCACCGGCCGGCCGTGCACCAGGTGCTCCTCGATGATCGCATCGATGTCCTCCTTGCCCGCATAGCTGTACCAGACGCCCTCTGGATAGACCACGATGGTCGGACCCTGCGCACAGCGATCCATGCAGCCGGCCTGATTGATGCGTACCCGGCCCTGGCCGGCGAGGCCGAGGGCCTTCACCCGGTCCTTGGCATAGTCGCGCATGGCGACCGCGCCCTTGTCGGCGCAGCACGGTTTGCCGCCTTCGCGCTGGTTGACGCAGAAAAAGACATGGTAGCGGTAATGGGCTTCGGACATGGTTTGCGTCACCGCGGCGTGAAAGAAAGCGATTGGAGATAGACTATCTCTTTTGCTCGAAGCTGCCCACCGCCCATGTCCGACCGCGCCCCGCTCGATGATCGCCCCGCCGCTCACGGCGCGCGCTTTCCCGTCCAGGCGCCGTTAAAGTCCATGGCGCCAATAATGGCGCCCGGATTGGCGCAATGGACCTTGGAAGAGGCGGACCGTTGCGTGCTGTGCGGCCTGTGCCTGCCGCATTGCCCGACCTACCGCAAGACCGGTGACGAGAACGAATCGCCGCGCGGACGCGTGGTGCTGATACGCGCGCTCGCGAGCGGCGCCTTGCCGGCCAGCGAGCGGCTCGCATCGCATCTGTCCCTGTGTCTTGGCTGCCGCGCCTGCGAACGCGTCTGTCCGTCGGGCGTGCGCTACGGCCAACTGATCGAGGCCGGGCGCGCGCTCGTCCGCACACAACAACCGGCGGCATGGCAGACGCGCATCGGTCTCGGCCTGGCTGCACATCCGCGCCTGCTGGAAGCAAGCGGCGCCGTGCTGCGCCTGTACCAGCGCAGCGGGCTGCAACACTTGGTGCGCGCGAGCGGCGTGCTGCGCCTGCTGCGCGCGCGGCGCCTGGAATCGCTCCTGCCGACACTGCCAGCGGCCCTGCCGTCACAGGCATTCCATCCCGCCCAGGGAACACGGCGCGGGCGCGTGGCGCTGTTTCTCGGTTGTGTTGCGCGCGTGCTGGATGCCGACACGCTCGCGGCCGCGCTCCGCCTGCTCACGCGCCTCGGCTTCGATGTCGTGATTCCGCAAAATCAAACCTGCTGCGGCGCATTGCAACGCGAGGCGGGGCAGCCCGGACAGGCGCGGGCGCTCGCCCGGCACAACCACGCTGCGTTTCGCGCGGCCGGCGTGGATGCGGTCATCACGGTCGCGAGCGGGTGCGGCGCGGTGCTCGCCGACTCCGGCAAGCATGACGCCACGGGCACGACGCCAGGGATGGCGGAGGTAACCCGCGTCGGGAACGAGCGGTGCGTGCAGATACTGGACATCCACCAGTTTCTGGCCGACGTCGCATTGCCCGAGTGCATGACGCTCGCACCGCTGCCAGTGACGATTGCCGTGCAGGATCCATGCAGCCTGCGCAATGTACTGCGCGCGGAACAGGCGGTGTATGCGTTGCTCGGGCGCATCCCCGCCGCGCGCATCGTGCCACTGGCGGAAAATCACCTGTGCTGCGGCGGCGCCGGCGCCTACCCGTTGCGGCAACCGGCCATGGCCGAACTGCTGCGCGCCGACAAGCTCGCGCACCTGCAACAGCTCCAGCCGGCGGTACTGGCCACCGCCAACCTCGGCTGCGCCCTGCACCTGCGTGCCGGCCTGCGCGCGCAGGGGTTGAACATCGAGGTCACGCACCCGGTCGTGCTATTCGAACGGCAGTTACGATTGAAACCGGCGTGACGATTTTCCCGGAGCAGTGGATCGGTGCGCAAGCGCACCCTACCTCAATTTTGTAGGGTGCGTCCCACGCACCACCGGCGGCATGCACGATGGTCGGATTCTCGGAACACACTACTGCGCTTGTCAGCGTCACGAAGCTTCCGGTAAGGTAAAGCCATGACTACCCGCCAGGTTTCGCCGTTCGACCAGTTCATACACGGCCTCGATCAGGCGCTGCGCACCGCCCTCGGACCGGCACCGCAACCATCACGCCCGAACCCGGCCGCCGCGCAGGCCGAGGCCGGGCTGACGGCCGCCGAGCGCGAACTGGCCGGCCGGCTGATGCGCGTCAATCATGCCGGCGAGATCTCGGCGCAGGCGCTCTATCAGGGCCAGGCGCTGGGCGCGCGCCTGCCGACGGTGCGCGACAAGATGGAACAGGCGGCCGTCGAGGAGAACGATCACCTCGCCTGGACCGAAGAGCGCATCCGCGAACTCGGCACGCACACGAGTATGCTCGCGCCGTTGTGGTATGCCGGATCGTTTGCGATTGGCGCGCTGGCCGGCATTGCCGGCGACAAGTGGAGTCTCGGGTTCGTGGCCGAAACCGAACATCAGGTGATCCGGCATCTGGACGCGCATCTCGCGCGCCTGCCGGAGCAGGATGCGAAGAGCCGCGCGATTCTCGAACAGATGCGCGCGGACGAGGCGCGCCACGCCACCACCGCACTGGCCGCGGGTGGCGCCACCCTGCCCGAACCGGTTCGGCAACTCATGGCCCTGACCTCGAAGACCATAACCTCGGCGGCGTACTGGGTATAAATCCCCCCGTATAAACAAAACCGTAGGGCGGGTTAGGCGCGCAGCGCCGTAACCCGCCGATCGACAATCATCAAGAACCATCTGGCGGAATACGCTTCGCTATTCCGCCCTACGCACTACACCAGCAACACCGTCGGGCGGGTTAGGCGCCAATATTAATGTCGTCACATCACCAACTCCCCCTCTCCCGCGCAAGCGGGAGAGGGCAAGGGGTGAGGGGCGCGCCGTAACCCGCCGATCGACAACCATCAAGAACCATCCGGCGGAATACGCTTCGCTATTCCGCCCTACGCGCTGGCGCGCCTGCCGGTCGAAGACAAAAAAGCCCCGCTGCCGAAACAGCGGGGCTGGAGTACGCACAGACAGCGCGGGTCAGTAGGCGCCCAGATTGCCGCGAATCTCCCTTTCGAGGCTCTTGACCCACCGGTTGTAGGTTCCGTGGATGATGTTGTCCGACTTTTGGTAGTTCAGGTTCTCACTGTCCTTGTAACCAATGCGCACACCCTTGTTGTCGAACTTGACGTCCACGACCGCCGAATACGAATCGTTCTTGCCCGTCTTGGCGTACTTGCCCTGGACGTGGCCGGGGCCGATCTCACGTGTCTGCCAGCCCTTGCTGAAAAATGCCTTTTTGACAGCCTTTTTCACGTCCTCGCCGCTCTTGCCGGCCGGGACTTGGATCGGGTCCGGCGTGTAGAGCGGGTCGTGCTTGCCGGCGTGCGCCGGCGCCGCCAGCAGCGCAACGAATGGCAGGACCGCGAACAGGCAAACGATTTTTCTCAGCATGGCACTTCCTCCTGATTTGTGGTGACGCACAAGGATGCCAAATCATGGTACACAAAAAAGCCCGGCAGGCAACAACCGCGCTCAGGCGCGTGCGCCGGGCTTCAGAAAGGCCCGATAGAACCCGCGCGGGTACAGACCGCGCGACAGCAGTTTCCAGGCGATCATGCGCGTGATGCGCACCGCGTCCAGCACCGGCCGGAAGTGACTGGCGCGCATGCCGGGACGGTAAACGGCCGCGATCGGCGCCATGATACAGCGATAGCCGAGGCGCGCCGCCTCGATCAGTATCTCGCTCTCGAACACGAAGCCGCGCGCCCGGCCGTGCGGGATGGCGAGTTTGCGGAACAACTCGGCCGGGTAGACGCGGAAGCCAGACTGGCTGTCGTCGAGGAATTGGCCGCAGGCCCAGGACACCCAGAACGCGGCGATGCGGTTGGCGACGTAACGCGTCTTCGGGATCGCGGCGCGGTCGGCGAGGCGCGCGCCGATCACGATGCTGCCGGGGCTCTGCCGCACCGCCGCCATCAGGCGCGGAATATCCTCGGGCGCGTGCTGGCCGTCGCCATCCAGGGTTACGACCGCGTCCACGCCGGACGTCAGTGCGACTTGCGCGCCGCGCCACAGGCTCGCGGCCTTGCCGAGGTTGCTCTCATTGCGCAGCAACTGCACGGCCAAACCGTCGAGCGCCTGGAAGGTGGCGTCGATGGAACCATCGTCCACGACGATGACCTGCGCGCAAATCTTGAGCGCGCGCGCGGCGATGTCGCGAATGGTCGCGGCCTCGTTGTAGGCGGGAATGACGACGGCGAAGTTGGACACGGGAAATCTTCTGGTTCAGCTATTCAATACAGAAAAAAACCCGCCGCAAAGACGCAAAGAACGCAAAGAACGCAAAGAGAACCGGAACCCACACAATATGATTTCTTTGCGTTCTTTGCGTCTTTGCGGCGGGTGTTCAGCCGGCTGTTCATGCCATGCCGCCGTTGATGGAAATTACCTGGCCGGTGATATAGCCGGCGTCCGGCGAGGCGAGAAAACCGACCAGCGCCGCCACCTCGTCGGGTGTACCGGCGCGCTTCACCGGCACCAGGGCGTCGATCTGCTCCTTGCTGAACGCCGCCTGCGCCATCGGCGTCTGCACGATGCCGGGCGCCACGACGTTCACGGTCACGCCGCGCGACGCCACTTCGAAGGCGAGCGACTTGGAGGCGCCGTGCAGCCCGGCCTTGGCGGCGGCGTAGTTGGCCTGGCCGCGATTGCCGATGACGCCGGCGATCGAGGATATGCTGATGATGCGTCCCCAGCGGGTGCGCAGCATGGGCAGAAGCAGTGGCTGGGTGACGTGGTAGAACCCGTGCAGCGTGACATCCACCACCTTGTGCCACTGCTCAAAGGTCATGCCGGCCAGCGGGGCATCGTCGTGAATACCGGCGTTGTTGACCAGCACCTGGATGGGGCCGGCCGCGAGCAGGGTTTCCAGTGCCTGTGCGCTGGCCTTGCCGTCCGCCACGTCGAAGGCGGTGGTTTCCGCCGAACCGCCGGCGCCGCGGATTTCCCCGGCCACGGCCTCGGCCCGTTCGCGGTTGCGGTTGGCGTGCACGATCACATGCAGGCCATCGCGTGCCAGGCGCCGGGCAATGGCCGCGCCGATGCCGCCGCTGCCGCCGGTGATGAGCGCGCGCTTCATGCCACGGCTCCCGCTGCCAGCAGCTTGGCCGCCAGACGCCCGCTCAACACGGCGCGCGCACCGGCGCGAATTTCAAATTCATAAATGAACCCGCTGGCGTCGCCACTCAGGCGGCGCGCCGTGACACGCAGGTCTTCCGCAACGGTTCCGAGGTCTTCGAGATCGAGTTTCAGGTCGCGCACGCTGGCAAGATACCCGATGGCCGGCGGCCGGAAAACTGCTCCTGCGTTTCCGGCACTTCTGCCCTCCAGGGATGGAGTAATGCCGCGAGAGGGCAGGAGCCCGAAGCGGCCGCCATCCATGGCGGTCGGTGTGTCAGTCCCTTCGACCAGGCTCAGGACAGGCGCGGACAGCAGATTGCCGTGCAGCGCCATCGCCTGGGCGGCGTATTCGACACCCGCGACCGCATGCAGGCGGCCGCCGCGGCGCAGCGGGTTGTCCGCGTCGCGATGCGAGGTGGCGATACAGGTAATGGAATCGCCATCCCAGAATTCGAGGCGCTCCAGCAGACACATGCGCCCGGCGTGCGGCAGGCGTGCACAGATGGCGGCGTGGTTCATGCTGACCCGACCGGCAAATAGTGCACATTGTTGTGTTCCCTCTCCCTCAGGGAGAGGGTTAGGGTGAGGGAAAAATAGCTGTAAAACTCCCCCTCATCCTGCCCTTCTCCCGGAGGGAGAAGGGACTTAATCGACACGGCGGTGCGCACTATTTAGCGTTCTCCTCAGTAATATGATTATTTTTGTGCAGGCTTGCTTTCCTCAAAT